>NZ_DDRM01000036.1:0-141855 GCF_002343105.1 Brevundimonas sp. UBA2416
CCCGGGCGCAGCCAGAGGTGGAAGGTGTTGCCGAGACAGATCTGGCTGCCTGTGGCGAGCAGCTCACGCGGGCTCATCGCCTTCACCGTGCCATAGGTGCCGACGGGCATGAAAGCGGGCGTGTCGACGGTGCCGTGGCGGAGGTGCAGCAGACCGCGACGGGCTGCGCCATCACTGGCGAGGAGCTCGAATTTCATCGCTGTTCGGGTCGATCGGAGCAGGACTGCCGGCCATCAGCGTGGTGGCAGAAAGGAAACGCCCGGCCGGCGGTTGCCGGGCGGGCGGAGGAGAGGACCTGCCGACCGGCAAAGCGGCCAGCAGGGCAGGCAGTGCCGCCTCAGGCGGGATTGTCGATCGCTGCCTGGGCGGCTGCCAGACGCGCGATCGGCACGCGGAACGGCGAGCAGCTGACGTAGTCGAGACCGGCACGATGGAAGAAATCGACCGAAGCCGGATCGCCGCCGTGCTCGCCACAGACGCCGAGCTTGATTCCCGGGCGCACCGAACGGCCCTTCTCGACCGCCATGCGCACCAGCAGACCGACGCCCTTCTGGTCGATCGACTGGAAGGGATCGCGCTCGTACATGCCGTCCTTGAGGTAGCTTGGCAGGAACTTGCCGGCGTCGTCGCGCGAGAAACCCATGGTCATCTGCGTCAGATCGTTGGTGCCGAAGGAGAAGAACTCGGCGAATTCGGCCAGGTCGGCGGCGCGCAGGGCGGCGCGGGGCAGTTCGATCATGGTGCCGACGAGGTATTCGACCCGGTCCCCGGCCTCGGCGAAGACGGCCTCGGCGGTGCGATCGGTCAGTTCGCGCAGGTATTTCATCTCCAGCCCGAGGGCGACCAGCGGGTGCATGATCTCGGGGATCGGGGCCTGCGCCGCCGTTTTCTTCACTTCCAGCGCCGCCTCCAGGATGGCGCGGACCTGCATCTCGTAGATCTCGGGATAGGCGACGCCGAGGCGGCAGCCGCGGTGGCCGAGCATAGGGTTGGTCTCGTGCAGCTCCCTGGCCCGGCGCTTCAGCTTGGCAGCGTCGAGGCCCTGGGTGACCGCCAGCGCGTCGATCTCGGCGTCGCTGTGGGGGATGAACTCGTGCAGCGGCGGATCGAGCAGGCGCACCGTCACCGGCAGACCGGCCATGATGGTGAACAGTTCGACGAAGTCGGCCTTCTGGAACGGGGCGATCTTTGCCAGCGCCATACGGCGGCCGGCCTCGTCGTCGGCGAGGATCATCTCGCGCACGGCGGCGATGCGGGCGTCGTCGAAGAACATGTGCTCGGTCCGGCACAGGCCGATGCCCTCGGCGCCGAAGCCGCGGGCGGTCTTGGCGTCCAGCGGCGTCTCGGCATTGGCGCGGACCTTGAGGCGCCGGACCTTGTCGGCCCAGGCCATCAGGGTCTGGAAGTCGCCGGTCAGCTCCGGCTCGATCATGGCCACGGCGCCGTCCAGCACCTCGCCCTTCGAGCCGTCGATGGTGATGATCTCGCCGGCCCGGAACGTCCGGCCGCGGGCGGTGAAGGTCCCGGCCTTGTCGTCGATCGACAGCTCATTGATGCCACAGACGCAGGGCCGGCCCATGCCGCGGGCGACGACGGCGGCGTGGCTGGTCATGCCGCCCCGGGCCGTGACGATGCCGCGGGCGGCGTGCATGCCGTGAATGTCCTCGGGCGAGGTCTCCTCGCGCACCAGGATGACGGCGTCGCCCAGCTGGCTGAGGCGCTCGGCCTCGTCGGCGTCGAAGACGATCTTGCCGGTGGCGGCGCCGGGCGAGGCCGGCAGGCCGGCGGCGACCACGGTGCGGCTGGCCTTGGGATCGAGGGTCGGGTGCAGCAGTTGGTCCAGCGCCGAGGGCTCGACGCGCGAAACGGCCTCTTCTTCCGAGATCACGCCCTCGGCGGCGAGATCGACGGCGATCTTCAGCGCCGACTTGGCGGTGCGCTTGCCGTTGCGGGTCTGCAGCATCCACAGCCGGCCCTGTTCGACCGTGAACTCGATGTCCTGCATGTCGCGGTAGTGGCTTTCCAGCCGCCCGACGACATCGACGAACTCGGCGAAGACGACCGGCATGGCCTCTTCCATCGAGGGGGCGGTCTCGCCCATCTCCTCGCGCCCGGCTTTGGTCAGCGACTGCGGCGTGCGGATACCGGCGACGACATCCTCGCCCTGGGCGTTGATCAGGAACTCGCCATAGAGCTTCGCCTCGCCGGTCGACGGATTGCGGGTGAAGGCGACGCCGGTGGCCGAGGTCTCGCCCATATTGCCGAAGACCATCGACTGGACGTTGACCGCCGTGCCCCAGCTTTCGGGGATGTCGTGCATGCGGCGATAGAATTTGGCCCGGTCGTTCATCCAGCTGGCGAAGACCGCCGAGACGGCCCCCCAAAGCTGGTCATGGGGGTCCTGCGGGAAGGGCTGGCCCAGCCGGTCCTCGACCACGGCCTTGTAGTCGGCGACGACCTTCTCCCAGTCGCCGGCGGACAGGTCGGTGTCGATGGTGACGCCCAGCCGGTCCTTGTGGTCGTCCAGCACCTCCTCGAAATCGTCGTGGCTCAGGCCGAGGACGACGCTGGAGTACATGGTGATGAAGCGGCGATAGCTGTCGAAGGCGAACCGACGGTCGCCGGAGAGGGCGGCCAGACCCTCGACCGTCTCATCGTTGAGGCCCAGGTTCAGGACCGTGTCCATCATCCCCGGCATGGAGGCGCGGGCGCCCGAGCGCACCGAGACCAGCAGCGGGTTCCTCGCGTCGCCGAAGGTCTTGCCGACGACGGTCTCGACCTTCTTCAGCCCGGCGGCGACCTGTGCGGCCAGGGCGTCAGGATAGGTCTGGCCGTTGGAATAGTAGTGGACGCAGGCCTCGGTCGTGATGGTGAAGCCCGGAGGCACCGGCAGTCCGAGCGACGACATCTCGGCCAGGTTCGCGCCCTTGCCGCCCAGCAGGTTCTTCATCGACGCATCGCCGTCGGCGGAGCCCCCGCCGAAGCCGTACACCCACTGAGTCATCGCATGGTCCCTGAGCCCTGATCGTATCCGGCCTGACTAACGTGCCGCGCCCGCGAAGGCGAGGCCGGGGCCGTAACAAAGCGTGAGCGGATGTGGCGGTTCCTCTCTACATCTCAACCCGCCCTTAACCGCGATGATTCACCAATCGGCCTTCAAGCTGTGCGGGGCCGCGTTTCCATGTCCGAGTTCAAGACCGACGTCATTCATCGCGGCGACTGCATCAAGGTGTTGCGGTCCCTGCCCGACGCCTGCGTCGACATGGTCTTCGCCGACCCGCCCTATAATCTGCAGCTGGGCGGCGACCTGCTGCGGCCGGACAATTCGAAGGTCGATGCGGTCGACGACGACTGGGACAAGTTCGACAGTTTCGCCGCCTATGACGCCTTCACCCGTGAGTGGATGACGGAGTGCCGCCGGATTCTGAAGCCCGAGGGCTCGATCTGGGTGATCGGCAGCTATCACAACGTCTTCCGCCTCGGCGCGGCGATCCAGGACCTCGGCTTCTGGGTCCTGAACGACATCATCTGGCGCAAGTCCAACCCCATGCCGAACTTCAAGGGCACGCGGTTCACCAATGCCCATGAGACGCTGATCTGGGCGGCGCGGTCGAGGGACCAGAAGCGCTACACCTTCAACTACGACGCCCTGAAGGCCTTCAACGAGGACGTCCAGATGCGGTCCGACTGGACCCTGGCCCTGTGCACGGGCGAGGAGCGGATCAAGGACGCCGAGGGCAAGAAGGCGCATCCGACGCAGAAGCCCGAGGGCCTGCTGCACCGCGTGCTGATGGCGGCGACCCGGCCCGGCGATGTGGTGCTCGACCCCTTCTTCGGCACCGGCACCACCGGGGCCGCGGCCAAACGGCTGGGCCGTCACTGGATCGGCATCGAACGCGACGAGACCTACGCCAAGGTCGCCGAGAAGCGGATCAAGGCGGTGATCCCGGCCGCGCCCGAGGACCTGGTGGTCATGGGCTCGCGCAAGGCCGAGGTGAAGGTGCCGTTCGGGGCGCTGGTCGAGGCAGGCCTGCTGGCCCCGGGCGACAAACTCTACTGTCCCCGCGGCGACCGCGAGGCCCGCGTCCGGGCCGACGGGTCGCTGGTGGCGGGCGAGCTGACCGGCTCGATCCACAAGCTCGGCGCCCTGTTCGAGAACGCCCCCGCCTGCAACGGCTGGACCTACTGGCGCTTCAAGACCGACCAGGGCCTGCGCTCGATCGACGCCCTGAGAGCCGAGGTCCGGGCGGGCATGCAGTGACCGGTAACGGACACTGACATCACGGTAAGGGTCCGGTTTTTCACGGTAAAAATCTCCATTCCGGGAACCTCGCCCACACCAGACGGTTGCTGATCCGGCGCCTCGCCTCCCCGCGAGCGCCGGGAGCCTCGCCCATGAAGATCGCGCAAGTCACGCCGCTGTACGAAGCCGTGCCGCCGAAGCTGTACGGCGGGACCGAGCGCGTTGTCGCCCATCTGACCGACGCGCTCGTTGACCTCGGCCATGACGTCACCCTGTTCGCCAGCGCCGACGCCGAAACCCGGGCCCGCCTGGTGCCGGTTCGGGATCAGGCCATCCGGCTGGATCCGGCCCCGCTGAAGTCCGATCTCGCGGCCCACATGACCCTGCTGTCCGAAGTGCTGAAGCGCGCCGACGAGTTCGATGTGATCCATTTCCATACCGACATGATCCACTTCCCCTTCTTCTCGCGCTGCGCCGACAAGACGATCACGACCCTTCACGGCCGGCTGGACATGAAGGACATCGGGGGCGTCTACGATCGCTGGGCCGAGTTCGGGCTGGTCTCGATCTCCGACGACCAGAGGGGCCCCCTGCCCCGCGCCAGCTGGAAGGCCACGGTCCACCACGGGATGCCCGGAGACCTGTACCGCTTCGCACCCAAGGCAGCCGGCTACCTCGCCTTCCTTGGCCGCATCTCGCCCGAGAAGCGGCCGGATCGCGCCATCGAGATCGCCACCCGGCTGAACAAGCCGCTGAAGATCGCGGCCAAGGTCGATGCCGCCGACAAGGTCTACTGGGAGACCGTCATCAAGCCGATGGTCGAGGGCAATCCGCTGGTCGAGTTCGTCGGCGAGATCGGCGACCACCAGAAATCCGCCTTCCTCGGCGGCGCGGAAGCCCTGCTGTTCCCGATCGACTGGCCCGAGCCCTTCGGCCTTGTGATGATCGAGGCCATGGCCTGCGGCACGCCTGTGGTGGCCTTCCGCTGCGGCTCGACGCCGGAGGTGATCGAGGATGGCGAGACCGGCTTCCTCGTGGATACGCTGGAACAGGCCGTCGCCGCGGCCGGTCGCGCGCATCTGCTGGATCGACACGCCATCCGCGCCCGTTTCGATCTGCGTTTCTCGGCCACCGCCATGGCGCGGCGCTATCTGGACGTCTACGGCGACCTGCTGGCGCGAAGGCCGTTCGCGGAAGAGGCGATCGCCGATGTGGTGACGCCCCTGCGCCCGTCCGAGGACCGGAGCTTCGCGGCCGCCAATCTCTGACCGGCGCCGGATGAACGGGTTACGGCCCTCAAGCGTTCGCAATCATACGCCAGCCTGACGCCGTCACGCCCGCCATCCGGAGCCCTCATGGACGACGCCTATACGGTCCAGACCACCGCCACGGAATCCGGCGAAGCCGACGGCCTTGAACGGCTGATGGCGCTGAAGGACGGCGACACCTTCCTGGTGGCCGACGGCTGGGGCGACCTGAAGGGCGGGGCCGACGGCCTGTTCGTCGGCGACACCCGCATCCTGTCACGGCTGGTGATGAAGGTCGGACAGGCGCGCCCGTCGCAGCTGAGTTCCGGCGTCAGCCAGGACAACGTCTATTTCACCTGCCATTCGACCAACCGGCCCCTGCCCCCGATGGGCGGTCGTTCGGCCCCGGCAGGCGTGCTGCATATCGAGCGGCGGCGGTTCGTGTGGGATCGCCGGATGTTCGAGCGGATCCGCATGGTCAATCACGGCGTCGAGGACGTGCTTCTGCCTCTGACGATCGATTTCGCCGCTGACTTCGCCGACATCTTCCAGGTGCGTGGCACCCTGCGCGAAAAGCGAGGGACCACCGAGCCGCCGGTCCACGACGGCCGCCGCGTCACCTTCGCCTATGTCGGGCTGGACGAGGTCCGGCGCACCAGTTGTCTGGCCTTCTCCGAGCCGCCCGCGCGGCTCACCGGATCGCGCGCGGACTTCATGTTCAGCCTGCCCAAGGGCCGGCGCTGCGACCTCTATGTGGAATGCGGTCCGGACCGCTGCGATCAGCCTGACGAGGTCCGTTACAGGCAGAACGCCTTGCAGGCGCGGCTGGCCATGCGCGCCCGTCGACGGCGCGGCGCGTCTCTGAGGGGGCCCCGCAGCCCGCGCTTCAATGACTGGCTGGACCAGAGCCGCGCCGATGTCGCCCTGCTGACGACCGACCTGCCGACCGGCCCCTATCCCTATGCCGGCGTGCCCTGGTTCTCGACGCCGTTCGGGCGGGACGGGATCATCACGGCCTGGCAGATGCTGTGGCTCGACCCCTCGCTGGCCAAGGGCGTGCTGACCTACCTCGCCATGCGGCAGGCGACGGAATTCTCCGCCTTCCAGGACTCCGCGCCGGGCAAGATCATGCACGAGACCCGCGGCGGCGAGATGAGCGCGCTCGGCGAGGTGCCGTTCGGCCTCTACTACGGCGGCGTCGATACGACCTGCCTGTTCGTGGCCCTGGCCGGCGCCTATGCACGGCGGACCGGCGACTTTGAACTGATCCGCCGGCTCTGGCCCAGTCTGATCGCCGCCGTCGGCTGGATGAAGGACCATGGCGATTTCAACGGCGACGGCCTGATCAGCTATCAGCGCGGGGCCGAGACGGGCCTGTCGAACCAGGGCTGGAAGGACTCCGAGGACTCCATCTTCCACAGCGACGGCCGGTTTCCGAAAGGGCCCATCGCCCTGCTGGAGGTGCAGGGCTACGCCTTTGCCGCCTGGCAGGCGATGGCCGAACTGGCGGGCGCCCTGGGCGACGACCGGCAGGCGGCATGGGCGGCCCAGGCCGAGCGGGTCCGGGCGCTGGTCGAGGACCGGTTCTGGATGGAGGACGAAGGCTTCTACGCCATCGCCCTGGACGGCGACGGCGAGCCATGCCGGTCGATCGGCTCCAACGCCGGCCACCTGCTGTTCACCGGCCTGCCCTCTGTCGAGCGGGCGAAGCGGGTGACGAAGCGGTTGCTGGGCGCCGAGTTCCGCTCGGGCTGGGGCGTGCGGACACTGGCCACCGGTCAGGCCCGGTTCAATCCGATGAGCTATCACAACGGCTCGGTCTGGCCCCACGACACAGCCATGGCGGCGGCGGGCATGGCCCGCTACGGCGAGCGCCGGGCGGTGGCCCTGCTGCTGGGCGAGATCTATGCGGCGGCGGCGCATTTCCACCTGCGCCTGCCCGAACTGTTCTGCGGCTTCGAGCGCAATCCCGGCGAGCCGCCGATCGCCTATCCCGTCGCCTGCCTGCCACAGGCCTGGGCCGCGGGGTCGGTGTTCCTGATGCTGCAGTCGGCGCTGGGGATCAGCATTGATGCGGTCGCAGGAACCGTGGAGATCGACGACCCGGTCCTGCCGGCGGGCATCGACCGGCTGAACGTCACCAATCTGCAGGTCGGCGCCGGCCGGGTCGATCTGGCGTTCCAGCAGACGGGAAACCAAACGGTGGTCATCCCCCTGCGCCGGGAAGGGCCGGTGTCGGTGCGGACGGTCCGCTAGGCCAGACCTCGCTCCAGCGCCTTGCGGAAGACGGTCGGCAGGGCGGCCAGCGCCGCCTCCGGATCCGTCCAGAGGAAGTCGCCGCTTCCCTCTGCGACCCGCACGGTCAGCGTCAGCGAGAAATGGGTGAAGACGTGCTCGATCGCCCCCGCCTCGCGCCAGTCGGCGGCGACGGGCGGCGTGGCGTCCGACGGCGTCACGCTCCAGTCCGACGTCGGCAGGCTCAGCATCCCTCCCAGCAACCCCTTGTCCGGCCGACGCACCAGCCCCACCCGCCCCCGATCGTCGCGCAAAACCCAGGCCACGCCGGCGCGGTGCGGCCGCTCGGCCTTCTTCGTCTTCAGCGGCCACCGCTCGGGATGACCCGAAGCGTAGCCGGCGCACCACGCGGTCAGCGGACAGGCCTCGCACAACGGTTTTCCGGGGCGGCAGACCGTCGCGCCGAGGTCCATCAGGGCCTGCGGCCAGTCGCCCGGACGGTCGGCGGCGACCAGGGTGGCGGCGAGGCGCTTGAGCTCCGGCTTCGCGGCAGGCAGCGGGGTCTCGACCGCGAACAGCCGCGCCATGACCCGCTCGACATTGCCGTCGACCACATTGGCCGGGCGGTCGAAGGCGATGGCGGCCACGGCGGCCGCGGTATAGGCGCCGACCCCCGGCAGGGCCAGCAGTCCGGCCTCTGTGTCCGGAAACACACCGCCATGCGCGTTCGCCACGGCTCGCGCGCAGGCCAGCAGGTTTCGGGCGCGGGCGTAGTAGCCGAGGCCCGCCCAGGCGGCCATGACGTCCGCGTCTTCCGCCGCCGCCAGATCGGTCACCGTCGGCCATCGGGTCGTGAAGGCCTGGAAATAGGGCGTGGCGTGCGGCGTCGTGGTCTGCTGCAGCATCACCTCGGAAAGCCAGACGCGATACGGATCGGGCGCCTGCGACCCCGGCGAGGCGCGCCAGGCCAGCGTCCGCCCATGGGCGTCGTACCAGTCCAGCAGGGCGGCGCGGAGGGCGGAGGGCATCGGCTCTGATAGCCGCGCCCGGCGCGGGCGCCCACTGAAGATCACGGTCGCGATCACTCCGCCGAGGGAACAACGCCCGTCGTCGTGAGCCGCCAGATCAACTGCCGGGCGTTGGCCTGGGCCCGCTTCTGGAACATCCGCCAGATCGGCAGGGTGTCGGCGTCGTGCACCACGTCATAGCCTTGTGGGCCACGGCAGAGATATCCCGCCGCGACCAGCTGCGTCAGATGCCGTCGGACCGTCTCCTCCGGCAGGTTCAGCCGCGCGGCGACAGCCGAACCCCGCACCGGCGCGAAAGTGGGTTCCAGGACCGATAGCTCCCCGCCACGGGCCGGCATCTGCGCCGGAAGGCGGAGCTGGCCGCTCACGTAATGACAGACGGTCAGCAGGATATGGCAGGCGGTCAGATTCATCCCGGCGGTCAGTTCCCGCGTGTAGGCCGTCTCGCGCAGGGCGTGGGCGGTGCTGAGCCGCATGGCGGCCCAGGCGACCGGCCAGACCGGATGGGCCAGGCGACTGCCGGATCCCAGGCCGAAGGCGCGGATCAGGCCGAGGCCGCCGATGAAGTCATCAAGCGCATCGAGATAGCGCGGTATCGACGGCAGGAACCGGTCCGAGATCAGCGTGGACGCAGGAAGGATGTAGCCCGCCGGGGACCGATGAAGCACGCCGTTCGCCACCATGCCCGCCAGTTTGGCGCGCGCCGTCTCTCTCGGAATCTCCAGAAACTGGGCGATGCTGAGGGCATTGGCGGGTCGCCGCAATTCGTCCGGATAGGCGGCGTCCAGCGCCTGGTGACGCCGGCTGATATCCGGATCCGCATCAAGATGGCCGACGTTCGCATCAAGGATGGCCGGCAGCAGCAGGCTGCAGACCAGGTCCCCGTCAACCAGGCCGCGCGTGATCTCGATATAGGCGAGTTGCAGCCGCACACAGAGCCAGGCCACCTTGGCCCGCTGGATCCGCGTCATCGTGTCATTCCCGCCTGTCGCCCAGCCGGATCCCGACGGCGTTTCGGCGTCCGCGAGCTGGGCCAAGGTGCGGATGGGCGGGCGCTCGCCTGTCGCGGCTGTCAGCGGACCATCCGCGATGCGGGCGCCGACAACTGCAACAGCCGCGCACCGGCATCGGTGAGGGCCCAGCGATAGCTGCCGACACCCAGCGGGCGTTCCAGCAACGGCGCGGTCTTGCGGCCGGCAGCCCAGACCAGATAGGCGTCGAAGGCGGCGAATATTTCGTCTCGCGCTGCGACCTCCGCCGGACAGGATCGACCGCTGCGTCGCTGGGCGATCTGATCCGCCACCATCTGCCGATGGGCGCAGCCGCCGAGCACGAGCAGGGCCTCGAGAATTTCGGCGATCACAGGATCAATATGGCGCGCCCGACCGCCCTTCGCACGGCGCTTGTGCTCGAAATAACTGACGACGGTACCCACCACCAAACCCCCACACACCGGTCAGGTAACCGGTAACAGCACCTAAGTAAGCTCTGCCGCAGACGGTCAATATCAGGGGTACCCGGAATGGGGGTTTGCCTTCGCGCAAACGTCGCAGATCGCTACGTCAACGCCCGGTGCGCGGTCGCGTGGTTTCGCCTAGTATGGCTGGATGCGCCGCCCCCTTCCCACTGACGCCGAGGCCCGCGAGATCCTGTCGCGCCGACGCACGCGCCCCGCGCCGCGCCCGACGCCAAAGGCCGGGCGCGCGCTCCAGGGGCTGATCAAGGAGCTGGACGGCAAGTTCGGACGCGGCGCCGCGGCGCTCGAGCCCCGCTGGCGCGAGATCGTCGGTGACCGGCTGGCGCGGGTGACCCGACCGCAGAAACTGACCAGGGGCCGGGGCGGCGCCGGCGGTACGCTGGAGCTGCGTGTGGCGGGACCAGCCGCCCTGCTGGTGCAACACCAGTCCGAGGATATTCTGGCGCGGGTCAATCTGTTCCTCGGGGCCGGCAGCGTCGACCGGCTGCGGATCGCCCAGGGGCCGGTCAAACCACCCTCCGACATCGCCGCCGCCCCGATACGCCGGCCGGCCGCCCAGCCCCTGGCCGCCCACGAGGAGGCCGAACTGAAGGCCGCCCTTGAGGCCGCGCCGGAGGCACTGAAGGGGCCGCTGGAACGGCTCGGTCGGGCGGTTCTGGGCGATCCGGAAAAGGGCCGCGACCGATCGGGCCGTTGACAAAACTTCGCCGTTTCTGTTCTCGAAAGTGCTGAAGCGCGCGTATCACCGGGGAATCGCGCGATGCTCTCCCGAATCCCGCATCCAGTTGAGGACGACGCCATGAGCGCCAAGACCAAATACGCCGCCATGAGCCGCCGCGCGGCGATGACCGCCGCAGCCCTGGCCGCCATGGCGACCCTGGCGGGTTGCGGCGGCGGCGGCGCGGGCGCGGGGGCCGAGGGCGACATGGCCATCGGCGCGTCCGAGGCCGACGCCAAGGTCACCGTGGTGGAATACGCCTCGGTCACCTGCGGCGTCTGCGCCGCCTGGCACGAGGAAACCTGGCCCGCCTTCAAGGCAGCCTATGTCGACACCAACAAGGTCCGGTTCGTGTTCCGCGAGTTCCCGACCGGCCCGGTCAATGTCGCCGTCGCCGGCTTCATGATCGCGCGCTGCGCCGGCGAGGACAAATATTTCGACGTCGTCGGCGGCATCATGTCCAGCCAGCGCGAATGGCAACAGGGCGTCAATCCGCGCGACACCCTGTTCCGCATCGGCAACGGCGCAGGGCTGAGCAACCAGCAGATCGAGACCTGCATCAAGGACCCGGAGAACATCGCGGCCGCCGACGCCCGCGCTCGCGCCGCCCAGGCGGCCGGTGTGGACGGCACGCCGTCCTTCTACGTCAACGGCGTCAAGGTCATCACGCCCGGATCGACCAGCGGCCCCAGCTTCGCCGACCTTTCGCGGGCGATCGACGCCGAACTGGCCAAGGGCTGAGGGCGGCGGTGACCACCCGGCGGAAATCCCTTCTGATCCTGGCGCTGGCGCTGGCGGCGCCCGCGGTCGCGGCTTCCGCGTCGGGGTCGGATTCCGCCTTGGCGCAGACGCTCGCTCCGGTCACGGCCGCGGATCGCAGCATCGGCCGGGCCGACGCTCCGGTGACCGTGGTCGAATACGCCTCGTTCGCCTGCAATCACTGCGCTGACTGGCATCGGTTCGTCTATCCGACGTTCAAGTCGCGGTTCATCGACACCGGACAGGTCCGGCTGGTGTTCCGCAACCTGCCGACCCTGCCCGAGGAAATGTCCATGCCGGGCGCCGCTCTGGCCCGCTGCGCAGCGCCGGAGCGGTTCTTCGATGTCGCCTCGGCCCTGATGCTCGGGCAGGACGCGGTCTTCCGGGGCGGAACGCGCGAGGACTGGTACGCCCCGGCCATCGCCGTCAGCGGCCGCACCCAGGCCCAGATCGAGGCCTGCGCCACGACCCCGGCGACCCTGGCCGCCATCAACCGCGACGTCGACAGTGCGAACGCCGCCGGCGTCAACACCACCCCGGCCTTCTTCGTCAACGGACGCCGGGTGACGGACCGCTCGCTGGGCGGGCTGGAGGTCGCGATCCGGGCGGCCGCCGCAGGTCAGTGACTGCGTAGGAGCCGATGCAGTTCCAGCGCCTCCGGCTCGTGGGCTTCAAGTCCTTCGTCGATCCCGCCGAGGTGCATATCGAGCCGGGCCTGACCGGCGTGGTCGGCCCCAACGGCTGCGGCAAGTCCAATGTGCTGGAGGGCCTGCGCTGGGTCATGGGGGCCAACTCCGCCAAGGCCATGCGCGGCCAAGGCATGGACGACGTCATCTTCGCCGGCGCCGCCGATCGTCCGCCGCGCAACCACGCCGAAGTCCAGCTGACCATCGACAACGCCCAGCGCCGGGCCCCCCAGCCCTTCACCGACAGCCCCATGCTGGAGGTGTCGCGCCGCATCGACCGCGGCCAGGGCTCGACCTATCGCATCAACGGCAAGGAGGTCCGCGCCCGCGACGTCCAGCTGTTGTTCGCCGACGCCTCGACCGGCGCCAATTCGCCCGCGCTCGTGCGGCAGGGCCAGATCAGCGAACTGATCGCCGCCAAGCCGCAGAATCGCCGCCGCATCCTCGAGGAGGCCGGCGGGGTCGCCGGCCTGCACACCCGCCGCCACGAGGCCGAGCTGCGGCTCAAGGCGGCCGAGACCAATCTCGAACGGCTGGACGACATCGGCCGCGAGCTGGAGACCGCACTGTCCCGGCTGAAGCGCGAAGCGCGGCAGGCCGAGCGCTACAAGAAGATCTCGGCCGAGATCCGGGCCCTGCAGGCGGCCCTGCTGTTCGTGCGCTGGAACGACGCCCGCGTGGCGGCCGAGGGCGCGGCGCAGGAACTGGCGGACGCGGAACGGGCTGTCGGCGAGGCGACCACCGCCTCCAGCCGGGCCCAGACAGCGGCGCTGGCGGCGCAGGAAGCCCTGAAACCCGCTCGCGAGGAAGACGCCGTCGCCGGCGCCCTGCTGCACCGCGCCTCGCTGGAGCGCGACCGGCTCGACATGGCCGAACAGGCCGCGCGGGCCGAGGTCGAGCGGCTGACCGCCGAGGCCGCCCGTATCGCCGCCGACATTGAGCGCGAGACCGCCATGGCCGGCGACGCCTCGGCCGAACTGGCCCGACTGGGCGCCGCGCTGGAGACCCTGACCGCCGAGATCGCCGGAGCGCCGACGCGCGGACCCGAACTGGAGGCGGCCCTCGCCGCCGCCGAGGATGCCCGCAAGGCCGCCGACGCCGAGGTCGAACGCGTCGCCGGGGCCGCCGCCTCCGTCGAGGCGCGGGTCAATGCCGAAAGCGCCCGCAAACGCGACGCCGAGGCGCGCGTGGCGCGGGCAGAGACCCAACTGGGTTCAGCCCAGGCCGAGCGCGCGGCCCTCGGCCCTCTGGAAACCCCCGAGATCGAGGCGGCCAAGGCTGCGCTCCAGACCGCCCAGGCTGACCTGGCCGCCGCCCGCGCGGCGGTCGAGGCCGCCGAGGCCGAACGCGGCGACCGCGCCCGCGCCGAGGCCGACGCCCGCACCGCCGCCCGCACCGCCGAGGACCGTCTGGGCCGGCTGCAGACCGAGGCGCGCGGCCTCGCCCAGCTGCTGGTCCACGGCAAGCGCGAACACGCGCCGGCGCTGGACAGCGTCGAGGCGGACAAGGGTTTTGAAGCGGCGCTGGCGGCGGCCCTCGGCGACGATCTGGACGCGGCGCTCGACAGGAAGGCCGCCGCCTACTGGGCCGGCGCCGACGTCCCTGCTCCGACCTGGCCGACCGGGGTCGAACCGCTCGCCGCCCATGTTTCCGCCCCCGACCAGCTGAAAGCCCGTCTGGCCCTATGCGGCGTCGCCCCGGCCAGCGAGATCGAGCGGCTGGCCGGATCCCTCCCGATCGGCGCCCGCCTGGTCACCGTCGCCGGCGACCTGTGGCGCTGGGACGGGTTCGTCCAGCGCGCCGAGGCCCCACGCCCCGCCGCCGTGCGACTCGCCCAGCGCACCCGCCTGTCCGAACTGGAAGCTGAAATCGACGCGGGCAAGCCCGCTCTGGAGACGGCGCAGGCCGCGCTCAAGGCCGCGACGGAAGCCTTCCGCGCCGCCGAGGAGGCGGTGAAGACTGCCCGCGCCGCGCCCTTCCCGCTCGACAAGGCCGTGTCCGCCGCCCGCGACCGGCTGGAGAGCCTCGGCCGCGATCAGGCCCGCAAGGAAGCCCGGGCGCTGGCGCTGGACGAGACGATCGGCCGGCTGACCGTCGAGGTCGAGGCGGCGCAGGCCGCGCTCGCCGAGGCGCAGGGCTCCGACGCACCCTCCGAAACCCTCGACGGCCTGCGCGCCGAACTGGCGGCGGCTCGGACGGCGGCGGACGCGGCGCGGGGCGCGGCGGCGACGGCACGGGTCGAGCGCGACGCCGAGGCGCGCGAGGTCGCGGGCCGTCAGGCGCGGCTGGACGGCCTGACCCGCGAACGCGACGGCTGGGCCGCCCGGGCGAAGGACGCCACGGTGCGGATCGCGGCGCTTGAGAAGGATGCGGAGAAGACGACCGGAAAGCTGAAGGCGGCGTCAGCGGCCCCCGCACAGCTGGCGACGCAGCGCTCGTCCCTGCTGGACGCCCTGACCGCCGCCGAGACGCGCCGCAAGGCCGCGGGCGATGCCCTCGCCCTGGCCGAGGGCGAGGCGACCGAGGCCGACCGGACCGCGCGGGCGGCGGAGGCGACGGCCTCACAGGCGCGCGAGGCGCGGGCCGGGCTGGCGGCGCGGTCCGAGGCCGCGGCCGAACGGCTGGCCGAGACCGAGGCCAACGTCCGGGAGACGGCCCAGATGTCGCCCGAGGAACTCGGCCAGAAGCTGACCGAAGACGCCATCGCCCGCCCGCCCGACGCCGCGGGGGCCGAAAGCCTGCTGTACGGTCTGGAGCGCGAGCGCGAGCAGCTCGGCCCCGTCAACCTGCGGGCCGAGGATGAGGCCGTCGAATACGGCGACCGGCTCAACACCATGAAGGTCGAGCGGTCTGACCTGACCAGCGCCATCGCCAAACTGCGCGACGGCATCGACGAACTGAACGCCGAGGGGCGCGAGCGTCTGGTGGCGGCGTTCGACATCATCAACGACAATTTCAAGAGTCTGTTCGAGGCCCTGTTCGGCGGCGGCCAGGCCGAGCTGAAGCTGGTCGAGAGCGACGATCCGCTGGAGGCCGGGCTGGAGATCTACGCCTGCCCGCCCGGCAAGCGGCTGGCCGTGATGAGCCTGATGTCGGGCGGCGAGCAGGCCCTGACCGCCGCGGCCCTGATCTTCGCCGTCTTCCTCGCCAACCCGGCCCCGGTCTGCGTCCTCGACGAGGTCGACGCCCCGCTGGACGACGCCAACGTCGACCGCTTCTGCCGCATGCTCGACGAGATGCGGAAGCGGACCGACACCCGCTTCATCGTCATCACCCACAACCCGGTGACCATGAGCCGGATGGACCGGCTCTACGGCGTGACCATGCCGGAGCGGGGAGTGAGCCAGTTGGTCAGCGTGGACCTGAGCCAGGCGGAAGAGATCGTGGCGGCCTAGCGGGCCTTCAGCACTTCCGTCCTGACGAACCACCCGAAGATCGCCGGGCCCTCGATCACATAGCGGCGGAACATCCGGCGCGGCTGGCTCATCAGCCGGTGCAGCCACTCCAGCGACAGCTGCTGAAACACCTTGGGCGCCCGCTGCTGGCGGCCGGTCAGGAAGTCCACCGAGGCGCCGACGCACAGGGTCACACCGGTCTTTCGGCCCGCGGCGCGCAAGGCATGCGCGAACAGCTCCTGTTTCGGGAAGGAGACGCAGGCCAGCAGCACGTCCCACTCCGCCCCGGCGGCGTGGCCGACGGCGGCCCTCCAGCCCAGGGTGCCGGGGACCAGCATGGGCGCCTCAAGGTATTTCAGCGTCTGGCGCGGATAGCGGGCGGCCAGTTCGTTGAACGCGGCGCGGTCGGGGCCGAAGACGGCGATGGTCAGGCCTTCCGCCGCGGGACTGGCCAGCAGGTCCGCCGTCATGTCCGAGCCCGGATAGACCGGCAGGGTCACCCCCCGCAGCCGCGCCAGATGGCTGAGGATCCGGCTGTCGCAGATCTTCAGATCGGCGTCCGCATAGACCTCGCGCCCCACCCGGCCGTCCATCAGCTTGACCACATGATCGACATTGGGCGTCACGACATAGCCATAGGCCCCGCGCGCCATACCGATCACCCGGGCCAGCGTCTCCGGCCGGTCGCCGTCAGCGAAATCGAGGGTCATGAAACGGGTCATGGCGGCAGCCTAGTCGCATCCCGGTCAACGCCCGGTTACGATGGCGAATGATTTTGACCCTGCTTGCGCTGCTGTCCGCCGGACCCGCCCAGCCCCCGCACCGGTTCGTCTTCCTCGGCGCCGACCGGTTCGCACACTATGCCGACATGGCCAGCCTTCAGCCGGAGGGTTCCGGCGGCCGTATTCGGGTGTTCCAGGTGGTCGAACCCGATTTCCGGGCCGCCGGCGACGCGTACTGGGGCGGCTGGTCGTGGTGGCGGTTCGACTGCGGCGCCGGCGGCAAGGTCGACCGGCTGGATTTCGCGGCTGTGCGCGAGGGCGGTGCGGAAGGTCCGGCCACGCCCGACGACGCCCCGGCCTATGCGGCGGTAGAGGGCGGCGACGCCTTCGAGATGCTGGTCGCTGCCTGCAATCCCGACGACTACGACACTGACGCGGTGACGCTGGAGGAGGCCGTCACCCACGGCCGGGCTCAGTTGGCGATCAACTGAGCGGGTTCGCGGCAGCATTGAGCTGGCGCTGCTGGGGCAGGGCCTCGGGGCATTCGTCGCGCATGAAGGCGAGCATTTTCTCGCGGATCTCGCAGCGCAGGTCGAAGGCCGTGGGCGCGCTGCGGGCGCTGGCCAGACAGCGGACCTGGGCGACCCGGTCAGTGATCTCGGTGACCTGAAGGCTGATCACATCGCCGTCCCAGAACGGACTGGCCCTGCAGATTCGCTCCAGTTCAGCCCGCAGCCGTTCAACCGGGGCCTCATAGTCGACGTACAGAAAGGCCGAGCCGATCAGTCGCGCGGTGTCCCGCGTCCAGTTCTCGAACGGGGTGTTGATGAAATAGCTGAGCGGCAGGATGAGGCGCCGCCAGTCCCACAGCTTGACCACCACATAGGTCGAGGTGATCTCCTCAATGGTCCCGAACTCGCCTTCCACCATGACGGCGTCGTCCAGCCGGATCGGCTGGGCGGTGGCGATCTGGATGCCCGCGATCATATTGGTGAGGAAGGGCTGAAGGGCCAGGCCGGCGATGATGCCGACGACCCCGGCGGAGGCCAGCAGCGACAGCCCCCACTGGCGGACCGCCGAAATGGTCAGCAGGGCCAGCCCAAGGGTGATGATGCCGATCAACAAGGCCGACACCCGCTGCAGGATGCGGGCCTGGGTGATGTGTTTGCGGGCGACGAGATTGTCCTCGGCGGCCATGTTGAAGCGGCGCAGATAGACCACCGCCCACATGTCCGAGGCCCCGATCAGCATCCAGCCGACGGTCAGGATGAAGGCGAACAGCAGGGTCTGGCGGATCAGCAAGGATGGTTCGGGGGCCAAGGGCGACACCGTGACGGCCAGCGCCATGGCGGCGATCATGACCGCGATCCGCACCTTGAGCCGCGCCCGGCCCACCGTACCGCGCCAGAAGACGTCGCGCTTGCGCACCGCCAGTTGCAGCAGGCTGAACACCAGCTGGTTCGCCGCCCAGCCGACGAAGACGAAAACGGCGACGATGACCGAGATCACCACCCATTCAGGCAGCCAGTAGAACTCGCGCCAGAGGCGGAAGATTTCGCGGGTCAGGTCGTCGACGAAGGGAGGCATGGCGACCTTATGGGCCGCCAAGGCGTCAGGAGGGTGGCGCCCGTTCCGCGGCCACCGCCTCGACCATGTCCGCCAGTTCCCCGGTCGCGTCCGGCAGGGCCGCCGACCGGGCGCCCACGCTCATGGCCTTGAGCAGGCCCGGATCGGACAGCAGGGCCTGGAGCACAGCCGTCAACCGCTCGGCCGTTGCCTCGTCCTCCAGCACCACCTGCGCCCCTCCGGCGTCGGCCAGGCTGGCGGCGTTGAAGCGCTGGTGGTCATCCATGGCGATCTTGAGCGGGATCAGCAGGGACGGCAGGGCCGCCACGGCCAGTTCCGAACAGGTCGAGGCCCCGGCGCGGCCGATCACAAGATGCGTCGTCGCCAGCCGCCGCGCCATGTCGCCGAAGAAGGGCGCCACCTCGGCCTCGATCCCGGCCGCCGCATAGATGGCTCGCGCGCTCTCCAGCATCTCGGGGCGCGATTGCTGCTGCACCCGCAGCCGCTTGCGCAGCGGCGCCGGCAGGGCGGCGAAGGCCTGCGGAACCGCCTCCGACAGGATGCGCGCGCCCTGGCTGCCGCCGGTAACCAGCACATGGATCGGCCCGCGCGCGGTCGGGGCGGCGTACGGCCGGTCGAACAGGGCGCGGATGTCGGGTCGCACGGGATTGCCGATCAGGCTCACCCGCGCCTCGACGCCGTTCGGGACGAGCCGCAGGTTCGGGAAGGAGGACGCGATCGCGCCGACATAGGGGCTGAGCCAGCGGTTGGTGCGGCCCAGCACCGAATTCTGCTCGTGCAGCAGGGTCGGTCGGCCCTGGCTCAGCGCCGCCAGCAGGGCCGGGGCCGACGGATAGCCGCCGAAGCCCACCACCACCGCCGCATCCAGCCGCGTCAGCGCCTTGCGCGCCTTGAACAGGCCGCGCGCGATGGCCACGCCCGCCTTGGCCATCCCGACCGGTCCGCGGCCTGTGGCGGCATCGAGCGCGATCCGCTCCTCGGCCGGAAACGTCTGGGCGTAGCTTTCGCCGCGATGATCGGTGGCCAGGACGATCCGCCAGCCGCGCCGCGTCAGTTCGCGCGCCAACGCCTCGGCCGGAAACATATGGCCCCCGGTGCCCCCGGCGGCGACGACGCAGACTTTGGATTTCATGCCGTGTGTTTGCCCCAATGCGCGGTGGCCCGCTACTCCCCGCTATCGTCATCCTCCGGCGAGCGAAGCGAGACCGGGGGACCCAGCGGCGCCGAAGGCGAAATGTCGGAGGCGAACGCGCTCCCGGCAGGTTCGCGCTATCGCGCGCCGCTGGGTCCCCCGGTCTGCGCGGCTACGCCGCTTGCCGGAGAATGACGATAGCTAAGGCAGTATCCGCCCGCGATCCGGCAGGCTGGTCCCCGGCTCGTAGGCGCCGGGGCGGCGGCGGGTCAAGGCCAGGGCCAGGCCCATGGTCAGCCCCATGGCCAGCATCGACGAGCCGCCATAGCTGATGAAGGGCAGGGTCATGCCCTTGGTCGGAATCAGGTTCAGGTTCACCGCGATATTGATGCAGGCCTGCAGGCCGACCAGCATGAACAGCCCCGCCGCCGCCGTCTGTTCGAAGGCGTCGGTCAGCTTCATCGCCCGCCGCATCCCCCGCACCACGATGAAGGCATAGAGACCGATCATGGCCAGCGACAGGACCAGACCGAACTCCTCGGCCCCCACGGAATAGATGAAGTCGGTGTGCAGGTCGGGCACCGATCGCTTCATCACCCCCTCGCCCACCCCGCGTCCGACCAGTCCGCCGGCGCGGATCGCCTCGGAAGCCCGGTCAATCTGGTGGGTATCGGTGGTCTCGGGCGACAGGAAGCGGCTCAGCCGGTCGCGCATGTGGCTGAAGGCGAAATACAGGCCCACCACCCCGGCGGCGCCGGCCGCGCCCAGAGCGGCCACCCATTTCAGCGGCACGCCGGCCATGAAGAAGACGGCCATGAAGGTGGTTGTGATCAGCAGGGTCTGGCCGATGTCGGGCTGGATCAGCAGCAGGCCGACGCACAGGGCCCAGGCCGCGAAGGCGATGGAGACTCCGGGCACCCCCTGCCCCTTCTGCGCCTCCGAGAACATCCAGGCCGAGAAGACGATCAGGCCGGGCTTGGCGAACTCCGAAGGCTGCAGGCTGAACGGGCCGAGATTGACCCAGCGCGCCGCCCCCTTCACCTCATTGCCGATGAAGGGCAGGGCCGCCATGACCACGATGGCGCAGACCAGGGCCAGCAGGGCGATCCGGCGCACGCCCTTCGGCGACAGCAGGGAAGCGACCAGCATGGCGACCGTCCCGCCCGTGGCCCAGACAAGCATCCGCCAGGAGTAGTGGAACGGGTCGGTCACGGATTCATCGGCCAAGATCGCCGCCGGGCTGGAGGCGAAACTCAGCGCCACCCCCATCCCGATCAGCGTCAAGGCCGCGGCCAGCAGGCCCCGGTCGACCGTCCAGAACCATTTGGCGATGGGGCTCTGGTCGTTGCGCGAAAAGGCCGGGGTGTAGTTGTGCGCGGTCATGGTTCGCTAACCATGCCCTGAAGGCGTAGCCCCGAGGTTAAGAACGGCGGCTCGGAACGCCTCGCCCCGCGCCTCGAAGTCCGGATACTGGTCGAAACTGGCGGCGGCGGGCGACAGCAGCACCACCTCCTCCCGCCCGGTGGCGGCGGCGGCCCCGGCGGCCGCGGCGACGGCCGAGGCCATGTCTCCGCTGATCCGGTGCGGCGTCTCGCCCAGCCGCGCCGCGAACGGCCCGGCCGACTCGCCGATCAGGAAGGCCTCGACCACGCGCGGGAACAGATCCTCCAGATCGTCGATCCCACCGGCCTTGGCCCGCCCGCCCGCGATCCAGAAACTGCGTTCGTAGCTGCCCAGCGCCTGCCGCGCGGCATCAGCATTGGTGGCCTTGGAGTCGTTGATGAAGCGGACGCGGCCGAGCCGGCCGACTTCCTCCATGCGGTGGGCGAGGCCGGGGAAGGTCAGGAGGCCCTCAACGGCGGTATCGCACGGCACGCCAAGGGTCCGTGCGGCAGCGAAGGCGAAGGCGGCGTTCTGGGCGTTGTGACGGCCCGGCAGCGATCGGGCGATCGACAGGTCGCACACATACTCACCGTGGCTGGCCAGGATGCCGTCAATGGCGGTGACCGCACCGGTCTTCTCGAAGCCGACACGCCAGTCGTCCCAACTGTGTTGTTTGACGGTGGTGACCAGGGTCAGCCGACCCGCCCGCCCCGTCAGCGTCTCTGCAATGTTCAGCCCGACCGCATCATCGATCCCGACCAGGGCCGTCGAATCCGGCCCCTGGGCCTGGAATATCCGCATCTTCGCGGCGACATATCCCGCCATCCCGCCATGCCGCTCCAGATGGTCGGGGCTGATGTTGGTCAGGATGGCCACGTCCGGTGCGAACGAGGTCGTCAGATCCAGCTGATAGCTCGATACCTCGATCACATAGACCGCACCCGGCGTCGGGGTCGGCAGCGCCAGCACGCCGATGCCGATATTGCCGCCGACGTGGACGGTCATCCCGGCCTGTTTCAGCACCCAGCCGATCAGCGCCGTGGTGGTCGACTTGCCGTTGGTGCCGGTGATGGCGACGACCTTTGGGCGCGCGGCTTCCGGCAGCGCGGCGATTGCCCGCGCGAACAGTTCGATATCGCCGATGACCTCGACGCCCACCGCCCTGGACTTGGCCACGGTCCAGTGCGGCTTCGGATGGGTCAGGGGCGCCCCGGGCGACAGCACCAGCGCCGCGAACCCTGACCAGTCGGCGGACGTCAGATCCTCGACGGCGAACCCTTCCGCCTCGGCCTGCATGCGACTGGAGACGCTGTCGTCCCACAGCACCGGCAGGGCCCCGCCGGCCTTGAGCGCCCGCGCGGCCGTCAGTCCCGACCGTCCCAGGCCAAAGACCGCGATGCGCCGCCCTTCGAAGCCGGGGACCGGGATCATGCAGCTAGCGCAGCTTGAGCGTGGCGAGACCGGCCAGCGCCAGCATGGCGGAGACGATCCAGAAGCGGATCACCACCGTCGATTCCGGCCAGCCCATCTTCTCGAAATGATGGTGGATCGGGGCCATCAGGAAGATGCGCTTCTTCGTGGCCTTGAAATAGGCGACCTGAATCATGACCGAGGCGGCCTCGATGACGAACAGGCCGCCGACAATGCCCAGCACCAGCTCATGCTTGGTAGCCACGGCGATGGCGCCGAGCGCGCCGCCCAAGGCCAGCGAACCGGTGTCGCCCATGAAGATCTTGGCCGGCGGGGCGTTGTACCAGAGGAAGCCCGTGCCGCCGCCGATAATGGCCGCCGTGAAGACCGCCAGCTCGCCCGCGCCCGGCACATGGTGAACGCCCAGATAGTCCGAGAAGATGAAGTTGCCGACCAGATAGCTGATGATGCCGAAGGCCCCGGCCGCCATCATCACCGGCACGATGGCCAGGCCATCGAGGCCGTCGGTCAGGTTCACCGCATTGGAAAAGCCGACCATGGTGAAGGCGGCGAACAGGACATAGAACCAGCCGACATTGAGCAGCACGGCCTTGAAGAAGGGGAAGGCGATCGAGGTCTCGAGATTGGGCGAGGTCGGCGAGGCCTTCATCCAGATCACGGTCAGGATCCCGGCGATGACCGAGATGACCACCTGGGCCAGGAGTTTCTGTTTCGAGGTCAGGCCCGCCGAAGTCTGTTTCGACACCTTGGCGTAGTCGTCGACGAAGCCCAGCAGGCCGAAGGCTGCGGTCACGCCGGAGACGATCCAGATATAGGGATTGGTCAGATCGCCCCAGAGGAACACCGCCACCGCGATGCCCGCCAGGATCATCAGACCGCCCATGGTCGGGGTGCCGACCTTGGACAGGTGCGAGACCGGGCCGTCCGACCGGATCGGCTGGCCCTTGCCCTGTTTGACCCGCATCCAGGCGATGAACCGGCTGCCCATGGTGACCGCGACGATCATGGCCGTGGCCATGGCCAGCGCCACCCGCACCGTCTGGTACTGGACCAGATTGAGGAGCGGATAGTCCTGCGCGATGTCGGCGTAGTGGAGATAGAGCAGGTAAAACATCAGGCGGCCCCTCCCAGAGCAGCTAGAGCCTTGGCGACCAGGGACGCCTTCGATCCGTTTGAACCCTTGACCATGACGATGTCGCCCCTGCCCACCAGCATGGCGGCCTCGGCGGCCAGCTCGGCGGCGGTCTCGCGCCACAGGCCCTGACGCGAGCCCGGCAGGTCGTCATAGAGCCGCTTCATCTCCGGCCCCGCGGCATGGACCAGATCGATGCCTGCGGCGTCAATCGGACCCGACAGGCCCTCGTGCAGCGCCTCTGACTGGTCGCCCAGTTCCAGCATGTCTGTCAGCACCACCACCCGACGTCCACCGGTGGCGGGCAACGGCCGCGCGCCGAGGCTGCGGAAACCGGCGGCCATCGACAACGGATTGGCGTTGTAGCTCTCGTCGATGAGGGTGAAGGCCCCGCCGGGCGCGTTCACGGTCAGCGTCTGGCCCCGCCCCGCCAACGGCTGGAACTCCGACAGGGCGGCCAGGGCCGTGTCCAGCGGCACGTCGAGGGCGTCGAGCATCAGCAGGACGCACAGGCTGTTCAGGCCCCAGTGGAAGCCCGACTGGGCCAGCTGGAAATCGATGGTCTTGCCGAACAGCTCGGCCCGGACGCGGGCCCCCGTGTCATGCGGCTCGAAGTCGATCAGCCGCGCGTCGCAGCCGGTCGCCGATCCAAAGGTCGCGAGCCGCGCCCCGGCCCGCCGGGCGCCCGCGTCCAGCACCGCGGCGAAGGCCACATCGGCGTTGCACACGGCCACGCCGTCAGCGGCCAGCCCCTCGAAGATGGCTGCCTTCTCCGCCGCCACCCCGGCCTCGCCGTCCGCGAAGGCCTCGATATGCACCGGGCCGACGGTCGTGACGCAGGCCGCATGGGGACGCACCATTTTCGACAGCGGCGCGATCTCGCCGGGGGCGTTCATGCCGATCTCGAACACGGCGCGCTCGGTCGTGCGCGGCATCCGCGACAGGGTCAGGGGCACGCCGATATGGTTGTTGTAGCTCTTGATCGAGGCGTGCGACGGCCCGGCGAGGTCCAGCCCCGCCTTGATCGCCTGGGTCACGCTGGTCTTGCCGACCGAGCCGGTGACCGCGCCGCGCCGCGCCGGCGTCCGGTCCCGCGCCGCCATGCCGAGCGCCTCCAGCGCCCGCAGCGTATCGCCCACAACGACCGACGGGCCGCCCTCGACCGGATGTTCCGTGATCGCGCCGGCCGCCCCGGCCGCAAAGCCGGCGGCGGCGAAATCGTGACCGTCCCTCGCGCCCTTCAGCGCCAGGAACAGATCGCCCGGAACGATCTCTCGGCTGTTGTAGGTGATGCCCCTCGTCTCAAAGGCTGCGCCGGACAGGGTTCCGCCGGTGGCGGCGACGATCTCGGCGGAGGTCCAGAGCGGTCTGTCAGGCATGGATGCGCAGGGCTTCAGCGGCTTCGGTGGCGTCGTCGAACGGGTGGGTCACCCCGCCGACGATCTGTCCCTGCTCATGCCCTTTTCCGGCGATGACCACCACATCTCCGTCGCCCATCATGTCGATAGCCTCGCGGATGGCGGCGCGGCGGTCGCCGATCTCGCGGGCGGCGGGACAGGCGGCGCGGACCGCCTTGCGGATGGCAGCGGGGTCTTCGGAGCGGGGATTGTCGTCGGTGACGATGGCGACGTCAGCCAGCCGCCCGGCGATCTCGCCCATCAGCGGCCGCTTGGCCCGGTCGCGGTCGCCGCCGGCCCCGAACACGACGATCAGACGGCCCGTCGCATGCGGTCGCAGCGCCTTCAGCACCGTCTCCAGCCCGTCGGGCGTATGGGCGTAGTCGACATAGACCTCGCCGCGGCCGGAGCCCGGGATGCGTTGCAGACGTCCCTGTGCCCCGGTGATCTTCTCCAGCCCGGCCAGCACCCGCTCCGGAGTCTCACCGGCGGCGATGCACAGACCTGCGGCGACCAGGGCGTTCGAGGCCTGGAAGGCCCCCGCCAACGGCAGCAGCACCTCATGCAGGCTTCCGCGCGCATCAATGGTCAGGCGCTGGCCTTCCGGCACGGCGCGGCGGGCGATCAGCGACAGATCCCTGCCCCGCTCGCCCACGGCCATGACGCCCAGACCCGACATGATCGAGGCGGCGGCGAAGTTCGAATAGGCGTCGGAGTCCGCGTTCAGCACCGCCGTCCGGCCGCGTGGCAGCAGGGTCTCGAACAGCCGCAGCTTGGCGTCACGATAGGCGGCCATATCGCCGTGATAATCGAGATGGTCCTGGCTCAGATTGGTGAAGGCGGCGGCCTGAAGCGTCACCCCGTCAAGCCGGCGCTGATCGATGCCGTGCGATGAGGCCTCAAGCGCCAGATGGGTGACGCCGCTCCCGGCCAGATCGGCCAGCATCCGCGCCGCATCGGCGGCGTCCGGGCTGGTCAGGCCGGGCCCCGTCAACTCGCGGTTAACGTTACCCATTTGTGCCAAAACCCCGAGCGTCCCCATGCTCGCGGCATGCAGGCCCATCGAGGCCCAGATCTGGCGGCAGAAGGCGGCGACCGAGGTCTTGCCGTTGGTGCCGGTGACCGCGACGCATGTCGCGGGCTGGGCGCCGTAGAACCCTCGCGCGGCGATCGCATAGGCCCGGCGCACATCGCCCGAGGTCACAAGCACCGGGGCCAGTCCCGCATCCGTATCGGCGGGCGCCAGCACGGCGGCCGCGCCCTGCGACAGGGCCTGCGGAATGAAGGCGCGACCGTCAGCGGCGCTGCCGGGCAGGGCCACGAACAGCGAGCCCGGCGCGACCTTTCGGCTGTCGGCGGTGACGCCCGTGATCATCGGATCAGCGGCCACGTCGCGGCGCAGCAGTTCCGACAGCTTGATCGGGGCCGGGGCGCTCATCGCCCGTCCCCTTCAAGGTCTTCAAACGCCGGAATGCGGTCGCCGAGGGCGGTGCGATAGGGGTCGGCCCGGCGCGCCACGCCGACGAAGCCGGCGATCCGGTCAGCGATCCGACCCACGGCCGGGGCGGCGACAAAACCGCCGGTGCGCGGATAGGTCTGCGGCTCGTCGATCAGCACGAGGATCTGGTAGCGGCGCGCATTGACCGGGCCGTCGGCGGGGAAGACCCCCGCGAAAGTGCCGACCGCATGGGCGGTGTTGTAGCGGCCGTTGACCGACTTGTTGGCCGAGCCGGTCTTGCCGCCGACCCGCAGTCCCGGCGCCTCGGCCCGGCCGCCCGAGCCGCGCACGACGTTGCGGCGCATCAGGTCCAGCATGGCCAGGGAGGTCTCGGGCGACACGATCTGGCGGCCGCGGACCTCGGGCCGGCCGCCCTTGCGCAGGGTCAGCGGAATGAACCGCCCGCCGTTGGTGAGGGCCCCCATGGCCGCGGCCATCTGCATCGGGGTGATCGAGATGCCATAGCCGAACGACAGCGAGGCCAGGGTCGAGTCCGACCATTCACGCGGCGTGATCGGCGCTTCCGAAGGGATCTCGAACGGCGCGCGCGACATCAGGCCGAAGCGATCGAAATAGTCCCGCATCACCCGTGGCCCCATCTGGGTCGACAGCAGGGAGGTGCCGATGTTGGACGAGTGCAGATACACCTCCTCCAGCGTCATCACCTTGTTCTGGGCGTGGAAGTCGGTGATCCGCCGGCTGCCGATCTGCAGCGCCTCGGAGGCGTCCAGCAGGGTGTTCATGTCGGCCCGGCCGGTGTCGATGGCGGCGGCGACGGTGAAGGTCTTGAACACCGACCCCATCTCATAGGTGGCGGCGGTGGCGAGGTTGCGAGAATTGGACGCCGGCCAGCTGGCCATGCCCAGAACCTCGCCGGTCTGGACGTCGGTGATGATGCCGACGGCGCCCCGGGCCTGGGTCGCCTCGGCGGCGGCGGCCAGTTCATTCTCCAGCACGCCCTGGACGCGCAGGTCGATGGAGATCTGGAAGCTCTCGCCGCGAGCCCCGGCGGCGCGGATTTCATCATTGAAGGCGCGTTCGGCGGCGGACAAGCCGACCCCGCCGGTATCGACATTGCCGACCACATGGCGGGCGGACTCACCGAGCGGATGAACCCGGACGTCCTCCGGCTCGAAGCTGACGCCGCCAAGCGCCAGATTGTGGACCGCCACCTTCTCGCGCGGCGTCAGACGGTTGACCACCAGCAGGCGCCGGTCGCCGTAAAGGGCCGCATCCAGCCGGGTCTTCGACACCCGCGGCAGGGCGCGCCGGATCTGCGCCGCGGCCGCCCGGCGATCCCAGACCTGGGCCGGGTCAATATAGAGGCCGTAGTGAACGATGTTGGTGGCCAGCAGGGCGCCGTTGCGATCGACCATGTCGGCGCGGATCACCGCATTCGGATGGTTCGACGCGCCGCCGCCGGCGCCCGCTGTGAGCAGGGCCGCATGCACGGCGCCAAGCGTCAGACAGACGAACACCGCCGAAAACACCGACAGGATGACGAAGATGCGGACCCGGGTATCCTCCTCGGGCCGGGCATCGGCGTGGGCGCGGCCGAAGGCATGCTCGACCCACCACATGGCTTCGGTCAGCCAGCGCCACGACGGCGTGAATCGTCGCACGCCCCAGGACGGCGCGGGCCGCTGCCCGACGTGCGGATCATGCACGCTCACGGCTCGTCTCCCCGCGCGGGATCAGCAACGGGAGCGTCGGCGGCAGCGGACGGCGTCGGCGCGATGACCACCGGGCGCGGCTCGGGGATCGGAGCCAGGCTGGGCAGACTCTCGGCCGTCGCCTGACGGTGCACATCGACCGGTCCCAGACCGGCGCCGCGCGACAGGGCCTCGAGCCGGTTGGGCTGTTCCAGCCGGGCGACCTCGGCGCGCAGCAGGCGCACCCGCTGGCCGTTGTCGCTGATCTGCCGCTCGAGTTCGGAGATGCGGGCGCTCTCGCGGGCCGCCGCCGCCTTGGCCACATAGACCGAGAAGACCATGACCGCGACCAGCAGCACGCCGATGATCTCGATCCAGCGGATGCCACGGATCTTCCAGGCAAACAGACGGTTCAGGGCGACGACAGCCGTGCTCATGCGGCGATCCTCCCCCAGGGGGCGGCGTCCGTACGGACCGCGGCGCGCAGCTTGGCGGACCGGGCGCGGGGGTTGTCGGCCCGCTCGGCGTCACCGGCCTCGCGCGCGCCCTTGAAGGACAGGGTGAAGCTGGGCTTGCGGGTCTCGATCGCGACCGGGGCGTGGCGCGAGCCACCGGGCGCATTGCCCGTGCGTTCGGTCAGGAAGGCCTTGACGATGCGGTCCTCCAGCGAATGGAAGGTCACCACCGCCAGCCGGCCGCCCGGCGACAGGGCGGCCTCGGCGGCTTCCAGCCCCTGACGCAGCTGGCCCAGTTCGTCGTTCACGGCGATGCGCAGGGCCTGGAACACGCGCGTGGCCGGATGGATCGGCGCGCCGCGGCGTCCGCCCAGCGCCTTCTCGACCACCTCGGCAAGATCCAGGGTGCGCTCGAACGGCCGCTCGACGCGTCGGCGCAGGATGGCGGTCGCGACCCGGCCCGACTGGCGCTCGTCGCCGTACAGTTTGAAGATATGGGCCATGGGCCCGTGGTCCCAGCCGTTCACGATGTCGGCGGCGGTCTCGCCCTCATCGCTCATCCGCATGTCCAGCGGCCCGTCGCGCATGAAGGAGAAGCCGCGCTCAGCCTGGTCCAGTTGCATCGAAGAGACGCCGATATCGAAGACCACCCCGTCCAGCCGCGCCTCGCCCGACTCCGCGAACGCCTCGGCCAGACCCGAGAAGGGCGTGCGCACCAGCCGGAACCGGCCGGGATAGTCGTTGGCCACGGCGTCGGCGTGCGGCTGCACCGTCGGATCGCGGTCCAGGGCGATGACCGTCGCCCCGGTCGCCAGAATGGCGCGGGTGTAGCCGCCGGCCCCGAAGGTGGCGTCGATGATCACATCCCCGGCCTGCGGGGCGAGGGCCTCGATCACTTCTGCCAGCAGGACGGGGGCGTGGGGCGACATCATCCGCCCTCCCCGTTCATGACCTGACGGGCCAGCGCCCGGCGGGCGTCCTTGCGGGCGTTCCAGCGCGCCCGGTCCCAGATCTGGAAACGCGGCCCCAGGCCGACAATCACAACATCCTCGCCCAGTCCGGCATCCTGACACAGGCTTTCCGGCAGGGTGATGCGGCCGCCGCCGTCATACGACAGGGGTCGCTGGCCGGCGTAGAAGGTCTCTTCCAGGGCGGTGCGTTTGTCGCTGCCGAACGGCAGGGCCTCGATCCGGGCGACATATTCGGCCATCAGCCGGTCGCCGCCGGCCTCAAGGCAGTCATCGGCGAGGGCGAAGAAGCAGAAGACGCCGTGCTCGGCGCCATTGTCGGCGGTGCGGAACTCCTGCGGGATCAGCAGGCGTCGCTTCCCGTCCAATTGTTTCTCGTAGGTCGAGAGAAACACGCCTGCCCCAAACTCGGACCTCTCGGTCCGCCCCTCTGATCCCCGTGAACACCCACGCGGCGCAAACCAACCCCGCGCCAAGCGTCTGGGATAGCATGGGATGAAATGGGTCTCAATGGGATTAGTTGACGCCGGTTAACCTCGAATGTGGCGGGAAGGCCTGCATAGGCATGAACATACACAGAACATCGACAGTATAAACAGGCTGTGGACCATTCCTGCGCCGCATTGAGGGCCAAAGGGTTAACGCGGAACGGGGCACGGCGGCCGCACTGGACGGCGTTCCGGAACCCTCCGCGGGCGCGCGGGTTTTCATGCCATGCCGAACAAACCCGCTCCGGACCCGACCAGGCCCCTGTCCCCCCGGGCTGTGGACGGCGCCGTGGTCGTCAAGGACCCGCCCGAGGCGGCTATGGACCTGACGGCGGATGCGGCGGAAATCTCGGGCCTCCGCCTGATCGACGCCGCCGACAAGGCCCGGAAACGCTACTAGCGCTCAAGCAGCGAGCCGCCGCGCGGCGAGCGTTAGCACTCCAGAAATTATGTCAGACGGCCTGTAAGCCGGGTTCTGTTCCGTCCGAAGACGGTGACGATCATTCCTCTGGACCACCCGTCGCCGGATGGTTCTCGCGACCTACCCGGACGCCTCGGGCGGTGAACCCTGCGGCCAAAACCGCGCGACGTCCCTATTCGGTCTTGCTCCAGGCGGGGCTTGCCATGCCGTCCCTGTTGCCAGGCACGCGGTGGGCTCTTACCCCACCCTTTCACCCTTCCCTGCCCCGAGGGGCAGGCGGTTTGCTTTCTGTGGCGCTATCCCTCGGGTCGCCCCGGGCGGGTGTTGCCCGCCGCCTCTTCACCGTGGAGCCCGGACTTTCCTCGACGGAGGCAAGCCCCCGCCGCGACCGCCCGGCCGTCTGACGGGCGGGTTAGTGGGCTTTTCAGAGGTCGGCGTCAACGTTCTCCCTCCCCTTCATGGGGAGGGACGGCGAGGCGCAGCCGAGCCCGGGTGGGGTACGCCGGCCCCAAGCTCGGTCCTGATCCGCTCCATCACCCAATCAAGGTGATCACGCACCGCTTCGTTGCTGAACCGCAGCGTCCGGTACCCTTCCCGGAGGAGCACCGCATCCCGCGTCCGGTCATGCTCCACGCGGTGCTCATGCATCCGCCCGTCGACCTCAACGACCAGCCGGCTACGGTGGCAAACGAAGTCCAGAAAGTAGCCGCGAAAAGGGGTCTGCCGTCGAAAGTGTCTGCCCTCGGCGCGCAGACGTCGCAGGCTTTTCCAAAGCCTCAGTTCGGGCGGCGTCATCGCCTTTCGCATGGCGCGGGCTTTTTCGATTGCAGGATCCATGACTGCCTCCGATTGCATGACTGCTACAATCTTTGGCTGCATAGGTCAAGCAGCGCGGCGGCTGGTCAATTCCCCACCCGGGCTCGCCTGACGGCTCGCCGTCCCTCCCCACTTCGGGGGAGGGAGAAGCTAGTTCAACACCCCCGTCACGCTCTCCGCCGTCGCCAGCTGGAGCACCCCCATCAGGGTCGCGCGCGTCTCGCCGTCCGCTACCCCGTCGACCTGCCCCGGCCGCCAGTGGCGCTGGAAGGCCTCGACGGTCAGCCGGGTCGCCTCGTCATAGGTTCCGCCAGGCAGCAGGGCATAGCCCAGCCGGTGCAGGCCCGCGCGCAGCACGATCACGCCCAGCCCCTCGTCGCCGACGCCCAGTGGCACGCCCAGCGCCGCGATCCGTTCCGGCGCGGGTTCGAACCAGAGACCATGCCCGACCGAGGCCAGCCGCTTCCACGGAAAGCGCTCGCCGGGATCCTGTTTGCGCTCGGGCGCCAGGTCGGAATGGCCGATGATGCGCGCGTCGGGGATGGTCCAGCGGCTGCGGATGTCGCTGACCAGACTGATCACCGCATCGATCTGGATCTCGGGGAAGTCGCGATAGCCGAACTCATGGCCGGGATTGACGATCTCGATGCCGATGGACGCCGCATTGCAGTCGGTCTCGCCCTGCCAGCCGCCCTTGCCGGCATGCCAGGCGCGGCGCGCCTCGGCGACCAGCCGCAGGATCGAGCCGTCCTCGTCGACGACATAGTGGGCCGAGACCTTGGCCTCGGTGTCGCACAGGCGAGCGACGGCCTCATCGGCAGACTTCATGCCGGTATAGTGCAGCACCAGCATGTCGGGCGGGCCGCGGCGGGCGTCGAAATTGGGGGACGGAACGTCCTTCACGGTCAGCACGGCCCGACTTACCGGCCCGGCCGCTCCCAGCCGTAGGCGACCCAGGCGCCGTCGACCTTGCGGGCCTCGATAACGTCATCGGCGCGGCGGGTGCGAACGACGGCCTTGCGGCGCGCGCCCATGGCCAGGCCGGCGAAGAAGACCAGAACGGCCGCGAACAGGGCGATGACCGCCACGGCGACCGCGGTGAAGACCGCCAGAACGGCGCCGACGGCCATAGCGACGCACGTCGCGATGACGCCGCCCAGCCACATCACGGACGCCACCAGCCCGTTCGACGGACGGCGCGCAGACGGGCCGAAGATCAGACGGTCGGACTCGGTCATCAAATCACCTTCTCAGACGCCGGAAACAGCGCCGGACACACAATGTCGGTCCACACGGGTGAACGGTCAATGACCGGCCCCTTCACAGGCGAGTGTTCCGCCTCAATAGGGCTGGTCCGCCAGCACCGAAGCCCCGGACGTCCGGGCCCGTTCGGTCTGGATGCGGCGAACGGTCGCCTCGGCCGCCGGGTCGTTCATGACCCCGCCGATCCCGATCAGGACCCGCGCCGCCTCGCCCGAGACGCCGAACGCCTGGGACAGGGCCTCGAAAGGCGACTGGGCCTCCGGGTAGCGTTTGAAGCGCACCGAATCTCCGGCCGGAATACGGGCCAGTTCCCGCGCCTTGGCGATGGCCTCTTCCAGACCGCCGAGCTGGTCGACCAGACCGATCTGGCGGGCCTGGGCGCCGGTCCAGACGCGGCCGCGGGCGATCTCGCGTACCCGGGCCGGCGGCAGACGACGGCCGGCCGCGACGCGGGCGATGAACTCCTCATAGGTCCGGTCGATCTGGGCCGCGAAGGCCGCGCGCTGCGCCGGGTTGAAGTTCTGCGCCGGCGAGAAGGCGTCCGCATACGGCCCGCCCACGGTCAGGTTGCGCATATCGACGCCGAACCGGCCCAGGGCGTCGGCCAGCACGAATTTGCCGCCATAGACGCCGATCGAACCGGTCAGGGTCGAGGGCTGGGCCACGATCCAGTTGGCCTCCGAGCTGATCCAGTAGCCGCCCGAGGCCGCATAGTCGCCCATCGAGACCACCACCGGCTTGCCCGCCGCCTTGGCCGCGCGCACCGCCGCCAGGATCTGTTCCGACGCCTCCGGCGAGCCGCCGGGCGAGGAAACGCGGAAGACGATGGCCTTGACGCTGTCGTCCTCGATGGCGTCGTAGATGGCCTCGGCCAGATCGTCCGACATGATGGAAGAGCCGCCGCCGAACGGGTCGGCGCCGCCGCCCGTGCCCGTCATGATGGCGCCCTCGCCCCCGACGATGGCGATGGCGTTGCGGCCCGAGCCGTTGCGCTCTCCCCGCGACGAGGCGTAGTCGGAGAACTCCATGATCTCGGCGTTGCGACCGGCCCGGCGCTTCACCTCGGCCTCGGCCTCCTCGACCTGGCCGATCTTGTCGATCAGACGCCGCTGCAGGGCCTGGGCCGACGACCAGGGGCCCGCCTCGATGGTCGCCCGCAGGGCCGCGGGGGTCACCTTGCGGTCCTGCGCCGCATTGGCCAGGGCCGAGGTGTAGATCGACGTCATCCAGGCCGACATCGCTTCGCGATGGGCCGGGGTGAAGTCGCTCTCGGTGTATTCATTGACCGCGTTCTTGTACTCGTAGCGCTGCTCGAACTCGGCGTTGACGCCGTATTTGTCGAACGCCCGGCCCAGGAAGACGCTGTCGGCCGAGAAGCCCGCCAGCTGGAAGCTGGCCGTATTCTGCATCCACAGTTCGGAGGCCGAGGCCCCGATCATATAGCTGGAGACCGTCGTGCCGACGGGCTGGAAGCCTTGGCTGTGGGCGATGACCACCTTGCCCGAGGCGCGGAAGCGGCGGACGGCCTGGCGAATCTCGTCAGCGGCGGCAGGCGTGATCCCGGCTTCCGGCAGGCGGATCAGCAGCGCCTTGACCCGGTCGTCGTCCTCGGCCTGGGCCAGGGTATCGACGATCTGCAGCGTCGAAAGGCCCGAGCCGCCGAAGATGGCGAACGGATTGCTCGGGGCCTGATCCGTGACGCCCTCGCGCAGGTCCAGCTCCAGCACCGTATTGCGCGGGGTCGGCTCTTCGGACGACGCCGCGCCGATCGCGATGACGATGAAGATGAACGGGATCACCACCAGGAAGAGGAACATCCCGGCGAAAACGCCGAGCATGGTCAGGAAAAACTGCTTCATGGCGAGGGAAGTCGTCCGGAGCACGGGCCGGGTCATGGCCACATTTCGACCATAGGGCGGCAGACCGCGCCGTCAAATGAACGTCGCGTAACGCGCGAGCCGCGTCGCAGCATCTGATGCTGCGTTGCAACGACAACGATTGATGACGGGTCTCGAAACCCCTATATGAGCGATCTGCGAGCGGGGGCCGAACGCCCCGCGTCACAACCGGACCGCACTCCCCATGCTGGTCACCCTGATGAAGGCCAAGCTGCACCGCGCGACGGTGACCCAGGCCGACCTCGACTATGAAGGCTCGATCGCGATCGACGCCGACCTGCTGGACGCCGCCGGCATCTTTCCGCACGAGCAGGTCGATGTGCTGAACATTACCAACGGCGCCCGCTTCACCACCTACGCCATCGAGGCCCCGCGTGGCTCGCGCGTCATCGGCGTCAACGGCGCCGCCGCCCGTCTGGTGCAGAAGAACGACAAGGTCATCGTCGTGACCTACGGCCAGATGCCGGAAGAAGAAGCCCGCCAGTGGTCGCCGACCGTGGTGCTTCTCGACGACAACAACGAGATCAAGCGCGCGGCTTGACGGCGGCCGGGTTCCGTCCTCCCCTCCGCCTCCGGAGGATCATCATGGAACGAACCATTCGCGCCGTCCGCTGGCCCCTGTACGGAGCCTTCGTGCTCGCCTCCATCGTGTCCACGATGCTGGCCCTGCCGGTCGGACTGACGGCTCTCGGGCTTGAACCGAACGACGTCACCTTCCTGCCGCTCTCCATCACCGGCCTGCCGTGGAGCGGGCCCCTGTTCTGGATGGAGCTGGATTCCATCACCCGGCTCGCCATCGCCCTGGTCGCCAATGTGCTCAACCTGGCGCTGGGCCTGATGCTGGCCCGCGGGTCGGACTGAGCTCGAGCCAGTGGCTAGTGGCTAGTGGCTAGTGGCTAGTGGCTAGTGGCTAGTGTCGACAGCCGCTTCGGTCGCAAGTGAATTGCCAGTGGGCAGCCCCGGCACCGGCGCTGCCCACCATTCACTAGCCACTAGCCACTAGCCACTAGCCACTCAGAACCGCGTCAGCGGTTCAGATCATACACCCCCGTGATGTCGATGCGGATCGTCAGCTGCCCCCCCGCGACCGGGGTCGCGCCGCCGGAATCCATGGCCATTTCCGCCCGGGCGAACATCATCTGCGGCGGGGGCGAATAGCCGCCGCCTTCCGACAGCGAGCGGATGCCGCCCAGTTCGACGCCCAGGGCCTGGGCATAGAGCGCCGCCTTGGCCTGCAGATTGCGCACGGCGATCTGACGGGCCTGATTCTCGGCGGCCGAAGGGTCTTTCAGCCCGAAGCCGATGCCGTTGATCTGGTTCACGCCCGCCGCGACCACCGCGTCGGCGGTCATGCCGACCTTCGTCAGATCATTGATGATCACCGTCACCTGGTTCGAGGCCTGATATCCACGCAGCCGCGGCGGCTCGTTCTGGACGTAGTCATACTGGGCCGACAGGTTCAGGCCAGAGGTCTGGACGTCGCGCGCCTCGATCCCGGCGCGGCGCAGGGCGGCCATCACCTGGTTCATCCGGGCGGCGTTCAGGCTCATCGCCTCGGCGGCGGTGGTCGCCTCGGTGACCACGCCGAAGCTGATCGTGGCCATGTCGGGCGCGATCTTGACCTCGCCATAGGCCGACAGGTTCAGCGCCGGGCGGTCGGCCACGGCGTGGATCATCATCGGCGCACCGCCGGTCGGCTGCGACTGGGCCATGGCGGCCGGGGCGCTCATTACGACGGCGGCCATCAGGGCGCCGCCCAGCATCAGGGCGCGGGTGTTGCGGGTCATTGGGCAGTCTCCAGTGAACAAGGACGATCCATCGGCGCCGATCATGTCGGCGGGCCGTGACCGAACCTTGACGGTTTGCACCTGAATGAACGCGCGAGCGACCCTTGCAGGTTCCATTCATCGGCGTGAAATCGACGACAGGCTGGCGGCAGGCCGATGGCGCTTGGCAATGCGCGGGACAGCCTGCTAGGCCGAACCGTCGTCCCGGAGGGCGCGTAGCTCAATGGTTAGAGCCGACCGCTCATAACGGTCTGGTTGGGGGTTCGAGTCCCTCCGCGCCTACCACCTCATGAAAACGGCCCCGGCGCGGTGCCCGGGGCCGTTTCCGTTTCGATCCCGGACGTCAGCGGCTGAAGAGGCCGCCCCTGCCCTGCCAGCGGCTGTCGCCGCGGCTGCGCTCGTCGCGGACGTAGCGGCCGTCGCGGGTATAGTAGCCGATGCCGCTCTGGTACTCGCGATAGCCTTCCAGCTGATATCCGTCGTCCTGGTAGGGCAGGCCCAGCAGGCCGTCCTCGTTTTCCCACCAATTCTGGGGATAGGCGCCGTACATGCATTCCCAGCCGTCGCCGCCCTGCCAGTAGGGCTCGTACCGGCCGCGATAGCGGTCGCGGAACCGGGCGCTGCACAGATACCGCGACCAGACCCGGTTGCCGCTGGCTTCGACCGTGGCGCGGTTCTCGGCATAGATGACCTCGCGGACGCCCGCGAAGACGTTGTCCGTCACCACCGCATGACCCGAGGCGGCGGCGACGCCGACGGTCGAGGCGCGGATGCGGCTGTTGGAGAGGTTCAGTTCGCCGTTGTAGAGGACCACGCCCTTGTCGGACCGGCCGATGCGGCTGTTGGTCATGGCGACCGAGGCCCCTTCGATGGCCACGCCCTCGACATAGCCGAGGACGGCGGTGTTCTCGATCTCGACCCGGCCGTAGTCACGACCCGACCGGATGACGATCCCGATCGAGCGCGGCCCGAAGGCGTTGGGCGCGCCCGTGCCCTTCAGGGTGACGTTCGACAGACGCGAGGTCTGGCCGGAGCCGGGGACCATCTCGAGTCCCGACTGGGCGCCGGTGACCGCCAGCTCATGGGCGTTCAACACCGCGCCGTCGGCCACGATGGCCGGGGCGATGGTCTGGGCATCGATGATGGCGTTGCGGATGTCGACCAGACCGCCGTCGGCATAGATCGCGGCCTCGTCGCCGGCGTGGCGGAAGGCGACCCGGTTCATGATGATCTCGGCGCCGTAGCTGACGATACAGGCCGCATCCCCCGCGCGCGGCGAGGCGAAGATCATGTCGCGGATCTCGACCCGCACGCCCTGCGACACCGTCATACAGGGCAGGCCGTCGGGAGCCATCAGGGTCGGGGCCGGATTGCTGCCCCATTCACGCGGATCGAAGCCGCTCTCGCCGATGATGGTCAGGGGCTTGTCGATATTCAGCCAGCCGACGCAGGCGCCGCCGCGGGCGCGGATGACCAGGGTGCCGCCGGGGCGCACCCGGCGCACGGCGTCCTCGACCGCCCCGGTGCCGGGGTTGCCGCCGCAGTCGATCAGCACGATCTCCTCGCCGCCGGGGCGCAGGGGACCCGGCCGCCAGTCAGGCCTGTGCTGGCCGTAGTCGTAGCGGCGGTGTTGCGACCGCCGGCTGCGTGAGCCGCGCGTCGGCGGGTCCAGCAGGACGCCGAAATTGGGGCGCGTCTGACTCTCGACCTTGGCGGCGACCTGGGCGTGGGCCGGCCCGTCGCCCATGGCGAAGCCGGTGACGGCGACGGCGATCGCCGCGGCTCCGCCGATCAGGCTGAGGATGGTCCGTTGAGGGGTGCGGTGGGTGATCATGCTTCCGCCCTCCTTAGCGGCGCTGCTGCGAACGGGAGACCTGGGCCAGCACAGCCTGCAGGCGGCCGGCCGAGGGGCCGAAGCCGGACAGGGCGGAGTCGATTCTCAGGGCCACGGCCTGGGCCTTGTCCTGATCCGCCACCCCCGCGACACCGAGCGCGAAATAGCTCGACATGGCGAATTTGGCTTCGGGGCTGCCCTGACGCGCGGCCTCCTCGAACCATTTGAAGGCTCGGGCGTAGTCGGCGGGCAGGCCGACGCCCTCGGCGTACATCACCGCCAGCACCAGCTGGGCTTCCGACGAGCCGTTGATGGCGGCCATCTGGATGGCGCGGACGCGTTCCAGATAGGACAGCCGGCCCTCCATGGGGTGGCCCAGCATGGCCTCCAGCGTCTCGACCTGACGTTTCGACAGATCCTCGGGTCGCTGGGCGACGGTATCGCTCACGCCGAGATAACGCAGAGCCCGACCCACGTGCAGGAACGGCAGCTCGGTGGCCATCCGGCCCAGCGCATACTCATAGGCGTCGCCGCGCGGACGGCTCTCGTCCGAGAAGGGCACGCCCGACTGGGGCGCGGTGTTGGGATAGAATTCGAACGGCGGCGTCCATTGCCGGGCCTTGGTCTCGACGAACCGCTGATAGGTGTCGCGGCTCGGGGCGGAGCGCTCGAAATCCCTCAGCAGGACATAGGCCCCGACATCGCCGGTCTGCACCGCGAGGTAGTTGTACAGATAGGCGTCGACGTCGTTGCGCTGGAACAGATTGATCGCCGAATAGTAGCCGCGACGGCTGCGGTCCCGGCTGTTGCCGCCCTGGCTGCGGCCCCAGGCCTCGCGGGCCTGGCGATTGTCTTCCGGCTCGCCGAACGGGCCGTAGAGACCGTCGTGCAGCCGCGCCAGCGTGCGATAGCCGTGGGCGTCCTGGGTCGAGAGCACATAGATGACGCGGTCCCGGACCGCCTCCTGCTCTTCCCGGGTCATCTGGCCCAGCTGGCGGTCCAGTCGCTGATAGGCCGTGTGCCGTTCCCAGGCCCGGCAGTCGTCGTATCGCGACAGCGGGCGCCAGCCGCCAAAGCCGCCACGGTCGACGCGGTTGATCGGGGCGTAACCCTCGTCATTGGCCAGCGCCATGGCGTACCAGGTGGCGCTTTCGATCGGATCCTCGATGTTCTTGTCGGTCGCCCGGAGCGCCGCATAGCGGCCGCCCAGCTCCAGCTGGGCGAAGAAGTCGCCGCGGAAGGCGGCGCGGCGCAGGGCCCTCAGGCCGGTTTCCTGGGCGTTGAATTCGGAGCCGGTGAGCGAGGCGGGTCGCGGGCAGGCGTTGGAGGCCGCGTCGTTGCGCTGCCAGAACTGCATACCGTTGCCGCCGCCGCTGTTGCCGCACGAAACCATGCCGAGCGCGGTCAGCGCCAGAACGCCGGCGACCGCTGCGATGGCGACGGGACCGCGACCCCGACCGAAACGGGAGCCGCCTTCCTGGTTGGATCGACCCTCGCTCATATCCCCTCGCACGACCAAAGCGGGCAGCCCCCTGCCCATTGCGCCTACCTTTGCGCAAGCGGGACAGTCCGGCCCCGTTAACCTTCTGTCAAGGTAAACGCCGGTTTCCGATAAAGCGTTGCCGCATAGCGGCCTTTTTGTGACCCGTAGATAGTTTTCCACGGGAATCAGCGGGTTGTGCACTCGCCTGTGAGGGGAAACGGGCCGCTCGCCAGCGGCGCGACGACTTCCTATATGGTTCGTCCGGACTCCTGGAGCACCCCGAATGGCCTATGCCGCCCGCGATGATCGACCCGCCGACAAGGCCGCCCGCTATGCCGAAGTCGAGGCCGAAATTCTGGCCGTCCTGGACGGCGAGCCCAACCGTACCGCGCGCATGGCCACCGTCGCCTCCATGCTGGCCGACGCCTTTCCGGCCTTCTTCTGGACCGGCTTCTACGTCGTCGACCCCGACAAGGCCGACGAACTGGTGGTCGGCCCCTACCAGGGCACGCTGGGCTGTCTGAGAATCGCCTTCGGCCGCGGCGTCTGCGGAACGGCGGCGCGTGATCGCTCGACCCAGATCGTCGACGACGTCCACGCCTTCCCCGGCCACATCGCCTGCGACAGCCGCTCGGCCAGCGAGATCGTGGTCCCGGTGTTCGACGCCTCGGGCGCCCTGATCGCCGTGTTCGACGTGGATGCGACCGAGACGTCCGCCTTTGACGCCGTGGACGCCCGGGCGCTCGAGGGGTTGATGGCCAGGGTGTTCGGCTGAGTCGGGCGCACCGCGTGAACGCTGTGAACGCTTCGCACTGTGTTCTTACTTCGCCAGCTGGACGCTATGGACGGGTCCAGCTGAAATTCTCGGGAGTGGGCCATGTCTGATCGGGTGATCGCAATCACGGGCGGCCACGGCGTGCTCGGCCGCGCCGTCGTCGAGGCCGCCCTGGCCGACGGGCTGAAGGTCGCGGTCATCGACCATGCCTCGGGCCAGTCCGCCCCCGAAGGCGTGCTCGAACTGGGCGGCGTCGACCTGACCGATCCGGCCTCGGCGAAGGCAGCGATCGAGGCCGTGTTCGCGCATTTCGGCCGGCTCGACGCCCTGCTCAACATCGCGGGCGGCTTCGTCTGGCAGACCACCGACGACGCCGACCCCGCCTGGGCGAAGATGTTCGCCCTCAATGTCACCACCGCCCTCAACGCCGCCCGCGCCGCCCTGCCCCACCTCAAGGCGTCGCCCGAGGGCCGGATCGTCAATGTCGGGGCCAATGCGGCGCTGAAGAGCGCGGCCGGCATGGGGGCCTATGCCGCCTCCAAGGCCGGCGTCCACCGCCTGACCGAGAGCCTGGCCGAAGAGCTGAAAGACACGTCGGTGACCGTCAATGCGGTCCTGCCCTCCATCCTCGACACAGCCCAGAACCGTAAGGACATGCCCGACGCCGACCCGGCGAAATGGGTCGCCCCGTCCGACCTCGCCCGCGTCATGCTGTTCCTCGCCTCCCCGGACAGCCGCGCCGTCACCGGCGCGCTGATTCCGGTGACGGGCAAGGTCTGATGCATCTCACCCGCTCCGTCCTCTACCTGCCGGCCAGCAACGCAAGAGCGATCGAGAAGGCGCGCGGCCTGAACGCCGACGCCGTCATCCTCGACCTCGAGGACGCCGTCGCCCCCGACGCCAAGGCCGAGGCGCGTCAGGCCGCCGTCGCGGCCCTGACCACGGGCGGTTTCGCCAGCCGGGTCGGGGTCCGAATCAACGGCCTCGACACGCCCTGGGGCGCCGACGATCTGGCCGCCCTCGCCGGTCTCACCCCTGACTTCGTGGTCGCGCCCAAGATCGAGAGCCCGGAGGCCGTCCGCGAGGTCGCCGCCCGCCTGCCCGCCGGCGCCGCCCTGTGGATCATGGTCGAGACCCCCCTCTCGGTCCTGCGGCTCGACGCCATCGCCGGGGCCGGCGCGCCTCTGGCCGCCCTGATGCTCGGCATCAACGACTTCGGCGAGCGGATGAACCTGGTCCTCGGCCCGGACCGCGAGCCGCTGAAGCCGTGGCTGGCCGCCGTCGTCGCCGCCGCGCGCGGGCATGGGCTTCTGGCCATCGACGGCGTGGTCAACGCCACCGAAGACGCAGACCGCCTGCGCACCGAATGCCTGCAGGGCCGCGCCTTCGGGTTCGACGGCAAGAGCCTGATCCATCCCGCCCAGATCGACGCCGCCAACGCCGCCTTCTCGCCCTCCCCGGAAGAGGTCGCCCGGGCCCGCGAGGTCGTCGCCGCCTTCGCCTCCGCCGACGCCGAGGGCAAGGGCGCGATTCGGGTCGGCTACCGCATGGTCGAGCGCCTTCACCTCGACGCCGCCCACCGCCTGCTGGCCCGTCACGAGGCGGCCTCGACGCCGCCCGGAGTCAGGCCTATCTAGTCCGTCCAGAAACAGAACGCGGCCCTCAAGCAGCGAGGCGCCGCGCGCCGAGCGTTAGGGCCCCACGTCACATGTCTCATGCCGTCATCGCCGCCACAGGCCTGTTCACCCCGGACCAGTCCATCTCCAACGCCGAGCTGGCGGCCGCCTACAACGCCTATGCCGAGCGGTTCAACGCCGACCACGCCGCCGAAATCGCCGAGGGCGAGGTCGCCGAACTGACGCCCTCCTCGGTCGAGTTCATCGAAAAGGCCTCCGGCATCAAGTCGCGCTTCGTGCTGGACAAGGCGGGCGTCCTCGACCCCGCCCGCATGGCGCCGAACATTCCCGAACGCGCCGACGAGGACCTGTCGATCATGGCCGAGATGGCCGTCGCCGCCGCGCGTCAGGCCATCGCCGCCTGGGGCAAGCCGGTCAGCGAGATCGGCGCCGTCCTGTGCGCCGCCTCCAACATGCCGCGCCCCTATCCGGCCCTGTCCATCGAGGTGCAGCAGGCGCTCGGCATCGACGGCTTCGCCTTCGACATGAACGTCGCCTGTTCCTCGGCCACCTTCGGCATCAAAACCGCCGCCGACTTCATCGCCTCGGGCTCGGTCAAGGCGGTGCTGATGGTCAATCCGGAGGTCTGCTCGGCCCATCTGAACTTCAAGGACCGCGACAGCCATTTCATCTTCGGGGATGTCGCCACCGCCGTGATCGTCGAGTCCTCGGACCAGGCCGGCCCAGGCGGCTGGGACGTCCTCGGCACGCGGCTGAAGACCGTCTTCTCGAACAACATCCGCAACAATTTCGGCTTCCTGAACAACGCCGCCCCCGAAGGCATCGGCCAGCCCGACAAGATGTTCGTCCAGCAGGGCCGCAAGGTCTTCAAGGACGTGGTGCCCATGGTCTCCGACATGATCGTGGACCACGCCCGGGACCTCGGCATCGACCCCGCGACCCTCAAGCGGATGTGGCTGCACCAGGCCAATATCAACATGAACCAGTTCATCGGCCGCAAGGTGCTGGGCCGGGAGCCGACGCCCGAGGAGAACGTCATCATCCTCGACGAATACGCCAACACCTCCTCGGCCGGCTCGATCATCGCCTTCCACCTGCGCCAGCAGGATATGGCCCCCGGCGACACCGGCCTGATCTGCAGCTTCGGCGCGGGCTATTCAGCGGGCACGGTCTTCGTCAGGAAGCGCGGCTGATGGTCGACCGCAGCGACATCGGCGCCGTCGTCGACGCCATGTACGCCTGCATCTCAGGGCCCGCCGGTCCGCGCGACTGGGCGACCCAGCGCGAGATCTTCCACCCCGACAGCCGTCAGGCCCGCACCGGCCTCGACGCCGACGGCCGCCCGACCATGATCGCCATGGGCCGCGAAGCGTATCAGGCCAACGTCACCCCCTTCTTCGAGACAACCGGCTTCTTCGAGGTCGAGATCAGCCGCCGGATCACCGAATTCGGCAACATGGCCCACGTCTGGTCCGTCTACGAGGCCCGCACCCGGCCCGACGACGTCGAACCCGAACGCCGCGGGATCAATTCGATCCAGCTCTGCCGCGGCCCCGACGGCCTGTGGTCGATCCTGCACATGATCTGGGACAACGAGCGTCCCGGCCTCACGGCGTCGGCGTAGCCGCTGGCGCAGCGACCGGCGCATTGGCCGGATGCGTCGCCTTCCACTCCATGGCCATCCGGATGCGGTTCTCGACCGAGGGGTGGTCGTAGAAGATGAACTCCTCGATCGCCGTCGGCGACGGCGCCCGATACTCCGCCGTCTTGATCAGCGCCTTCGACAGCCCGTCCGGCTCATTGGCGTGGATCAGCGAGAACCGGTCGGCGTCGATCTCTATCAGCCGGATCGTCGTCGACTGGACCGGCGTCGACAGCAGACCGATCACCGCGCCGATGGCCGCCAGCACCGGCAGGCCGGCCGGGTCCGAGATGTCGCCGACCCGGTTTGCGCCCAGCAGCCGCTTGGCCAGCGGAAACAGCCTGTCCACCAGCCAGAAGCCGATCGCCGCCAGCAGGACCGCGATCCCCGCCAACCAAAGCGAGTGCATGTGGACGTAGTGGCCCATCTCATGGCCGACCACGCCGCGCACCTCGGCCAGGTCGGCGCCCTTGGCGAACATCACATCGCTCATCGCCACCCGGGCCGAGCCGAACAGGCCCGACACATTGGCCGTATAGCGGTCCGACTGTTTCGAGCCGTCATAGATGTAGATCTTGTCGTCCGGCGTCCCGGTCCGGTGGGCCAGCTCGACCACCGAGTCCCGCATCGGACCGTCGGGCGCAGGCGTATAGGTGTTGAACAGCGGCTCGATGAAGATCGGCAGAACCAGAAGCAGGACGACGATGGCGACCGCGGTCAGACCCGCGCCCCACGCCCACCACAGCCGCCGCGCGTGCCGGATGATGAAATACAGGGCCACGATCAGCAGGCCGAGGAAGACGGTGGAAATCCCCGCGCCCAGCGCCGCCTCGCCCAGCCAGCCGGCCAGCGGCTGTTCCGTCAGGCCGTACTGCGTCTCGCGCCACCAGCTCTGATAGATGGCCCAGGGCAGGGTCAGCACCCAGCTCATCAACAGATAGACGACGCCCACGACCAGCGAGACCAGCTTCGGCCGTTTGCGCCGCCGCTCCATCCGGTCACGGATGCCGGTCAGCATACCCGTGCGGATGATGATCCAGGCCACGACGAGCGAAACGATCGCGCCCCACAACAGCAGCCAGTGGCCGCCGCGCGTATAGGCCACGGCCCGTTCCAGATCCTCCGGCGAGATGGTCGCCAGCCAGCGCGCGGTCTCGGCCGCGGGGTCGATGCTCATGACGGTGGTCCTCCCTGACGGGACGAGATGACGCCGCCCGGCGAAGCTTGTCAGCTTAAATCGCGGTCATCTCAGGCCGCCGCAACCGCCTCGATCTCGACCAGCCAGGACTCGTCGAAGATGCCGGTGATGATCACCGTCAGCGCCGGCTGTCGGCCCGCCAGTCGCCGCACCCGCACTTCGCGGTTCTCCAGCGCATAAGACCGGTCCGAAAGGAAGGTCGTGACCTTGACGAGGTTATCGAGGCTCATCCCCGCCGCCGCCAGCTGGGTCTCGATATTGTCCCAGACCTGGTCGCACTGGCCGGTGAACTCCGCCGCCAGCGATCCGTCCGGCGCGACCGGAATCTGGCCAGACAGATACAGCCAACGCGACGGCGCCGTCACTTCGACCGCCTGCGGATAGGATCCCTCGACCGGCGGAGAGCCGTCTCCGGTCAGGGGCCGGATGGTCGCCGTCACGGGCGGCCCCTACTGACGGGCGTCGTCCGACCGGGCGCGCACCACGGCGAACTCCGAAGTCGGCTTCCAGCCCGGCCAGTCGCTGCTGTTCGCGAGGTCCAGACCCAGGCGATACAGCAGGGTCAGGTTCTCGACCGCCGAGGTGAAGTCCAGATCGGCGGACCATTCGTCCGACGGCTTGTGATAGTCAGCCGCGAATCTCGCGCGCCAGGCCGCCTCGCCGGCTTCACGTCCGCCCTCGACCAGATCCCAGCCATGCCAGGTCATCAGCGCCGGCACGCCCGCGCGGGCGAAGGGGAAGTGGTCGGAGCGGTAGTAGAAGCCCTGCTCCGGCATGCCGTCGTCCGAGACATAGCGGCCCAGCGGCTCGGCCAGGGCCTGCAGCCGGTCCTCCAGATCATTCTGGCCCTTGCCGAAGATGGCGATGTCGCGCGTCGAACCGGACAGGGGCAACATGTCGATATTGATGTCCGCCACCGTGGTCTCGAGCGGCCAGACCGGGTTGGCCGTATAGCCATAGGCGCCCAGCAGCCCCATTTCCTCGGCCGCCATATGGGCGAACACGATCGAGCGTTTCGGACGGGGGGCGGCGCTCAGCTGGCGCGCCATCTCCACCACCCCGACCGTGCCCGAGGCGTTGTCCCAGGCGCCGTTGAAGATGTTGTCGCCCTGGACGCCCGGGTGCTGGCCCTCGCCGCCGACATGGTCCCAGTGGGCCGAATAGACGATGGTCTCGTCCGGATGCTCCGTCCCCGGAATCCGGGCCAGCAGATTGTGGGTGACCAGCGTCTCGATGGTCTCTGACGCCTCGACCGACAGGGTCACGCCGTTCAGCGCCACGGCCCTGAACCTCCCGTCGGCGATGTTCGGCAGTTGGGAGATGTCCAGTCCCGCGGCTGTCGCCCACAGGGCGGCAACGTCGTGATTGATCGCGCCCGAGAACTCGAGGTCGGCTGCGCCCGGCGTCAGGGTCCGGGTGCGGGCGTTGCCGCGCATCGCGCCCTGCCACATCGGCGAGGTCGCATTGCCGGCGACCAGGGTGATGACCCCCACCGCGCCCCGGCGGAAGGCCTCGTCGGCCTTGTAGGCGCCCGACTGGTAGTTGGTGGCGTAGGGACCGTTGAACAGCGCGCCGTCCGGCTCGCCGGCGACCACGATCACGACCTTGCCGCGCACGTCGAGGTCGCCGTAGTCGTCCCAGTTCCGCTCGGGCGCATGGATGCCGTGGCCGGCGAAGACCAACGGGGCATTCTGGATGGAGGCCCGGCCGTCGTTGGTAACGGCGCGCACGGTGATGTCGGTTCCGACGGTCAGGGCATGCGTCGTCCCGTCCGGCCCGGTCCAGGCCGCGGTCGCGCCGGCGACGGGCGTATAGCGTTTCAGTTCGACCGGCTGCAGCCATTGGCCGTTCGGTCCGCCGGGCTGAAGGCCCATGGCCTCATACTGGGCCTGCAGCCAGGCCAGGGTCAGCCGTTCGCCCTCGGTGCCGGGATAGCGGCCCTGGAATTCGTCGGCGCTGATGACCCGGACGCCCTCGCTGAGTTGGGCGGCGGAGAAGTCCTGCGCCGACGCCATGCCGGCGGCCAGCAGCACGGCGGCGACGGCCACGCCGCCCATCATCTTGCGAAACATACGGAAGGCTCCAACCCCGGACTAATGGCGCGCAGTCTAGGGCGGTCCCTTCGGACCGCCCATTAAGTTTTGGTCATGTGGAAAGTCGGTTCTCCCTCCCCTTCATGGGGAGGGACGGCGAGGCGGAGCCGAGCCCGGGTGGGGAAGTCTGGAGCGGGGCGCCGCCAGTGCGTGACTGACGTTCCCCGCCCGGTCGCTACGCGACCACCCTCCCCACTTAGGGGGAGGGAGAGCGCAACCTTCTACCGCCGCTGGCTCGCGCTCGGCGCGCGCGCCGGACCGAACTCCGAGCCCGGCATCCACTGCGGCCAGTCGCGGCTGTTGGCGAGGTCCTGACCGATGTTGAAGACCATCTCCAGATCCTCGACCTGACCGCGTAGATCCCAGTCGGGCGACCATTCGTCGTCGGCCTGGTGATAGCGGCGGGCGCCGTATTCGGACCGCGACGCCTCACGCGCGGCGATCGGCTCATCGCGGAACGCGCCGCCGCCGTCGGCATAGGCCATGGGCACGCCGCGCTTGGCGAGCGGGAAGTGGTCCGACCGGAAATAGCTGCCCGAGGCGGGGTTGCCGTCCGGCTTGGCGGTCCGGCCCTGACGGGCGGCCTCTGCCGTGATGCGGGCGTCCAGATCCGACTGGCCCGAGCCGATGATGTCGACGTCCGCCACGCGGCCATAGACGTTCATGGCGTCGACATTGAAGCCCGCCACCGTGGTCGCCAGCGGATAGATCGGGTTGGCGGCATAGTATTCCGAACCCAGCAGGCCGCTCTCTTCCGCCGTGAAGCTGATCATCACGATCGAGCGTTCCGGGCGCGGTCCGGCGGCCCAGACGCGGGCCAGTTCCAGCAGGCCGGCGGTGCCCGTGGCATTGTCGACCGCGCCGTTGAAGATGGCGTCGCCATTGGCGTCAGGCTCGCCGACGCCGATGTGGTCCCAGTGGGCGGTGTACAGGATGGTCTCGTCCGGATGGGTGCTCCCCGGCAGGCGGGCGAGGACGTTCCGGGTGACGACCTGATTGGTGGCCACGTCAAACGTGCCGCTGAAGGTCGCGCCGGTCAGCTCGACCGGGCGGAAGTCCCGGCTGCGCGCGGCGACCTTCAGGGCCTCGAAGTCCAGGCCCGAGCGGCGGAACAGGTCCACGGCGACATCGCGCTGGACCCAGGCCTCCAGCGCCACGCGCTCGGCGGCGGCGTTGGCGCGGACGATGTCGAACTGCGGCGTCGACCAGCTGTTCTGCACCGTCGCCCAGCCGTAGGAGGCCGGCGCCGTTTCGTGCACCACGATGACCCCGGCGGCGCCCTGACGGGCCGCCTCCTCATACTTGTAGGTCCAGCGGCCGTAGTAGGTCATGGCCCGGCCGTTGAAGGTGTTCAGCTCGGGCTGTTCGAAGTCGGGGTCATTGACCAGCACGACGATGATCTTGCCGCGCACATCGACGTCCTTGAAGTCGTCCCACTGCCGCTCGGGCGCGTCGATGCCGTAGCCGACGAAAACCAGCGGCGTGTCGCTCAGCATGACCTGGCTGCCCGGCAACCGGGTCGAAATGGTGATCTGCTGGCCCTGCGCCAGGGGGATGGTCTCGCCGCCGGCCTCGAACTGCAGACCGCGGAAGTTGGACGCCGTGAACCGGTTCAGCGTCACGTCCTGGGTCCAGCCGCCGTTCTCGCCGCCGGGCTGGAAGCCCGCCGCGGCATACTGCTCGCTCAGATAGCGGACGGTCATCTCCTCGGCCGGCGTGGCGATGCCGCGGCCCTGGAAACTGTCGTCGGACAGCACCCGGGCGTGCTCCGACAGCCGGGCGGCGTCGATGGTCGCGGCGGGCGCGGCCGGAGCGGCGACGCCGCCTCCTCCCATGCTGGCGCAGGCGGACAACAGGGCCGCGGCGGCAAGCGCGGCGGCGGTCGAAAACAGACGCATGGACGAAACACCCTCAGCCGGAAACAGACGGCGGGACGTTAGGGCGCCGTCCGCCGGGTGTCGATGCGCGAGCGGCGTCAGGGCGCCGGTGCGACCGCCCCGCCGGCCGGCCAGTCGGTGTCCCCGATGCGGGTCAGGCGCATCTCGATCATCTGGCGCCGCGGCTGACCTTCGGCCACCCAGGTCCCGACCTCGTGCCAGGTCCCGTCGCGGACCACGGCCACATATTCGATCCTGGCCCCCGGCCCGGCCGGCGTCTCCCAGCGGAAACCGTCCTCGGTCACCTCGAACGGATAGTCGCCGGAATAGCCCTGGGCCCAGGACCGGAAGCCGTACCGGTTCGCCCGGGCGTCCCATGAAACGACCGCCATGGCGTTGAACCCGGTCGAGCCGTCGGCGGCGTAGCCTCGCCCCTCGATGACCTTGATCGACCCGCCCAGCATCGGCCCGACCCGTTCGGTCTGGGTCAGGGTCATCGGTCCGTTCGGGCCGAAGACCGTCGCCTCGCCGCGCCATTCACCGTCCATGAAGGCGAGCCGGTCCATCGCCGCGCGCTGGGCCTCGGATCCGTTGGGTGATGCGGACATCTGGGCGCTGGCCGCCATCGGGGCGGCGAGCAGGACGGCGGCGAGCGCCAGGCTGGTGAGCGGCTTCATGACGTACCTCCGTTATACTTTGCTACATAAAGTACTTTTGCCTCCGGGACAAGCACGCACGAAAAACCCGCCGACGCGGGGCGCCGGCGGGTCATGTCGATATCGGTGGGGTCGAAGCCCTAGTGGGCTACGCCCTTCCAGATGCGGCGATAGCTCAGATAGGTCACACCGGCGAAGATGAAGAGGAAGATCAGCACGCCGATGCCGGTCTGTTTGCGCTGCTCCTGCTTGGGATCCGAGGCCCAGGCGATATAGGCCGCGACGTCCTTGGACATCTGGTCGACCGAGGCGACGGTGTCGTCGTCATAGGTCACCTGACCGTCCGTCAGCGGATTGGGCATGGCGATGAAGCCGCCCGGCGGCACATGCTCCGTGCCCTCCGGCATGAAGGGCGTCAGGTCGCCGGCCATATATTCGTTGTAGTACTGGCCGGGCCGGATCTGCAGGCCCTGCGGCACGGCCGCATAGCCGGTCAGCAGCGAATAGATGTAGTTGGCGCCGTCGTGACGGGCCTTGGCCATGACCGACAGGTCGGGCGGCGACGCCCCGCCGTTCGCTGCGGCCGCAGCCGTGGCGTTCGGATAGGGATTGGGGAAGCGGTCGGCGGCGGTGCCGTCGCGCATGATCGGTTCACCGGTCTCGGTGTCGATGTCCGCGATCTGGACCTCGGCGGCCAGCGCCTTGACGAACCGGTTCTCGGCCGGGCTCGCCTGATCCGACAGATAGAACGGCCCGCCCGGCTCGGCCAGGGTACGGAAATACATCAGGTCCATGCCGTGGCAGGACGCGCAGACTTCCCGATAGACCTTGTAGCCGCGCTGCAGCTGGTTCCGGTCGAAGGTCCCGAACGGGCCTTCGAAGCTGAAACCGCCGCTGCGCGGATGCTTGGCCTCGCCGGCCGCAAGGGCGGGCTGGGCTGCGAACGCCAGACCGGCGGCGGCGGCGATCAGGACCAGGGTCTTCTTCATGGCGCGGATATTCATTTGGAGGGTCATGGTCGCGCTCAGCCCTTCTCAGCGTCGCCGCCGAGGACCGGCTCCGAGATCGTCGCAGGGATCGGTTGCGGCGTCTCGCGCAGGCCCACCAGGGGCATGATGATGGCGAAGAAGGCGAAATAGTAGAGCGTCGCGAACCGGGTCAGCCACAGATAGCTGTTCAGGTCTCCGTCGATCAGGATGAAGGTCTTGAAGTCCCCGATCACCGGCGCGTCGGGCAGTTGCGCCCCGCACCAGCCGAGGATCAGGCCGTTGATCACGAACAGGACGAAGAACGTCCGCATGGTCGGGCGATAGCGCATCGACCGCACCTTCGAGGTGTCCAGCCAGGGCAGGACGAACAGGATGCCGATGGCCGCGAACATGGCCACCACGCCGCCGAACTTGTCGGGGATGGCGCGCAGGATCGCGTAGAACGGCAGCATGTACCACTCGGGCACGATGTGCGCCGGCGTCACCAGCGGATTGGCCGGAATGTAGTTGTCGGCGTGACCCAGGGCGTTCGGCATGAAGAAGACGAACAGGGCGAACAGCATCAGGAAGACGATGATCGCGAACCCGTCCTTGACCGTGAAATACGGGTGGAAGGGCAGGGTGTCCTTCTTCTCACGGTCCTTCGGGATCAGGATGCCGACGGGGTTGTTCTGGCCCGCGGCGTGCAGCGCCCAGAGGTGCAGCACCACGCAGCCGGCGATGACGAACGGCAGCAGATAGTGCAGCGAGAAGAAGCGGTTCAGGGTGGCGTTGTCGATCGCCGGACCGCCGCGCAGCCAGATCAGCACCGGCTCGCCGATGACCGGGATGGCCCCGATCAGATTGGTGATCACCTCGGCGCCCCAGTAGGACATCTGGCCCCACGGCAGGACGTAGCCCAGGAAGGCGGTGGCGATCATCAGGAAGAAGATCAGGCAGCCGATGATCCAGATCATCTCGCGCGGCGCCTTGTACGAGCCATAGTACAGCCCGCGCAGCATGTGCAGATAGACCGCGATGAAGAACATCGAGGCCCCGTTGGCGTGGGTGTAGCGGATCAGGTCGCCGCCGTTGACGTCACGCATGATGCGCTCGACCGAGGCGAAGGCCATTTCGGTGTTCGGCACATAGTGCATGGCCAGGATCACGCCGGTGGCGATCTGGATGACCAGGCAGAGGGCCAGGATGCCGCCGAAGGTCCACCAGTAGTTGAGGTTCCTGGGGGTCGGCAGGGCCATATAGTCAGCGCCGAAGCGGACGATCGGCAGACGGGTGTCGAGCCATTTCTCGATGCCGGTCTTGGGGACGTAGGTGGATTCGTGGTCGCTCATCGGTCTCGCCCTCAGCCGATCTTGATGCGGGTGTCGGAGAGGAACTCATACTCCGGCACGACGAGGTTCAGCGGCGCAGGGCCCTTACGAATACGGCCCGACGTATCGTAGTGCGACCCGTGGCAGGGGCAGAACCAGCCCCCGAAGTCGCCCGTCCCGAAGGTCGGGATACAGCCCAGGTGCGTGCAGTTGCCGATCAGGACCAGATACTGCTGGTGGCCTTCCTTGACCCGGTCGGCGTCGGCCTGGGGATCCGGCAGGCCGGCGCGGTCGTCCGCGCGGGCGGCCTGGATCTCGGCCGGGGTGCGATAGCGCACGAACACCGGCTTGCCCTGCCATTTGATGACAATCTGCTGGCCTTCCTGGACCTTCGTCATGTCGAATTCGATCGACGCCAGCGCCAGCGTGTCCGCGGCGGGGTTCATCGAATTGATCAACGGCCAGGCCATCATGCCCGCCGCACCCACGGCGGCCGCACCGGCCGCGATGTGGATAAAGTCCCGACGGGTGGCGTCGCCGCCCTCACCGTTCTCAGTCACGACCGATTCGGCCACGTCCTACTCCTCGTACGCCGCTTTCCGGACCCGTCGGGCCCGGTTGGTTACGGCTTGGATGCTTTAGCGCCTTCCCGGCAATCTGACCCGGCCCGGCATTGCGGCTCATCGCCGCAAACTGCGTCGCCTCTTTGAGAGGCAGTCGCATTTCGAGCCGCGACAAGCCCCCGGGCCACGCGTAAGAGGGCCTTAGAATGCGTCTCGCCCTTTTTCAACCGGCCATTCCCCAGAACGTCGGCGCCTGCATCCGATTGAGCGCCTGTTTCGGCGTGGAATTGCACATTATCGAGCCCGCCGGCTTCCGTTTTGACGACCGTGCGATGAAGCGCGCGGCGCTGGACTACGGCCCGCTGGGCCATATGACGCGCCACGCGGACTGGGACGCCTTCCAGCGCGCCAGACTCGAACAGGATGGCGGCCCCGGCCGGCTGGTCCTGTTCACGACGAAGGGCGCGACGCCGCTGGACGAATTCGTTTTCCGACCGGAAGACATCCTGCTGTTTGGCAGCGAACCTTCCGGGGCCCCGGAGTTCGTGCACGAGGCGGCCGATGCCCGGGTGGTGATTCCGATCCAGCCGGAGGCCCGATCGCTGAACCTCTCGGTCAGCGCCGGGATCGCCCTGTGGGAGGCGCTGCGACAGACCGCGGCCGTCTGACCTCTCCCTCATCGCAGACGGGCGATCGCCGCGCCGATCTGCTCCGGCGCGATCTCCCCGACATGGGCCTCGACCAGACGGCCGTCGCGATCCAGGAACAGGGTGACGGGCAGACCCACAGTGCCGTAGTGGCCCGGCACGGCCATGGCCCGGTCCAGCAGGACATTGTCGATCTCGAGCCCGGCCTCCTCCAGCCAGCCGGCGACCTTCGCCTGTCCCTCGCCCTGGTTGACGAACAGGAAGCGGACCTCGGGATGGGCGTCCTGGGCCTGGGCCAGCGCCGGCATCTCGCGGCGACAGGGCGGACACCAGCTCGCCCACAGATTGATGACCGTGGGTCGCCCGTCGACGGCCGCCAGGTTCACCGCCCCGCCCTCCAGCCGGGCCAGAGTCATCGACGGGGCCGCGACCGGTTCCGTCCGCGAGGTCAGACGCTCCGTCGCCACCCCGGCCAAGGCGCAGGCCACGACCGGCGCTACCGCCCACAGCATCAGCCGCCGCTCGCGCAGCATCACGAACGCCGCGATCACGGCCGGCGCCATCGCCCAGACCCAGATGAATCCGCCCTGCCACACAGCCAGCGCCCTCAGCGGGTCGTCGGCGAAATAGCTCCAGTGGGCGATCACATGCGCCAGACGCGCCGCCCCCACCCCCGCCAGCACCGCCACCGTGCTCCAGCCATTGAAGCGCGGGCTTACACGGCTCGCCAGCACGCTCGACCCCAGCAGGAAGACGGCCACGCCGACGATGATGGCGAATCGTTCGCCGGACAGCACCAGCGGCCCCAGTTCGATCGCGTTCATGCCGCAGCCGACAATGGCCGGGGCGCCGTCGGATCAACGACGACGTACGGGCCGGACATCCTGGCGATATCGACCCCGTGGCCGGTTAGAGAAACCACCTTCATGTCCGCACTTCCCCGCACCAGCGTGCTTTCGACGGTCACCCCTCGAGGTCCCGACCTCGGGGCGCAACGCGTCAGGTGGTCGCGAGGGCCCGCCGGGTCGTCGCGGAGACAGGCCGCCCTACTCCGGCGCCCCTGTATCCGGCAGCCGCGCCAGCCCCGGCCGCTCGCCGCGCCTGCTCGCCGCCACGGCCTCCACCGCCCGCATCACCCGCAGCGCATTCTCCCCCGCCAGCTTGCGGATGTCGGCGTCGCTCCAGCCGTTGGCCATCAGCGCCGCCAGCAGCCGGGGATAGGCGTCCACCCCTTCCAGCCCGACCGGCAGGGAGCCGACCCCGTCATAGTCGCCGCCGAGGCCGACGTGATCGATGCCCGCCACGTCGCGGACGTGCTGGATGTGGGCGACCACATCGGCGATCGTGGCGACCGGCTGGGGATGCGCCGCCGTCCAGGCTCTCAGCCCGGCCGTCACCGCCGCCGGGTCGCCGGGATGCAGCGACCCCAGCCGCGCGGCCTCGGCCGAACGTTCGGCGCCCCAGGCCCGAACCGCCTCCGAGACAAAGCCCGGCACGAAGGTGACCATCACCACCCCGCCGTCCTCCGGCATCCGCCGCAGCACGCTGTCGGGCACATTGCGCGGATGGGCCGTCACGGTGCGCGCCGACGAATGGGAGAAGATCACCGGCGCCTCGGACACCCGCATGGCGTCCAGCATGGTCTCTTCCGAGACATGGCTCAGATCGACCATCATCCCCAGCCGGTTCATCTCGCGCACCACGTCCTCGCCGAACGGCGACAGCCCGCCCCATTTCGGCGCATCGGTGGCCGCGTCGGCCCAGGTCGTGGTGCGCGAGTGGGTCAGGGTGATGTAGCGGGCGCCCGCGTCGTAAAATTCGCGCAGCAGGCCGAGCGAATCATCGATGGAATAGCCGCCCTCCATGCCGATCAGGCTGGCGATGCGGCCGCGCCGGTGGATGCGCTGGATGTCGTCGGCGGTGGTCGCCAGTTCGAATACGTCGGGATGGGCCGCAACCAGCCGCTTGACGGTGTCGATCTGCTCGAAGGTCGCCACGGCCGCGTCAGGCGGCGTCATCGAGGCGGGCACATAGACCGACCAGAACTGGCCCCCCATGCCGCCGGCCCGCAGGCGCGGGATGTCCGTGTGCAGATCGGTCGAGGCGTCGAGGTTGGTGGTCAGATCGACCGCATGGGGATCGTTGCCGTGGTTCTGGCGCAGCGCCCAGGGCAGGTCATTGTGCCCGTCGATCAGCGGCGTCCGCTCCAGAATCCGCCGCGCCCTCGCCTCGCCTGCCGCGTCTGTGGTCTGCGCCAGGACCGGACCGGCCATCAGGGCGGCGGCGACGGTGGTCAGAAGGACGGCGCGGATCATGGCAGGCTCCCGGAGATGCGACGGCGGACAGTGGCAGACGGGGGTGGTGCGTCAACGGCCAGACGGACTACAGGAAGCGAATGACCACCGAAGATCTCACCCTCGATCAGAAGAAGACCGAAGCCCGCGCCTGGTTCGAAACCTTGCGCGACCGCATCCACGCCGGCTTCGAGGCGCTGGAGGACGCGGCCCCCTCCGATCTGTTCCCCGGCGAGCCCGGCCGCTTCGTGCGCACGCCCTGGCAGCGGCCGGAGGGCGGCGGCGGCGTCATGGGGATGATGCACGGCCGCCTGTTCGAAAAGGTCGGCGTCCATGTCTCGACCGTCCACGGTACCTTCCCGGCTGACTATGCGAAGACCGTCCCCGGCGCGGCCGAGGACCCGCGCTTCTTCGCCACCGGCATCAGCCTGATCGCCCATCCCGTCAGCCCGCGCGTTCCGGCGGTGCATATGAACACCCGCTTCATCGCCACGACCAAAAGCTGGTTCGGCGGCGGCGGCGATCTGACCCCGGTGCTCGATGCCGACCGGCGTCAGGACCACCCCGACACCCTTTCCTTCCACGCCGCCATGAAGACCGCCTGCGACGCCCACGACCCGAGCTGGCACGCGAAATTCAAGGCCTGGTGCGACGAGTATTTCTTCCTGCCCCACCGCAACGAGCCGCGCGGCACGGGCGGTATCTTCTACGACCACCACGACAGCGGGGACTGGAGCCGCGACTTCGCCTTCACCCGCGACGTCGGCGTGCATTTCCTCGATGCCTACGCCGCCATCGTACGCGGACGGATGGGCGAGCCGTGGACGGAGGCGGAGCGCGAGGAGCAGCTGGTCCGGCGCGGCCGCTATGTCGAGTTCAACCTGCTCTACGACCGCGGCACCATGTTCGGCCTCAAGACCGGCGGCAACGTCGAATCAATCCTCAGCTCGATGCCGCCCGTGGTGAAGTGGCCGTAACGAACGCGCTGATCCACCCGCCCACCGTCGCCCGGTCATCCGCCGCCTTCAGGCTGTCCACCGCCCGCGCCACCAGCGCCGGGTCGATCCGGTCGTGCCGTCCCGCCGTCAGCTCGGTCGCAAACGCCGGGGTGAACTCCGGATGCGGCTGCATCGAGATGGCGTCCTCCCCCCAGGCCAGTCCCGCGAACGGGGTGAAGTCGCTGCGCAGCAAGACGCGGGCGTCCGCCGGCTTCTCGACCACCTGGTCCTGATGCGAGGCGGGAATGGCGACCGTCGCGGCGGCCGGGCTCATCCACGGCTCGGTCGACATGACCTGATAGCGGTGCAGGCCGACGCCCCAGCCCTTGTCCGACTTCTCGACTCGCCCGCCCAGGGCCTGAGCCATGGCCTGATGTCCGAAACAGACGCCGACCAGTTTCGTCCGCCCCTTGGCCGCTCGAATCCAGTCGAGCAGATCGGCGATCCAGCCGTCGGTCTCATTGACGCCCGCAGCGGAGCCGGTGATGATCGCCGCGTCGAACGCTCCCGCGTCCGGCCACTCGCCCGCCTGGACATCGAAGGTCTCGAAGGCGAAGCCGTCGCCCAGCAAATCGCGGAACATCGCCGGATAGTCGCCATGGCCGGAGGCCAGATGCGGAGGCGGCGCGCCGGTCTCCAGGATGGCGATTCGGGTCATTCGGGGCTCCTCGACACAAAAGATATGGGCGATGACGCAAGACGGGGAAAGAGCGGTCGGCTATGGGCGCTCCATGATCGAAGCCGCCCCCGATCCCGTCGTCCTGATCAATGTCTACCGCTGCGAGCCCGGGCGCCTCGATGCGCTGATGGAATTGCTGGCGGTGATGGTCCGGGCCCAGCGCGAGGCAGACGGCTTCCTCTCCGCCACCCTGCACCGCGGCCTGAACGGCAAGGTCGCGGCCGTCCATGCCGTCTGGCGTTCGCGCGAGGACTGGAAGGCGATGGCGCGCAGCCCGGCCGTCAATGCGGCGATGGAGCCGATCATGGCCATCGCCACCTTCGAGCCGCACCTCTACGAGGCGGGCGAGATCATCGAATAACGGCTCAACCCGTCATCCACACCTCGGACCGGGCCCCGTCGCCGCCCAGCGCCGACGCGACCCAGCCGCAGACCTCGTTCGCCGCCGCCTCTGCGCCCGGCGGCGGGTTCAGCACCACCACCGCGCAGCCGTTCATCTTCATCGGATCTGTCAGCGGCCGCAGCCGGGCCTCGGCGACCAGCATCCGCTTGATTCCCGCCTGATCCAGCCGGCGCAGGAAGCCGTCAAACGTTTCCATGTCCTTCAAGGGCGTCCAGATCGCCACCGTCGCCCGCGGATCGGCCCGCGCGATGGCGGCAGCCGTGTCGGCGGCGCGATTGTAGTCGTCCGGCTGTTCGAACGGCGGATCGATCAGCACAAAGGCGCCGGTCGCCTCCGCCGCCCAGGTCCGCGCCTGGTCATAACCGTCGCCGCCCTGCGCCATGGCTTGCGGAAACGCCTCCAGGGCCTCGGTCAGCAAATCCAGCACGGGCGGATGCAACTCAAATCCGACATAGCGGTCGTCCTCGCCCAGCCGCCCGGCGATCAGCAGGGGGGAGCCCGGATAGAAGGTCACACCGCCCTCCGGATTGAGCCGCCCCACCTCCGCCGCCAGCGCCTCGATCAATGGCGGCCTGTCGGCGGCGGCCATCAACCGGGCGATGCCGGCCTCAGCCTCCTTCGACCGCGCCGCATCACCGGTCAGGTCGTACAGCCCGGCCCCGGCATGGGTGTCGATCACGCTGACCGGCCCCTGCGCCCGCCGCCGCTCCAGCAGCCAGAGCAGAAGGGCGTGCTTGACGATGTCGGCGAAATTTCCGGCGTGAAAGCTGTGGCGATAGTTCATCGCCCTGCCCTCTCGCGACCCGGCCCGCGGGTCAAGGGGAACCGTTCGGCGCGCCCGGTTTGCGCCCCTGGGCTGAATCGGATGTAACTTGAGCCTTGGAGAGAACGGCGGTTTACGACCGTCCTTCGTTGGAGGGACCAGCATGTTCGTATCGAATAATTTCCTGCGCCTTGGCGCGCTGTCGGCTCTGGTCGGGATGTCGCTGGGCGTCTGGATGGGGGCCAATCAGGAATTCGTGCTGCGCCCGGTGCATGCCCACATCAACCTGATCGGCTTCGCGTCGATGATGCTGTTTGGCCTGTTCTACCGGGTCTTTCCGGCCGCCGGTCGGGGCTGGATGCCGATCACGCATTTCGTACTGTCAGTCATCGGCTTCCTGATCCTGATGCCGTCCCTGACACTGATGCTGCTGGGCAGGCCCCTGTTCGTGCCGGGGATGATCGCGTCGGAGATCATGCTGGTGGCGTCGATCGCCCTGTTCGTCGTCATCGTCTTCAAGGCGACGATGGCGAAGGACGCGTCCGCCTGATCCTCAGGCCGTAGCCCAGTAGCCGCGACTGCGGGCGCTGACCGGCGCCTGCGTCGCGTCCACCCGCGTCATGATCAACGCATGGAAGGCATCGGCCTCTGCGTCGCCGACGAGCAAACGCAGCGACCGGATGATCCGGGTGATGCGCCGATGGTTGTGATCGTTGGGCATCAACCAGTCGTGGGTCGTCTGGTAGAAGGCGGCCATTCGGTCGGTCGCTGCGCCCATGGCCATCGGCGCCAGTTCGGAGACGCGGATGGCCTGGATCTCGTCCGGCGTCAGCACCGGTGAATCGGGCACGGCCGAAGACGGTTCCGGCAGGGGGAACAGCCACTGGATGAAGTCGTGCGTCCGCTCCAGGGCCACGTCGTTCATGGACAGGACGTCGAATATGGTGCGCCCGCGGGCGTCCGTCCCCTCGCCTTCCAGAAACAGCACGATGGGCCGGGCGACCATGCCGATCAGTCCTGGGCCGCCTTGTCCCAGTTGAGCACGACCTTGCCCGACTGGCCCGACCGCATGGCCTCGAAGCCCTCCTGATAGCGGTCGTAGCTCATCTGGTGGGTGATCAGCGGCTGCAGATCGAGCCCGGCCTTGAGCAGGCCCAGCATCTTGCGCCAGGTCGTGAACATCTCGCGGCCGTAGACGCCCTTGATGGTCAGGGCCTTGAGGATGATCGCGCCCCAATCGGTCTCCATCGGCCTCGACGGAATGCCCAGCATGGCCATGCCGCCGCCCATGATGAGGGTATCGACGCATTGTTTGAAGGCGATCGGCGACCCCGACATCTCCAGCGCCACGTCGAAGCCGACCTTGAGGCCCTGCTCGTGCATCACGTCGCGAAGGTCCTCGCGGGTCGTGTTCACGGTTCGGACGCCCGGCGCGACCTTCTGGGCCAGCTCCAGGCGGAAGTCGTTGATGTCGGTCAGGACGACGGTGCGGGCGCCGGCGTGGCGGGCGACGGCGGCGGCCATCATGCCAATCGGGCCGGCTCCGGTGACCAGCACGTCCTCGCCCAGCAGATCGAACTGCTGCGCCGTGTGCACAGCATTGCCGAACGGGTCGAGGATCGAGCCTATCTCGTACGGAACATCGTCCGGCAGCTCGATGACATTGAAGGCCGGAGCCACGACGAACTCGGCAAAGGCGCCCTGACGGTTCACGCCGATGCCGCGGGTGTCGGGGTCGAGGTGGAAGTGACCCGCGCGGGCCGCTTCCGAGTTCAGGTCGATGACATGCCCCTCGGCCGAGACGCGCTGGCCGATCTTCAGGCGGCGGTCGACGTCCTTGCCGATGGAGACGATTTCGCCGGCAAACTCATGGCCGGTGATCATGGGGACGGGAACGTTCTTCTGGCTCCATTCGTCCCAGTTCCAGATGTGGATGTCGGTGCCGCAGACGGCGGTGCGGTGCACCCGGATCAGGACGTCCTCGGGTCCGGCTACGGGGATCGGCGCGTCGATCAGCTCAAGGCCGATTTCGGGCCGGGTCTTGGCCAGGGCCTTCATGGTGTCAGCCATCAGATAACTCCCAATTCGCGGCCGGCCGTCGTGAAGGCCGCGACCGTTTGATCAATCTGTTCGAAGGTGTGCGCCGCCGACATCTGGGTGCGGATGCGGGCCTGGCCGCGCGGCACCACCGGGAACGAAAAGCCGATGACATAGACGCCGAGCTCGAGCGCGCGAGCGGCGAAATCCTGGGCCAGTTTGGCATCGCCCAGCATGACCGGAATGATCGGGTGCTCGCCCGGCAGCAGGGTGAAACCGGCGTCTGTCATGGCGGCGCGGTAGCGAACGGCGTTGGCGAACAGTTGCTTGCGCAGGGCGTCGCCCTCCTCGCCGCCGGCGATGCGGATGGCTTCGAGGCTGGAGCCGCAGACGGCCGGGGCCAGGGCGTTGGAGAACAGATACGGCCGCGCCCGCTGCTTCAGCAGCGAAACCACCTCGGAGGTCGCGCAGATGAAGCCGCCCATGGCCCCGCCCAGCGCCTTGCCGAAAGTGCCGGTCAGGAAATCGATCTCGACCCCGTGGTGCGCATAGGACCCGCGCCCCTGCGGACCGAGGAAGCCGGTGGCGTGGCAGTCGTCGACCATGATCAGGGCGCTGTACCTGTCGGCCAGCGCCCGGATGTCCTTCAGCTTCGCGATATAGCCGTCCATCGAGAATGCGCCGTCGGTGGCGATGACGATCTCGCGCGCGCCGTCGGCCCGGGCCTGTTTCAGCTGGGTCTCGAGGTCGTCCATGGCCGAATTAGCGAAGCGGTACCGCTTGGCCTTGCACAGCCGGACACCGTCGATGATCGAGGCGTGGTTCAGACTGTCGGAGACGATGGCGTCCTCGGCCCCGAACAGGGGTTCGAAGATACCGCCGTTGGCGTCGAAGGCGGCGGCGAACAGGATTGTGTCCTCGAAGCCGAGATAGTCGGCCACCGATCGCTCCAGTTCCTTGTGGATCTCCAGCGTGCCGCAGATGAAGCGCACGGAGGCGGTGCCCGCGCCCCATTTCTGTTGCGCCTCGATCCCGGCCTGCGTCACCCGCTCATCGCCGGCGAGGCCCAGATAGTTGTTGGCGCAGAAGTTGAGGACGTCGCGGCCGCCGACCCTGATCACCGGTCCCTGACGGGAGGCGATGACCCGCTCGGGCTTGGTCAGACCTTGGGAATCGATGTCGGCGAGTTCCGCGCGGACGCGGTCATGAAAACTGGCTGTCATGCGCGCTCCGCTACGCCGTTTCCGGCCGCGTTTGAACCCCCCGACGTCAAGTCGAGGCGGCAGGGGCGGGTTCCGGCGTCGGCTCGGCGACTGGCCGGAACGGGCTGACCCGGATGCGTCCGCCGCAGGGCGTAAAGGTCTGGGCCAGCGAGACCGGGGAGCTATCGCCGGGAGCCGTCATCCGGATACGGGTGGCGGACGGGCAGCTCGTCTCGCCGTTTCCTTCGTTCGGCACCACATTCCAGGCGATGTCGAAGAAGGCCTTGCCCTGCGGCGCCAGTTCAACCGGCGACGGGGTTTGTCCCTGGCGGAAATAACTGCCCAAGGTCTGGTCGGCGCGAATGGCGGTCAGGTTCCGGCCCTGCCGGTCCTGGAGCACCACGGTCGGATAGCCGGTCAGGCTGCAGGCCTGGGCGCCAACGTTCTGGACCCCGAGGATCGAGACCCGGTTGCCGGCTCCGGCGTCGCCGCCGTCCGCGGACAGTCTCAACTGGGGGCCGAGGCACGGAGCCGCCACGGGAAGCACCCCGCCCGGCGCGGGCTGGGGTCCGGGAACCGGGCCGGGTGCGACGGGGCCGGAAGACGGACGGCTGCACCGTTCCAGCACGGCCACGCCGACATCCTCATTGGGGCCCAGACGGCTGAGGGTGGCGCTCTCCGAGCCGTCGCGGGTGGCGCTCCACCACTCCAGGCCGGACCCGGCATAGCGGGCCCCGGAGGCCGACTGGACCGTGCGCAATGTGTAGCTCTGACCCTTGTAGGTCAGCTGGGCCGTCGCCGTGTCGGAATAGCCGACGGTGACCGACTGTCCGCTTTCGCAAGCGTAGCTCACGGGCGGCGCCGGCGTTCCCGCGGTCTCCGGCGACGGTGTGACGGGGGCCGGCGGTGCCTCGGCCTCGGGAGAACAGGCCGCCGCCGCGAACATGGTGAGAGCTGAAACGGCAGTGCAGGCTGAGCGAATGCGGCGCATGGGGGTGTCCCGTGGTGAGCAGGTTCAACGCCAGCGAACGGCAAAGGCTCCGCTTGCGCAAGGCCCGCGGTTCAGGCCGTGAGAAGACGGGGCAGTTTGAAGGTCACGGTCTCGCGCTCGCCTGCGTCCTCGATCACATCGGCGTCGAAGCGGGCCCGCACCGCATCGACCAGCTCCTCGATCAGCCGTTCCGGCGCAGAGGCTCCGGCGGTGATCCCGAGCGTCGAGACCCCCTCCATCCACGACCAGTCGACCTGACCGGCGTCGTCCACCAGCCGGGCATCTTTCGCCCCGGCGCGCATGGCCACCTCGACCAGCCGCACGGAGTTCGACGAATTCTTCGATCCGACCACCAGCACCAGGTCGCAACCCTGACCCAGTCGCTTCACCGCCTCCTGCCGGTTGGTGGTGGCGTAGCAGATGTCTTCCTTGTGCGGGTCCGGCAGCTCGGGGAAGCGGCGCTTCAGGGTGGCCAGGATTTCCGCGGTATCATCGACCGAAAGGGTGGTCTGGGTGGCGTAGGCCAGGGGCGCATCGCCGGGGCGCTGAAAGGCCTCCGCGTCCGTGACCGTCTCGATCAGGCTGATGGCGTCTGGCGGCAGCTGGCCCATGGTGCCGACCACCTCCGGGTGGCCGGCGTGGCCGATCAGGACGATGTGGCGGCCGGCAGCATGATGGCGCTCGGCCTCGACGTGGACCTTGGAGACCAGCGGGCAGGTGGCGTCGAGGTACAGCATCTCCCGCGCCCGGGCCGTCGCCGGCACCGACTTGGGCACGCCGTGGGCCGAAAAGACCACCGGCCGGTCGTCCGGGCAGTCGTCCAGTTCCTTGACGAAGACAGCGCCCATGGCCTTCAGCCGCTCAACGACATGGCGATTGTGGACGATCTCATGCCGGACATAGACAGGCGCCCCGTATTTCTCGATGGCGCGCTCCACGATCTGGATGGCGCGATCGACGCCAGCACAGAACCCCCGCGGTGTGGCCAGACGAACGGTCAAGGGAAGCTTTGCGGGCGGCCGGAGAGGCGCATGGACGGTCATGTGCGGAACCTAGTCGTTCGAGGCCGTGCTCGCCACTGCGTTTCAGGCTCGCGCGGGTTTGCCGCGCCTCTGTTTAGCCGCTATCAGCAACCAGCGTGCGCCCCGCGTCGGGCTGTCGCCGCACCTCCTCGTTTCCGGAAGAATATTCGATGCGTCGCGTCCTCAAGGTTTCCCTGGCCTCGGCCCTCGCCGCCGCTGCCGTCGCGATGGTGGTCGTTCCGACCGCCGCCAGCGCCCAGTATCCGCAAGGCCAGCAAGGCCGACCGGGCCAAGGCTCCCGACCCGAGCAGGATCCCCAGGCGACTGAAGGGGACCGCCCGCGCCCGCCGCGCATCGCGCCCCTGCGCCGCAGCGCCGCCGCCGGCCCCTGCCCCTATGTGAAGGTGCTGTACGATGCCGCCCGCTATGTCGAACTGACCGGTGACCGTGTGACCATGGCCAACGTCGGCTTCACCGGCGAAATCGAGGGTCTGGTTTCGGATTGCTCATATCAGTCGGACCAGCCGATCACTGTACAAACCCGAGTGCAATTCAACCTGGGGCGCGGGCCGCAGGCGCAGGGCGACGGCCGCACCTATCGCTACTGGATCGCCGTGACCGAGCGGAACCGCGCGGTGCTGGCCAAGGAATATTTCGACCTGCCCGTCAATTTTCACGGGGCGACCACCACCACCGTCACCCAGGACCAGACCATCGTCATCCCGCGCGCCGCGGCGACCACAAGCGGCGACCATTTTGAAGTCCTGGTCGGCTTTGACGTCACGCCCGCGATGGCCGAGTTCAATCGCAACGGCAACCGTTTCCGCGTCAACGCCGGGACCGGCGCCGCCCAACCGCCGGCGCAGTAAATGACCGATCTCAGGACTGTTCTGGGCGAAGCGGTCGGAGCCGCCTTCGCCGCCGAAGGCGTGGACGCCGGTCTGGCAAAGGTCACGACCTCGGACCGTCCCGACCTGGCCGACTTCCAGTCCAACGGCGCGCTCGCCGCCGCCAAGGCGCTAAAGGCCAATCCGCGGGAACTGGCGGCCCGTGTCGCCGAGCGACTGAAGAACGATCCTCGCCTGTCGTCGGTCGAGGTCGCCGGGCCGGGCTTCATCAACTTCAGGCTGGCCGACAGCGCCCTGGCGACCCGCGCCGCCGCGGTCGCCGCAGATAAAGCCCACGCCGGCGCCTCCGTGGTCGAAGCGCCGCGCAAGGTGGTGATCGACTTCGCCGGTCCGAACGTCGCCAAGCCGATGCACGTCGGCCACCTGCGCAGTTCCATCATCGGCGAAAGCCTGAAGCGGATCTTCCGCTTCAGGGGCGACAGCGTCTGGGGCGACGCCCATTTCGGCGACTGGGGCTTCCAGATGGGCCTGCTGATCGTCGCCCTAGGCGACGAGGGCAGGGCCGACGGTTTCCTCGTGGAAGGCGACGGGCCTTTCCCGGCGGAAAGCCCGGTGTCGCTCGAGGACCTCGAACGCCTCTACCCGGCCGCCGCTGCCATGGCCAAGGAAGACGCCGGCTTTCGCGACCGCGCCCGCAAGGCGACCGCGGAATTGCAGGGTGGCCGTCCCGGCTACCGCGCCCTCTGGGCCCATTTCGTCGCCGTCAGCCGCACGGCGCTGGAACGCGAGTTCGGCGCCCTGGGCGTGACCTTCGACCTGTGGAACGGCGAGAGCGACGCCGATCCGGTGATGGCCGAGATGATCGCTCATCTGGAGGCCACCGGTCTGCTGGTCGAGGACGACGGCGCCCGGGTGGTGCATGTCGCCAAGCCGGGTGAGATGCGGAAGAAAAAGCTGGCCGACGGCTCGGTGATCGAGGTGCCCAGCCCGCCGCCGCTGCTGGTGATCAGTTCGGAAGGGTCGGCCATGTACGGCACGACCGACCTCGCGACCATCCTGGATCGCCGCAAGGCGATTGATCCCGATCTCATCCTGTACGTCGTCGACGAACGCCAGGCGGAGCATTTCGAACAGGTGTTCCGGGCAGCCTACCTCGCCGGCTACGCCGCCGAAGGGTCGCTGGACCACCTGGGCTTCGGCACCATGAACGGGCCGGACGGCAAGCCCTTCAAGACCCGCGCGGGCGGCGTCCTGAAGCTGCACGACCTGATCACCATGGCGGTCGACAAGGCCCGCGAGCGGCTGCATGAGGCAAAGCTCGGCGATGACCTGCCCGAGGCCGAGTTCGAGGCCATCGCCCACAAGGTGGCGGTCGCGGCGCTCAAATTCGCCGACCTGTCAAACAGCCGGACCACAAGCTACGTTTTCGACCTCGACCGCTTCATGAGCTTCGAGGGCAAGACCGGGCCGTACCTGCTCTACCAGGCCGTCCGCATCAAATCCCTGCTGCGCAAGGGCGCTGACCAGGGCGCTACGCCCGGCCCCATCGTCGTGGTCGAGCCCGCCGAGCGCGATCTGGCCCTGACGCTGGACGCCTTCTCCCAAGCCGTGGCCGAGGCCTATGACAAGCGCATGCCGCATGTCATCGCGGAGCACGCCTACCGGCTGGCCCAGAGCTTCTCGAAATTCTACGCCGCCTGTCCGGTGCTGATCGCGCCGGACGAGGCGACGCGGGGCTCGCGTCTGACCCTGTCGAAGGCGGCGCTGGATCAACTGGAAACAGCCCTGAACCTGCTGGGAATCGACACGCCGGAGCGGATGTAGGCTAGACTGGAGGCTCGCTTCAGGAGCTGTCCATGTCGCTCGACGCCTATATCGCTGGCCTGCCCAAGGCGGAACTGCATCTCCATATCGAGGGCAGCCTCGAGCCCGAACTGATGTTCGAACTGGCCCGGCGCAACGGCGTGGCCATTCCGTTCGACAGCGTCGAGGCCGTCCGCGCGGCCTATGATTTTTCCAACCTGCAGGACTTCCTCGACATCTATTACGCCGGGGCGAACGTCCTGCTGACGCGTCGGGATTTCGAAGATCTGGCCTTCGCCTATTTCGAGCGCGCGGCGGCGGACAATGTGCGTCACGCCGAGATCTTCTTCGACCCGCAGACCCACACCGACCGGGGCGTGCCGTTCGAGGTCGTGGTCGAGGGGCTGGTCGCCGGCATGGAACGGGCGAAAACCGAACTGGGCGTCACCTCGGGCCTGATCCTCAGCTTCCTGCGGCACCTCAGTGAGGCGGAGGCCTTCGCCACGCTCGAGGCCGCCACACCCTATCTGCGCCATTTCGTTGGCGTCGGACTGGATTCGTCGGAGGTCGGCCACCCGCCATCCAAGTTCGAAAGGGTCTTCGCCGCCGCCGGCGAACTGGGCCTGAAGCTCTGCGCCCACGCCGGCGAGGAAGGCCCTCCGGCCTATGTCCGGGAGGCATTGGACCTCCTGCACATCGACCGGATGGATCACGGCAACCGGTCGATGGAGGACGAGGCCCTGATCCAGCGGCTGGCGGCGTCGCAGATGACGCTGACGGTGTGTCCGCTCTCGAACCTGAAGCTCTGCGTGGTGAAGGACCTGAAGGACCATCCCGTGCCCGAGATGCTGCGGCGCGGCCTGCACGTCACCCTGAACTCGGACGATCCCGCCTATTTCGGCGGCTATGTGAACGAGAACTACCGCCAGCTGGCGCAGGCCGTGGGTCTGACGCGGGAGCAGGTGACGCAGTTGGCGATCAACAGTTTCGAAGGGTCGTTCCTGGCCGAACCTGACAAGGCGGCCCGGATCGCCGAAGTCGAGGCCTGGGCCGCCCGTTCCGCTTGACTCACGGCCAGAGTCGGGGCCTAGGTCCGATCGCTCTCGCGGGAGAGATCGGCGCCTTTTCGGAGGCTCCGGAGCCGAAGGCGCAACCGCCCCGGAAACGCTCAGGCAAACGGACCGCGAGGACATACGGACGCTGGAAAGTCGCCCCCCGTTCGTGGGATCCATGGGCGCGCCGACGGAGCAAGCGGGGAACCGCGGAATCTCTCAGGCTTCAGGACAGCGGGGGCGCGAGGACGGCGGAGCTTTCCGCCCCAGTACGCGACTCTGAAGGCCGACATGACCGACGAAATCCTCAAGACCACACCCCTCAACGCCGCGCACCGCGCCCTCGGAGCTCGCATGGTCGGCTTCGGCGGCTATGACATGCCGGTGCAGTACGAGGGCGTGTTGGCCGAGCACCGCTGGACCCGCGAACACGCCGGCCTGTTCGACGTCTCGCACATGGGCCAGTGCAAGATCACCGGCGAGGACGCCACGGCTCAGTTCGAGCGTTTCGTCCCCGGCGACTATGCGATCCTCAAGGCGGGCCGGCAGAAATACAGCCTGCTGCTGAACGCCGAGGGCGGGATCATGGACGACCTGATGGCTGGCCGCCCCGACCATGACGGCCTCTATGTCGTGGTCAACGCCGGCAACAAGGACGCCGACTTCGCCTTCCTCAAGGCGAACCTGTCCGGCGACGCCAAGTTGACGGTGCTTGCCGACCGCGCCCTGATCGCCATCCAGGGCCCGGAGGCCGCGGAGGTCATGGCCGCCCACGAGCCGCTTCTGGCCGAGATGGGCTTCATGGATTGCGCGCGCCTGATGCTGTTCGGCTGCGACTGCTTCATCTCCCGCTCGGGCTACACAGGCGAGGACGGTTACGAGATTTCCGTGCCGGCCGACCAGGCCGAGCGCGTCTGGACCACGATCCTGAAGGACGCCCGCGTCAAGCCGATCGGCCTCGGCGCCCGCGACAGCCTGCGCCTCGAAGCCGGCCTGCCCCTGCACGGCCACGACATCGACCCCTCGACCAGCCCGGTCGAGGGTGCCCTCACCTTCGCCCTGTCCAAGTCGCGCAAGGAGCGCGCCGACTTCAACGGCGCCGCCCGCATCCTGAAGGAACTGGCCGACGGCCCGTCGCGTGTCCGCGTCGGTCTGAGCGTCAAGGAAGGCGCCCCGGCCCGCGAAGGCGCCGAGATCGCCGACATGGACGGAAAAGTCATCGGCAATGTGACCTCGGGCGGCCCCTCGCCGACGCTGGGCCGCAACATCGCCATGGGCTATGTCCCGCCGGAATTCGCCGATCTGGGCACGGAGCTGAAGGTCATCGTGCGCGGAAGGCCCGCCGCCGCCGAGGTCGTCGCCATGCCCTTCGTCGCCCAACGCTACTATCGCAAACCGAAAGCCTGAGGATCGGACCGATGCATTTCTCCAAGGATCACGAGTGGGTTCAGTTCGACGGCGACATCGCCACCGTCGGCATCACCAAATTTGCCGCTGACGCCCTGGGCGACGTGGTGTTCGTCGAGACGCCGGACGCCGGCAAGACCGTCTCCAAAGGCGACAGCTTCGCCGTCGTCGAGAGCGTCAAGGCGGCCTCGGACGTCTACGCCCCCGTCTCGGGTGAAGTGATTGAGGGCAATGCCGCCCTCGCCTCCGCCCCGGAAACCGTCAACGCCGATCCCGAAGGCGAAGGCTGGTTCGCCAAGATCAAGGTGTCCGATGCCTCGACCGACGGCCTGATGGACCGCGCCGCCTACGACGCCTTCCTCGCCACCCTCTAAGCCCTTCCCTCCCGCACGGATCTCCCCGCCATGCGCTACCTGCCGCTAACGCCCGACGACCGCTCCGCCATGCTGGCGGCCATCGGGGCCAAATCCATCGATGACCTGTTCGTGGACGTGCCCGAGGCGGCCCGGCGCGACGGCTTCGTCGACCTGCCGCGCGTGGCGGGCGAACTGGAGGTCGAGCGGGCTCTGGGGGCCATGGCGGCCAAGAACGCCTCGGCGGGCTCCGTGCCCTTCTTCTGCGGCGCCGGCGCCTACAAGCACCATGTGCCGGCAACCGTGGACCATGTGATCCAGCGGTCGGAGTTCCTGACCAGCTACACACCCTACCAGCCGGAAATCGCCCAAGGCACGCTGCAGTATCTGTACGAGTTCCAGACCCAGGTCGCGAACCTGACCGGCATGCCGGTGGCCAACGCCAGCCTCTATGACGGTTCGACCGCCATGGCCGAGGGCGTGCTGATGGCGACCCGCGTGACCCGTCGGAACAAGGCGGTGATCTCGGGCGGCGTGCATCCTCACTATGTCCGGGCCACCGAGACCGTGGTCCATGCCGTCGGCGTCGAGACCCAGGTCCTGCCCGCCGCCGTGGACGCCGAAGCGGACGTCATCGCGCAGATCGGGCCCGACACCGCCTGCGTCGTCGTTCAGACCCCGAACGTCTTCGGCACGGCGACCGATGTGACGAAGATCGCCGAAGCCGCACACGCCGCCGGCGCCCTGCTGATCGTCGTGGTCACCGAGGCCGTGTCGATGGGCCTGCTGAAGTCGCCGGGCGAAATGGGGGCAGACATCGTCGCCGCCGAAGGCCAGTCGATCGGCAACGCCCTCAACTTCGGCGGCCCCTACGTCGGCCTGTTCGCCTGCCGCGAAAAGCTGGTCCGCCAGATGCCCGGCCGCCTGACCGGCGAGACGGTCGACGCTGACGGCAAGCGCGGCTTCGTCCTGACCCTGTCGACCCGCGAGCAGCACATCCGCCGCGACAAGGCGACGTCGAACATCTGCACCAACTCGGGCTTGTGCACACTGGCCTTCACCATCCACATGAGCCTGCTCGGCCAGACGGGGCTGCGGAAGATGGCCCTGCTGAACCACGAGAAGGCGCTGGCGACCCGCGATGCGCTGGCGGCCATCCCGGGCGTCGAGGTTCTGACCCCGCGCTTCTTCAACGAGTTCGCCGTTCGGCTGCCGAAGCCCGCCGCCGAGGTGGTCGAACAGCTGGCCCAGCTCCGCATTCTCGCGGGCGTGCCCTACAACCGCCTCGCCCCCGACGCCGGCATGGACGACGTTCTGCTGGTCGCGGCGACCGAGATGACCACGGACGGCGACATCAAAATCCTGGCGAGCGCGCTCGCCAAGGCCTGCGCGTAAGGAGCCGGGACCATGAGCACGATGAACACCGTCGGCCGCCCGACCACGCCGAACCGCGTCGAGAGCAAGCCCGCCACCCTGACCGGCGCGCGCGGCCTGCTGCAGGACGAACACCTGATCTTCGAGAGCGACGGTTGGGGCAAGACCGGCGTCGATCTGCCGGACCCGAAGACGAACGGTTCTGATCTGGGCGATCTCGTCCGCAAGGATCCGATCGGTCTGCCGGGCCTCTCCGAGCCCGAGACGATGCGCCACTATGTGCGGCTGTCGCAGAAGAACCACGCCATCGACCTGGCCATCTATCCGCTCGGCTCGTGCACGATGAAGCACAACCCGCGCCTCAACGAGAAGATGGCGCGCCTGCCGGGCTTCTCCGACATCCACCCGCTGCAGCCGACGTCTACCGTTCAGGGCGCGCTGGAGCTGATGGACACCCTTGCGCACTGGTTGAAGACCCTGACCGGCATGCCGGCGGTGGCCCTGTCGCCCAAGGCGGGTGCCCATGGCGAGCTGTGCGGCCTGATGGCCATCCGCGCCGCCCACGAGGCCTCGGGCCAGCATGAGCAGCGCCGCAAGGTGCTGGTGCCGACCTCGGCCCACGGCACCAATCCGGCCACCGCCGCCTTCGTCGGCTACACCGTCGTGGAAGTGGCCCAGACCGACGATGGCCGCGTCGATGTGGCCGATCTGGCGTCCAAGTTGGGCGACGACGTCGCGGCCATCATGGTGACCAATCCGAACACCTGCGGCCTGTTCGAACGCGACATCCTCGAGATCAGCCGTCTGACGCATGAGGCCGGGGCCTATTTCTACTGCGACGGGGCCAATTTCAACGCCATCGTCGGCCGGGTCCGCCCGGGCGATCTGGGCGTCGATGCCATGCACATCAACCTGCACAAGACCTTCTCGACGCCGCACGGCGGCGGCGGTCCGGGTGCGGGTCCGGTGGTGCTGTCGGAAGCCCTGGCGCCGTTCGCGCCGGCTCCATGGGTCGTGCATGACGCCGACGGCTACCGCCTGATCGAGCGCGAGGAAGACGAGGCCGCCCAAGCCTTCGGCCGCCTGTGCGCCTTCCAGGGCCAGATGGGCATGTACACCCGCGCCCTCAGCTACATGATGAGCCACGGTTCGGACGGCCTGCGTCAGGTCGCCGAGGACGCCGTGCTGAACGCCAACTACATCAAGGCCCGGCTGTCGGACCTGATGAGCGCGGCCTTCCCGGACGGCCCGTGCATGCACGAGGCCCTGTTCGACGACGAATGGCTGAAGGGCACTGAGGTGACCACGCTCGACTTCGCCAAGGCGATGATCGACGAGGGCTTCCACCCGATGACCATGTATTTCCCGCTGGTCGTCCACGGCGCCATGCTGATCGAGCCGACCGAGACGGAGTCCAAGCAGGAGCTGGACCGCTTCATCCACGCCATGCGGGCGCTGGCCGAGGCGGCCAAGGCCGGCGACGTCGACCGGTTCAAGGGGGCCCCCTTCCATGCGCCGATGAAGCGTCTGGACGAAACCCGCGCCGCCCGCTCGCCGGTGCTGCGCTGGACCGCGCCCGAGGGCTCGAACATCGCCGCCGAATAGCGACTGACCGCCAACACGGCAAAGTGAACGCCGCCTGCGCCAGCAGGCGTATGCTTCTCCCTGCGTAGTCTGAGCCACAACAAGCGTTGGGAGGCGCTGCGGTCATGATGTCACGCGTACAAAAGGGGATGATCGCCGGCCTCGCCGCGACCATCGCAGTATCGGTCCTCGAAGCCGCCAATCTGTTTTTCGGTCCCTGGGCGGCCAGTTTCCCTCGATTGCTTTCGGTCATGTTGCAGATGCCCGACCTGCTGGCCGCGGGTTGGGTCGCCCACTTGCTTGTCGGGGCCTTTGTTCTGGGACCGCTCTTCGGTGTGCTGTGCCCCCGGTTGCCGACGGATACGCCGGAGTCCAAGGGCATTCTGTTCGCCGTGGGAGCCTTTATCGTCATGGGTCTGACGGTCGCTCCGGCCGTGGGCATGCTGGGAGGACGCCCGGTCGGCATCTTCTTCATGCAGGCCGGGTTCGGAACCCTCGCCTGGATGATCGCCAGCCACGCCATCTACGGCATCGTCCTTGGCAGCGTTTACGGCCGGCTGGTCGAGCGCGCCAGGCGGGCGCATACGCCCAACGGCGCACCGGCGCATTGACGACAAAGGCCCCGCCGGCGACCGGCGGGGCCTTTGATCTCTTACCGATCCGCGCTCAACCCGCGAGCCGCCGCGCAGCGAGCGCGCCCGACTAGTTCAGCCGCGTGCCGATCTGGGCGGTGGCGGCGTCGAGCAGGGGGTCGGATTTCTGGCCGGCCAGACGGGCGGCGAGGATCTGTTCGGCGGCGCGGGCCGCAAGGTCGGCGGCCGCTGTCTTGACCTCGGTCACGGCCTGGGCCTCGGCCTGGGCGATGCGGCGCTCGGCGAGGGCCTGACGGCGGGCCAGGGTCTCTTCCAGCTTGGCCTTGGCCTCGACTTCCATCAGGCGGGCGTCCGCCTCGGCGGCAGCAAGCATTTCAGCCGCCTGGGCCTCGGCCTCGGCCTTCTCGGCGCGAATCTGGACCAGCAGGGCCTCGGCTTCGGCGCGCAGACGGGCGGCCTCGTCGAGCTCGGACTGGATCTTGGCGGCCTTGGCGTCGAGCACGCCGGCGACCAGTTTCGGCACGCCCGCGATCACGACGATCACGAAAAAGGCGATCAGACCGACGGCGACCCAGAGTTCCGGGTTGGCCAGGTCGTAGAGGTGGGGGTTGAAGAATTCCATCAGGCGGCGCCCTTCACGGCGGCAGCGGCTTCGGCGGTGGTCGGCGCCTTGCCGGTGAGGCGTTCGACGATGGCGGCGGCGGTTTCCGAAGCAATCGTGGCGACGTTGGTCATGGCGGCGTCGCGGGTCTTGCCGATGGCGGCCTCGGCCTCGGCGATGCGGGCCGAAACGACGGCCTCCTCGGCGGCGGCGCGGGCATTGGCCTCATCGGTGACGCGGGCCTTGGCGGCTGCGGCGGTGGCGCGCGACGAGGCGCGAGCCTCCTCGACCTCAGCCTTGGCGGCTTCGGCCTGACCGGCAGCTTCGGCCTGGACCTGACGCGCGGTCTGCACTGCCGTCGAAATGGTCGAGCTGCGCTCGTCAAACACGCGGCGCATGCGCGGCGCGAAGATTTTCGCGATCAGGAAATACAGGATCGCGAACAGGAAGATCAGATAAACGATCTGCCCGAACCAGTGCTGGAACTCGAACTGGGGCAGGCCGCCCGACTCGTGTTCACCGCCGTGGGCGGCTTCGGTCGTGGCGTGCGTGTCCTCAACCGCGACAGGAGGGGTCGCGTCTTCGGGCATGACGGGTTGGGCTTGAACGGTCATCGGTCGCCTGGTGGTAGGTCTGGAGGGTCGTCAGCCGGCGGCGCGAACCGGGTTCGCGCCGCCGAAGCCGATTACGAAATCCAGATCAGGATGCCCATGACGAAGGCCAGGATGCCCAGGGCTTCGGCCAGAGCCGCGCCCACGAACAGGTTGCCGATTTGCGAACCGGCGGCCGACGGGTTGCGCAGGGCGCCCGCGAGGAACTGGCCGAAGATGTTGCCGACGCCGATGCCGGCGCCGATCATGCCGCACATCGCGATGCCGGCGCCAATGAGTTTAGCGGCTTGGGGATCCATGGTCTTAATCCTGTAGGTCTGGGTTTGGTTGGGTTTGGTTGGAACGAACTGGTCGCGGCCTAGTGGCCGTCGCCCAGGTTGACCACATCGTTGAGGTAGATGCAGGTCAGAACAGCGAAAACGAAGGCCTGAAGGAAGGCCACGAGGAACTCGAGCGCGGTCAGGCCGATGGTCATGCCCAGCGCGAGCGGGAAGATCAGGATGCCGAACCAGCCGGCGGCGCCGACAACGGCCGTGGCGACGAAGCCCGCGAACACCTTCAGGGCGATGTGGCCGCCCATCATGTTGCCGAACAGACGAAGCGTGAGGGTCAGCGGGCGCAGCAGGAAGGAGAAGAACTCGATCAGGCCGACGACGGGCCGCATCACCAGCGGCGCGCCGGTGGGCCAGAACAGCTTCAGGAAGTTGGCGCCGTTCTTCACCAGGCCGACGATCACCACCAGGCCGAAGGTGATCAGACCGAAGGTCGCCGTCACCGCCAGCTGCGAGGTGGCGGTGAAGCTGAGGAACATGCCCAGCAGGTTCATCGCGAGGATGAAGGTGAAGACGGTGAAGACGAACGGGAAATATTTCTTGCCGTCATGACCGATGATCGACTCGGTCAGGCCGTCAATCATGCCGAACAGGGTCTCGCCCACGGCCTGGGTGCGGCCCGGAACGACCTTGGCGTTGGAGGTCACCAGATGCAGGAATGCGACGACCATCAGGAAGCCGAGAGTCATCGCGAGATGGGAATTGGTGAAGGCCAGATGCACCGTCCCGACGACGGGCAGGGTCACTTCGCCGAAATCCAGACCCGGAAGCGGCTTAACCTGAAACTGATATAGCGGATCGGCCATATGGCGATCAGGCTCCCTGGTCTTCGTCGTCATCGAAGGGAACCGACTTCGGCTCCCCGTACTTTTTTGCCTCGGCCATCAGACGCTGCGCCGTGCGCCACGCCATCCATACCGATACGCCGAAGCCCAGCAGGACTCCGCCGATAAGGCCCACCGGCGAGGTGCCGGCGAAATGGTCGACCCCGAAGCCCAACGCGAGGCCTACGAAGACGCCGCCGAACAGGTCGGCGATGATCTTCCAGGCCTGTCCCGCCGCCGCCTGTCCCGCCGCCTCGTGAGAGAGCGGCGGAGCCGTGCGCGCCTCCAGATCGGATGCGCTGTCGGCGAGGCGTTTGATCGCCTCTTCGCGCGATTCCGGTGGAAGGGACATAGGGGCCTCAGCGCCTCTCCGCTGACGTCGAAAGACGGGCGTCGAGGAGGGTCTGAATTCGGCGCGGAACCTATAGGGGCGACCCCGATTGGTCAAGGCGATCAGGTGACTCATTAGTCTTTTGATATCTCAAGGGATTGTTACGTCCGTACCGGGGTGTGACGTTATGTTCGTTCGTCCATACCAGCGGCAGGCCGATCGAGGGGAGACCACAGGCGCGCGCGTGCTGCCGGGCCTTCCATTTCTTGAAGACGAAAACACGGTGAAGGTCGCGGAACCGCCGCTCGAGGTCTGCGATCATGGCGGCGCGCTCCTCGGGCGGTATCGCCGGGCCAGGGTCAGGACGGGGTTGGCGGGCTCTGGGCATGCGGTCTCCTGGAGGGTTGGAGGATTGCGGACAGCCGTCTTCTCCGCGCTGTTTTGCAGGGCGGTTGCGGGAGGCATGGCGGAGCGCCCGGGCCTTCGCCCGGATGAGGAGACAGAATTACCGTTTCGGCGAAAGACAGGCGCTCCGCGCAGTCGGTCTTGCGGAAGCTTGCGTCGGGTGGCCGTATTCGGGCCTTACCGCAGCGCCTCCGGCGGGCAGGTCGGGCGACGAACCCGATCCCTGGAACGACCTGGGTATCCCCCCCGGTCCTCCACCCCGGCCGGCCGACCCTTAGGAGGTCACCGGATCCGGTCCGGCCTCCCTGCTTGCGCAGCGAGATCCCGCTCCATCCGCTCCCGCCGCCGCTTCGGATCGCCGGCCGAGCGAGCCTCCCTGCGACGGGACGGGGGGAGTCTAGGACGGGGTCTTCCTATGGCGGGTTCGTGACGCTGCATTTTTTTGAAAGTGCGCGAAGTCAGTGGGTTGGCGGCGCGGGATATGCTGACAATCGGTGGATTGTCAGCATGATTTTCTGTCTCCTCCCTGTCGCGAAGCGATGGGGAGGAGACGGTGGGGCTGCCTATTCCGACTCATCCACCGGGGCGGCGTCCGCGGGTGTCGCCGGGGTCGGACCCAGGGCGTCGGCGGCGGCCTGGCAGCGCAGGCCGGCATAGAGGCCGTTCAGATAGTACCAGCGGTGGCGGACGGCGGCGGCCTCGGCCTCCTTGCGTTCGCGCTCGGGGGCGGTCAGGGCGTCGGCGCCGGCGATGGCGAGGCCGGCTCCGGGAATCACCATGGAGGCGCCGGCGCGAGCGACACCGCCGAGGCGGCCGAACAGCCCGCCACCGGGTTCGCCGCCCATGGCCTCGCTGAGCCGGGCCGCTTCTTCGGATACGACGGCGCAGCTCATGCCAACGTCGGTGGCGCGGATGGCCTCAATGGGGCCCGACGGCCGGACCTCAGGCTCCTGCGCCCAAACGGGTGAAACGGCACCCAGACCGAAGGCTATGGCGGCGCAAGCGGCAACGGACTTCATGATACTCAACCCTCAAAGCCCCGCGAAGGAACGGGTGGGAGGGATGGCGGTTGCGTTCTCCCTCCCCTTCATCGGGAGGGACGGCGAGGCGCAGCCGAGCCCGGGTGGGGAACGCCAGTCTCGATCCGGCGGAGCCCGGCTTCGCAGTTCCCCACCCTGTCGTCGCTTCGCGCCGACATCCCTCCCCATGAAGGGGAGGGAGAACGTGGTGCTTACGCCCTCACCGCCCGCGTCGCTTCAACCCCGAGCGCCTGCAGCGCCGCGGCGGCGATGTGGTCGGCGTTGAGGCCGGCGGTGGCGTACATGGCGGCGGGATTGTCCTGATCCTGGAAGACGTCGGGCAGACAAAGGGTGCGGATCTTCAGGCCCGCGTCGAGCGCGCCCTTGTCGGACAGGAGCTGGAGCACGAAGGCGCCGAAGCCGCCCATGGCCCCCTCCTCCACCGTGATCAGGCATTCGTGCTCACGGGCCAGACGCAGGATCATGTCGGCGTCCAGCGGCTTGGCGAAGCGGGCGTCGGCGACGGTCGCCGAGACCCCGCGGGCGGCAAGCGCATCGGCGGCCTTGAGCGATTCCTGCAGCCGGGTGCCAAGCGAGAGGATGGCGACGGTCGTGCCCTCGCGGACAATGCGGCCCTTGCCGATCTCCAGCGGGGCGGCGAGCTCGGGAATCTCGATCCCGACGCCGTCGCCGCGCGGATAGCGGAAGGCGGAGGGGCGGTCATCGATCTCGAGGCTGGTGGCGATCATGGCGGCCAGATCGGCCTCGTCGGCGGCGGCCATCAGCACCATGCCCGGCAGCGCCCCCATGAAGCCGATGTCGAACGAACCGGCATGGGTGCAGCCATCGGCGCCGACCAGACCGGCGCGGTCCATGGCGAAACGCACCGGCAGGGACTGGATGGCCACATCGTGGACGACCTGGTCGTAGCCGCGCTGGAGGAAGGTCGAATAGATGGCGCAGACCGGCTTCATCCCGTCGGCGGCGAGGCCGGCGGCGAAGGTGACGGCGTGCTGTTCGGCGATGCCGACGTCATAGGTGCGGGTCGGGAAGGCCTGGCCGAACAGGTCCAGCCCGGTGCCCGAGGGCATGGCGGCGGTGATGGCCACGATGGTCGGGTCCAGCTGCGCGCGCTTGATCAGCTCGGTCCCGAAGACCTTGGTATAGCTGGGGGCATTGGAGGCGGCCTTGGCCTGTTTGCCGGAGATGACGTCGAATTTCGCCACGGCGTGCAGCTTGTCGGCGCTGGATTCGGCGGGGGCGTAGCCCTTGCCCTTCTGGGTCACGACATGGACCACCACCGGACGGTCGGTGATGGCGGCGGCGTTCTTCAGGATGGGGACCAGGTTGTCCATGTCGTGGCCGTCGACCGGCCCGACATAGTAGAAGCCCAGCTCCTCGAAGAAGGTGCCGCCGACGATCATGCCGCGGGCGTATTCCTCCGCCTTGCGGGCCGCGTTGCGGAACGGGCGCGGCAAGTGTTCGGCGACCGACTTTCCGAAGCGGCGGAAATTACGATAGGCGCCGCCCGAGACCTGTTTGGCCAGATAGGCGCTCATGCCGCCGACCGGCGGGGCGATCGACATGTCGTTGTCGTTGAGAATGACCATGAGCTGGCCATTGGTCGTCTCGGCCGCGTTGTTCATGGCCTCATAGGCCATGCCGGCGGACATGGAGCCGTCGCCGATGACGGCCACGACGCGGTTCTTTTCGCCCTTCTGGTCGCGCGCGGCCGCGAAGCCGAGGGCGGCGCTGATCGAGGTCGAGGCGTGGGCGGCGCCGAAGGGGTCGTATTCGCTCTCGCTGCGCTTGGTGAAGCCCGACAGGCCGCCGGGCTGGCGCAGGGTGCGGATGCGGTCGCGCCGACCGGTGAGGATCTTGTGCGGATAGCACTGGTGGCCGACGTCCCAGATCAGGATGTCCTTCGGCGTCTCGAACACATGGTGCAGGGCGACGGTCAGCTCGACCACGCCAAGGCCGGCGCCGAGATGGCCGCCGGTGACGGAGACAGCGTCGATGGTCTCGGCCCGCAGCTCGTCCGCCAGCTGGCGCAGCTGGGGAATGTCGAAGTCCCGCGTGTCGGCGGGGACATGGACCTGGTCGAGGAGCGGGGTGTCTGGCATGCGGGCGGTTCGTACCTAAGCCTTTGGTCTTCCAACACGCTGTAGCGCATTTCGCTGCGATGCGGGCCGACGTGATCTGATTTTTCGCTGCGGGGCCGCCGCAGCCCCCCCCCGGAACGACTCAGGACCGGCGGTGGAGGACGTAGTCTACACTGGCCTTGAGGATGTCCGCGTCGGGACCGAAGAGATCGAGGTGGGCGCGGGCCTGGTCGGCGAGGTGCGCGACCCTGTGCCGCGCCTGGTCGACGCCCAGCAGGGTGACGAAATTGGTCTTGCCGCGGGCGGCGTCCTTGTTGGCGGCCTTCCCGAGGATGTCCTCGTCGCCCTCGACGTCCAGCAGGTCGTCGACGATCTGGTAGGCCAGGCCGATGTCGTGGGCGAAGCTGGTCAGGGCCTGACGATGGATCTCGCGGGCGCCGGCGATGATCAGGGGAATCTCGAAGGCGTAGGTGAACAGTGCCCCGGTCTTGAGGCGCTGCATGCGGGCCACGCCGCCGAGGTCGTCGCGGACGCCCAGCAGGTCGATCATCTGGCCGCCGGCCATGCCGCGCGCGCCACTGGCCAGCGACAGGCGGGCGGCCAGCTCGCAGCGGACGGCGGGATCGTCGTGGGTGTCCTCGTGCAACAGGATGTCGAACGCCGCCGTCTGCAGCGCGTCGCCGGCGAGGACGGCGGTGGCCTCGTCATAGGCCTTGTGCACCGTGGGACGGCCGCGGCGGACGTCGTCGTCGTCCATACAGGGCAGGTCGTCATGGACCAGGCTGTAGGCGTGGACGCATTCGAGGGCGCAGGCGGCCCGCAGAACGGGCCGTTCCTCGATGTCGAACAGATTGGCGGCCTCAAGGGCGAAGAAGGGGCGCAGCCGCTTGCCGGGGCCGAGGGCGGCGTAGCGCATGGCCTCGGTCAGGCGCGATTCGGGGCCGTCGGCGCGCGGCAGGAGCTCGTCGAGGGCGACAGTGACCAGATCGGCGATCTCGGCCACCCGGTCGATGACGCCCTGCTCCGGCGAATTGGCGGCGAGGACCGTCGCTGGCGGGGGGGCGGTCAGAACAGCCTCCCGCCGATGGGGACGTCGCGATCGACGCCGACCAGGACGACCTCGCCGGCGGCGTCGGGGAAGCCGAGGGTCAGGACCTCGGACATGAAGGGGCCGATCTGGCGCGGCGGAAAGTTGACGACGGCGGCGACCTTGCGGCCCAGCAGCTGGTCGCGCGTGTAGTGGACTGTGATCTGGGCCGAGGACTTTTTCACCCCGATGTCGGGGCCGAAGTCGATGGTCAGTTTCCACGCCGGCTTGCGGGCCTCGGGGAAGGGGTCGACGGCGAGGACTTCACCCACGCGGACATCGACCTTCATGAAGTCGTCGAAGGCGATCTGGCCGGCGGGGGCCGGCATCAGCTGAACTCGGCCGGTTCGACGCCCTTCGCCTGACCGTCGGGGCCGACCACGATCTTCTCGACGCGAAGCTGGGCGGCCTTGAGCCGGCTTTCGCAGTGGGCTTTCAGGCGGGCGCCCTCCTCGTAGAGGGCGATCGATTCCTCCAGCGGGGCCTGGCCGGACTCGAGTTTGGAGACGATAGCCTCGAGACGCTGGAGGGCGTCCTCGAAACTGAGCTCGGCGGGGATGGCGGCGGAGTCGGTCATGGCGGGCGACCCTAGAGGGGGCGGCGGCGGGTCTCAAGCGGAGACCGGCATTTGCTAGCCGGCGGGGACGACCCGACGGGCGGAGACGATGCGGACGCGGGGGTCGAGCATCTGGCCGCGCATGAAGCCCTCGCCCTCGGTGGGGGATTTGGGAGCGGCGAGGATGGCGCGGACCACGTCCATGCCGTCGACGACCCGGCCGAAGACGGCGAACCCTGGGTCGCCCGGGGCGGACCGGCCGGCGTCGAAGCCGGGCAGATTGCCGACGATGATGAAGAAGTCGCCGTCGGCGGTGCCGGGATCGAAACGGGCCATGGACAGGGCGCCGTCGACGTGGCGCAGGCCGGTCTGGCTGGTGGGCTCATGGGCGATCGGCGGCAGGATGCGGTCGGGCGCATTGGCGGTCCCGCCCTGGACCACGCCGGTTCCGGCGCCCAGTTCCATGCCGCGGTAGAAATCGGTTCCGTTGAACCGGCCCTCGTCCACATAGCGCAGGAAGTTGGCGGCGGTGATCGGAGCGCGCGGGTCGGTCTCGACGAGGATATTGCCGGCGGAGGTCTCGAGCAGAACGCGGACAGCGGCGACCGGGGCTGGCGTTGCATCCTGGGCGAAGGCGGGGGCCGACAGGGCGGCGGCGAGGCAGAGGGCGAGCAGGGACCGGCGGATCATGGTCGTCTCCTCGCCGTCAGCGCTTCTCGTAGCGACGCTGGGACCAGTATTTGAAGCCCTGGTTGTGGACCAGATCCCAGCCGTCGGCGCGCAGGCGGCGGCCGACCATATGGTTGAAATAGCCGTGGGCGAGAACCAGCACGTCCTGACCGCTCTCGGCGCGGGCGATCAGGGCCTGGGCGGCCTTTTCGGCGCGGCACTCGGCCTGACGACGGGTTTCCTGACCCTCGTGGTGGTTGAAGACATGCCACCAGAAGCGGGCGACGGCACCCCAGTATTTCGGCGGCAGTTTGAACCAGCTGGGGAAGTGGGGCGGCGGCAGGGGGGCCTCGATGAACAGGGCGTCCGACATGACCTCGCGGCCGGCGGCTATGGCGGCGGCGGTTTCCTGAGCGCGGGGTCGGGTCGAGGCGTAGATGGCGCCGGCGCCCTCGGCGGTCGCCAGCAGCTCGGGCGGCGGGGTCTGACCCGCGCGCAGGCCGCCGACCTCGTATCTGGCCCACCAGTCCCGGTACTGGTCAGAGGTGAGGTAGCATTTGCGCGACAGGGCCGGCTCGCCATGGCGGGCCAGAACGATGGCTCCCGGACGCACCGAGACCAGGGCGGCGCGCGGCGCGGCCGGTTGGGCAGGCTCCGTTCTGGCGGGCGCCGGCGTGTCGGCCATCAGTGAGTCTCTGGCGGGGGCGGACATGATTTCCGGACGTAAGCGATTGGCGAACCGTCCTTTATTCCTCCCCCAAGGCCTGAACGTGGGCGACCGCAGAACGGCCCAGCCCCTCTAGGTCGTAACCGCCCTCGAGCGAGGACACAACCTTGCCGCCACAGCACGATCTCGCGACCTCGAGCACGGCGCGGGTCGCCCAGGCGAAATCATCGGCCTCGAGCGACTGGTGGGCGAGCGGATCGCGGCGGTGGGCGTCAAAGCCGGCGGAGATCAGGATCAGGTCGGGGGCGAAGGCTTCGAGCGCCGGCATCAGGCCGCCGGCGAAGGCGCCGCGCCAGGCCTCGCGGGCGGCGTGGGGCGGGACCGGGACGTTGACGATATTGCCGACGCCGGTCTCGGAGGCCGCGCCTGTGCCCGGGTAGAGCGGCGACTGGTGGATGGAGCCGAGGAACAGGCTGTCGTCCGCCTCGAACGCCGCCTGGGTGCCGTTGCCGTGGTGGACGTCGAAATCGATGACCGCGACGCGGGCCATGCCTTCGGACTGGGCCACGCGGGCGGCGACGGCGACGTTGGAGAACAGGCAGAAGCCCATGCTCTGGCCGGGTTCGGCGTGGTGGCCGGGCGGGCGAACGGCGGCGAAGGCGCGGGCGGTCTCGCCACGGGCCACGGCGCGAACGGCGTCGATCGCAGCGCCGGCGGCGAGGCGTGCGGCGCGGACGCTGCCGGGAGACAGGACGGTGTCGGCGTCGAGCTGGCGGAAACCGCTGGCGGGCGCGGCGGCGAGCAGGCGGGCGACATGGTCGGCGGGATGCAACCGCTCGAGATCGGCGATAGCTGCCTCGGTCGCGGCGCGGCGGTCGCGACCGAGGTCCGCGGCATCGAGCGCGTCGAGCACGGCCTGCAGCCGCTCCGGGCTTTCGGGATGGCCGACGCCGGGGCGGTGCTCCAGCATGTCGGGATGGGTGAAGAGGGCGACGCTCATCGGGCGGAGGATACGCATCCCCGCTCGCAAACAACACCCGCTGATCCCGGATTGGGGTTGAGTCCCGCATGTCATCGGGCGAAAGCGAACTCATGACCGAGCCCTTGATCCGCCCCGCCATTGAAGCCGACGCCGCCGCCCTGGGCGTGCTGGGGCGGCAGACCTTCCTCGATACCTTTGTGGACGGGTTCGGCATCCCCTATCCGGCCGACGATCTGGCGGCCTTTCTGGACGCCAGCTTCAGCCCGGAGACCATCCGGACGAAACTGCAGGAGCCCGGCGCGGCATGGTGGGTGGCAGAGCGGGACGGCGAGCTGCTGGCCTTCGCCAACACGGGGCCGAACACCCTGCCCCACCCGGAGGCCCGTGCCAGCCATGCGGAGCTGCGGCGGCTCTATGTGTCGAAGGCGGCGCAGGGTCTTGGGCTGGGGACGAGGCTGCTGACGGTCGCCCTCGACTGGATGGAGGCCCACACCGACGGGCCGCTGTGGATCGGGGTCTGGAGCGGGAACCTGAAGGCGCAGAAGCTTTACGCCGCCTGGGGGTTCGAGAAGGCGGGCGAGTACCAGTATCCGGTCGGGGCGTGGATGGACGACGAGTTCATCCTGCGACGGGGCTGACGGCCATCAGTCCGGCCGGTAGGCGCGCTCAAGATTGGCGTCGATCTCTTCAGCCGTGAACCAGGACGGTTTGAACTCACCGCGCGCAAAGATCGGAGCCTGATCCATCCAGTGTGGTGAGGCGGGGTCGCCGCTTTGGCCATGGGTCCGGATCGACGCCGCCTTCTGCGTCGGACCGAACTCGATCACACTGACGTAGGAGTTGCCCGAACTGCCGTAGCGGGCGGCGGTCGACGCGAGGTCCGTCGGGTTGGCGACACGGAAGTTGAAGATCGTGCCCATCCATCCCTGACCGCCCGCGACCGGCAGGCTTGGCCTGGCGTCGTCGAAAGGCTGGTCTCCGCTCCAATGGGTCCGCTGCAGGCGGCTGATCCGCCCGAAGGGCACCCGCCAGTCGCCGAAGACGCGCTCAAGGTCGGCCCGGGCCGCCCTCAGGGCGTCCAGACGCCGGCCGGCGATCGGTTCTACCGAGCCTCCAGGCCGGGCTGTCATGGCCCAGCGTGTGAACAGGGCGGCGGGCTCGGACTCCACCGTAACAACCTTGTCCCAGGTCCGCAGCGCCGCCAGCTGGGGCGCGAGGTCGGCGGCGGCGGGCCCCGCGGCCTCCGCCTCGGCGAACAGACCCGGCAGCCAGTCCTCCGCGGCCTGGGCCCAGGTGTCGGTGGACGCGCGGGTCCAGTCCTCGAAGCTGATGACGCGGTCTCCGGACAGGAGACGGCGCGAGGACCGCGCGCGGGCGTTGTCGGTCTCCGGGCCGATCATATAGGCCGGGTAGCGGGCCGGATCCGGGTTCTGGCCGGGCTCGGTCGTCGTGAAGGGGGTTGAATTGCAGTTCTGGACATAGCCGCTGGCCGGGTTCAGCACCCGCGGCAGGTCCTCATAGGGGTGGTAGCCGTCCCAGTCGTTGACGGGGTCCGAGCCGTCCAGGACCCCGGAGGGATCAACGCCCGGACGCCGTCGAGGGATGGCACCGTTGTAGACGTGGAGGATGTTCCCGTCCCGATCGGCATAGACGATGTTCATATAGGGAATGGCGACCCGCCTCAGCGCGGTTTCGAACGCCGGCAGATCGCGCGCTTTGGTCATGGCGTACCACTGGTCCAGCCAGCCGCCTTCGACGTGTCTGGCCAGGCGCACGGCAATCGGCATGCCGTCACGCTCGCCCAGAACGGGACCGTTGCGCGTGCGCATGAAGCGGACCGGCCGGGCCTCCAGTCCGGCGTCGGTCTTCACCCGGATGACCTCGTCCCAGGTGATCGCCCTGAGCTTCCGATCGCCGTGGCGGTAGACCAGGGGATCCGCCGGATCGTCAAAGGTCTCGGCGTAGAGATCGCCGTGGTCGGGATAGTTGTCGGTGTGGGCCCAGCCCAGCGCCTCGTTGCGGCCCATATAGGGGAAGGGCAGGCCGTAGCGGCCAACGCCGGAGAAATTCCAGCCCTCGTCGCTGATCACGTGATGCTCATGATACTGGGCCGGGCCGAAGAAGCCGACGTGCGGATTGATCAGCAGCAGCGCGTGCCCGGAGGCGCTGCGCGACGGGGCGGCGGCCCAGGCGTTGGAGCCGGTCGGGCGTTCCGTCCAGTCCGTCCTGGTCATGCTGTGCGTCAGGCCCGCGTAGCCGATGAACTCCAGCTGCTGATATTTGTACCGCATCACCGCCAGCGGAAACCACGGCTCGAACCGGTCCAGCAACCGGGTCGCGCGGGTGGCCGCGTAGGCGTTCAAGCCATCGGCGTAGGCGTCGTAGATGGCCTTCATGGATGGCTCGGCGCGGGCGTACTCATCGCGCGCCAGGCGGGCGTGCTCCATGGCGCGGGCCAGGCGGTCGGACTCGACCAGGGCCTCGCCGCGCAGTTCGGCGGCGCGGCCGAGCGCATGGATGAAGGTCGCCTCGAGTTGTTCGAAATCGTCCTCGGCCTGGGCCCAAGCGACGCCATAGGCCACCGACGCGTCGGTGGGTCCGTGGATGTGGGGCACGCCGAAGCGGTCGCGCTTGATGGTGACACCGCGATCCCGCGGGGTTGCGGCGGCGACGCCTACGGCGGCTATGCCCGCTGCCGCCAGGGCGCTCCGGCGGGTCAACCACGGACCGTCGCACCCTAGTGCTTCCTTGGAGTGCGCCATCGATTTCCTCCCTGACCCCATTACTAGGATGGACGTTTCGGGGTTGCCAGCCCGCGGGCGGATCAGCCCGCGACGACGCTACCTGACCGCGACCGTGCAGCCTGCTACAGTCGCCGGATGCTCCTCCCCTTCTTCACTGCCCTTCGCGACGCGCGCGTGCCCGTGTCGATGAAGGAATGGCTCCATCTGATGGAGGCCATGGACCGCGAAGTGGCGGGGCGGAAGGTCGATGACTTCTACCACCTGTCCCGCGCGGTGCTGGTCAAGGACGAGAAACACTACGACCGGTTTGATCAGGTCTTCGGCAAGGTGTTCGCCGGGATCGAGACGGTCGGCGCGGGCGAGGAACCTTCGTTGGACGTGCCCGAGGCGTGGCTGAAGCTGCTCAACGAGAAATATCTGACCGACGAGGAGAAGGCGCAGATCGAGGCGCTGGGCGGGTTCGACAAGCTGATGGAGACGCTGAAACAGCGTCTGGAGGAGCAGCAGGGCCGGCACGAGGGCGGCAACAAGTGGATCGGCACGGGCGGGACCAGCCCGTTCGGCCACGGCGGCTACAATCCCGAAGGCGTGCGCGTCGGCGGGCCGGGCAAACAGGGCCGGGCGGTCAAGGTCTGGGAGAAGCGCGAGTACCGGAACCTGGACGACCAGGTCGAACTGGGCACGCGCAACATCAAGGTGGCCCTGCGCCGCCTGCGCCGGTTCGCGCGGCAGGGGGCCCAGGACGAGCTGGACATGGACGCCACCATCGACGGCACGGCGCGGCAGGGCTGGCTGGACATCCACATGCGGGCGGAGCGTCGCAACACGATCAAGGTGCTGCTGTTCCTCGACATCGGCGGCTCGATGGATGCCCATGTGAAGATGTGCGAGGAGCTGTTCTCGGCCGCGAAGACCGAGTTCAAACATCTGGAATTCTTCTACTTCCACAACTGCCTCTACGAGGGGGTGTGGAAGGACAACCGGCGTCGGCACGAGCAGAAGATCCCGACCTGGGAGGTGCTGAACAAATACCCCGCCGACTGGCGCGCCATCTTCGTCGGCGACGCCACCATGAGCCCCTATGAGGTGACCATGCCGGGCGGTTCGGTCGAGCACTGGAACGAGGAGGCGGGCGCGGTCTGGATGAAGCGGGCGACGCAGCAGTGGGACAAGGTGGCCTGGCTGAACCCGTCGCCGGAACGCTACTGGAGCTATTCCGCCTCGGTCGGGATGGTGCGCGAACTGGTCGATGAGCGGATGTATCCGCTGACGCTGGAGGGGCTGGAGAAGGCGATGCGGGCGCTGGCCAAATAGGCTAGGGTCGCCGGACCCGTCCGGAGTGTCCCCCATGCTCGCCATCGTGTTCGCCGTGATGCTGCAACAGACCGCTCCCCTTCCCGCCGCGGCCGGTCAGGTGGTGTGGGAGACGCCGGCGCCCGTCGAGGCCGCTCAGCCCGTCGCGGCCGCCGATATCCCCGCGATCCCCGATTCCGCCCGCGCCGATCCGTATGGCTATGAGCGGGCCGAGTGCAGCCCGCTGATCCGCTCGAGCCGGGAAACGCTGGAGGCCTGCCAGGCGCGGGTCCGGGTGATCCTGGCCGCGCACCTCGGCGATGCCCTGCCGGCCGGCCTGACCCCGGCAGGCGCGCCGGACGAATGCCGACAGGAGGCCGCGGGGGATCGCTACGCCCTTCAGTGCGGCGCCCCGGCCCGCCCCGACCGCCCGGCCGTGGCGCTGGAGGAACGCAACTGCGAAACCCGTCCCAGGGTCCAGCCGCAGGGCGGCGTGGCCTGGACCGAGGAATGCCGCCCCGCCAGCGGCGTCCGCGAAGACGAGGGATTGACCCTTCGGCTGGGCGGCCGGGACTGACCCGCCTCGCATAGCGGCGTCAGGTATCGAAAGTTGATCGCTTCGCCCGCCCGTGCGTCTCTCGTCGTCGGGAGGGCATGCGATGCTGCTGACGATGATGATGGCGATGACGATCCAGCTGGCCTCGCCGGCCGGAGACCCGCAGATCGAGATTCCGGACTCCGCCCTGCGCGACCCCTACGGCTTTGTGCTGTCGCATTGCAGCCCGCTGGTGCGGCGATCGAGCGAGTCGCTGGAGGCGTGCGAACACCGTGTCGGGACAGCGCTGCGTGAACGCCTGCCCAGCTTCCGCCCGCGACCGCTCTCCACGACGGTCGCCTCGGCCTCCGATGATCCCGCCCCTCGCACCGGCTCGGCCTTCGGCGGGCGCTGCACCACGCGGCAGGACAGCGAACAGGGTGCGGACGGCTCGTCGTCGTCATCCGGCTCGATTGTTTGCGGCGACCGGTCCGGCCCCGCCGCAGCGATGCTCGAAGGCCTGCTGAGGCCGCAATGATCATCACCCTGCTGCTCTTCGCCCTGTGGCAGGACGGCCCGATCCAGACCGCGCCGGAGCGGCCGCCGACGGAGAGCGCGGCGCCCCAAGCCGACGACGACGCCAATCCATCGGAGGCGTTGAACAGCTCGGGTCCGGGACAGGCCACGCCCCGGCAGGGCCGCTACAACAGGCTGCGGGAGGCCGTGGCGGCGACTCGCCAGGAGCGGCAAGACACCATCGAGTGGAACGTCAGCCCCGCGACGAGCGAAGCGGGCGGAGAGGTTCCGGCCTGGGCGTTCACGGACCAGGCGCGGTGGGAACTCAGCCAGTGCGGCGCGTCCGGAGACGACGCCTGTCGTCGTCAGGCGCGCAACCGGCTGGCGATGGCGCGGGCCGGGGTGGCGGCGGAGCCGGCGGCCTCGGGCGGCGCTTCCGGCGACGGAGAGAACTGCCGAATGGTGATGCGGCGCTCGGAAAGCGGATTTGGCGGTTCGCTGTCGCGCGTCTGCGGCGACGAGGCCGCGGTGCAGGACCTGCCGGGGCGGCTCGACGTTACGGCGCAGCCGAGGCCCGAGCCGTGCGACCGGCCCGGCTCGCTGGAGACGCAGGCCGCCTGGATCGCTCGCTGTCAGGCCCTGCCGGCACGCTGACATGACAACGCCGCGCCCGGGGTGCGGACGCGGCGTTGTATCGGTTCGCAGAAGGCCTAGTTGCGGTTGTCGCCGCGCAGGGTGTCCTTCATGCCGCCGACGGCGTTCTGGACCTTGCCTTCAACCTGGTCAGCGCGGCCTTCGGCCTTGAGTTTTTCATCGCCGGTCACCTTGCCGGCGACTTCCTTGGCCTTGCCGCCGAGGTTCTTGGCGGCGCCTTCGACTCGATCATGATCGGGCATGGGGTCATCCTTTTCCTGGACGCCATCGGGGGGCGGCGCCTCGTACAGGAACAACGGGTTACGGCCGCGCGCGTTCCACCCCTGCGTCAAAGGATGCGGGGTCAGGCGTGTCGACGGAGCCAGACCGTGACCGCCCATGAGTGGGCGTCGTGGCGGAGTTGGGCGAGAGCCTGGTGCGGATCAAGCCAGACGAGATCGTGATCGGCCTCGACCTTCTCGGCGGGGTTCAGCGCCAGCCGTTCGGCGATCCAGAAACCGCCGATGTTGTTGATCGGCTCGCCGTCCGACTTGCGGAAATACTGGGATGCCTCGGCGATGCGGGCGAGCGGGCGGACCGTCAGGCCGGTTTCCTCCAGGAACTCCCGGACAACGGCCTGTTCCTCGGTCTCGTCGCCGTCGATGGCGCCGCCGGGCAGGTCGAAATAGCTGCCCTCGCCCCGATCGACGCGGACGCAGGCCAGCTTTCCGTCGTGGACAACCAGTCCGAACGCGGTCGGGCGCAGGCGATAATCAAGACCGTGCGCGGCGGTTCCGAACTGCAGGCGGGTCATGGTCAGAGGTCGAAGGCCAGATGGGCCCGGACGCCCTTGTGGGCCTTGTCGAACTCGACCGCCGACCGCAGGCCGGAGGCCATGGCGGAGATGATCTTGCCGCCCAGACCGGTGCCCTTGACCGAACCGTCACCCATGCCGGGACCGTCGTCCTCGACCGTCAGTATGGCGCGGCCGTTGGCATCCTGGCCCAGGCTGACCCGGATCTGGCCCGGTATGCCCGGCTCATAGGCGTATTTCACGGCGTTGGTGACCAGCTCGGTGACCACCACGCCGAGCGAGACTGCCTGATCGGTCGAGACCCGCATGGGGGCGGCCTGGAGATGAATGGAGCAGCCGTCCTTGTCCGGACAGAGGGACTGCGACAGCTCGCCGATCAGCCCTTCCAGATATTCGTCCATGGCCACAGAGGACATGTCGCCCGAGGTGTAGAGGCGGCGGTGGACGTGGGCGACGGCCTCGATCCGGGCCTGGGATTCCTTGAGCGCGGCGCGGGCGCCCTCATCGACCAGATGGCGCAACTGCAGGGACATGAAGCTGGACACCAGCTGCAGGGAGTTGCCGACGCGGTGATTGACCTCGCGCAGCATGGCCTCGGCGCGGTCGCGGGCGATGCGGACCTGTTCCTGGGCCTCGTCGTTCTCGCGCTGCAGCCGACGGCGGGACACGGCCTCTTCCAGCGCATTGCGCAGCAGGGCGGTGAAGTCCTCGGACACGTCCTTGATGACATAGTCGGCGGCGCCGGCGCGCAGGGCGGCGACGGCGATGCGGCCTTCCTGGGCCCCCGTGACATAGACCACCGGCGGCGGGTTCGGCAGGGCGATGATTTCGGGCAGGACGTCCAGGCCCTCACGGCCGGGCATGTAGTGATCGAGGGCGACGACGTCGAAATCGCCGGGCCGGGCGACGAGCGTGCCGAGGCCGGCGTCACCGTCGGGCGCACAGGTCACGGCATAGCCGTGACGGCCCAGCTCCTTCTCGACCAGCCGCGACAGGCCGCGGTCATCGTCGATGTAGAGCAGGCGGATGAGCTCGCCGTGGGGCAGGGCGGAGACAGTCACTCGATGTCCGGAGCCTGCATGACGGAAAGGAACAGCCCCAGCTGGCGGATGGCGCCCGCAAAGCTCTCATAGTCGACCGGCTTGGTGATGTAGACGTTGCAGCCGAGGTCGTAGCAGCGCTGGATCTCGTGCTTGTCGTCCGTGGTGGTCAGGATCACCACCGGGGCGCGCCTGAGCCGCTCGTCGTTCTTGACCCTGACCAGGATGTCGGTGCCCGACATGTCCGGCAGGTTCAGGTCCAGCAGGATCAACATCGGCCCGTTGAGGCGCACTTCCTCGCTGAACAGATAGTCCATGGCCGACCCGCCATCCGCGAAATGCTCGATCTCGTTGGAGATGTTGGCGCGACGGATGTTCTTTTCGATCAGCTTGGCGTGGCCGAGATCATCCTCGACCATCACGATCTTGACGGCATGGCTCATGCGTACTCTCCGGCATCCGGCAGGATGAGGCGTGTGGGGAATTTCAGCAAAAATGTCGAGCCCTTACCAAGCTCTGACTCGAGCGTGATGTCGCCGCCGAGTCGGCGAACACTGTTGCGGACAAAGGCCAGTCCCAGGCCCTCGCCGGGGCGGTCCTGCTTGCCCGAACGGCGGAAGAGCTCGAAAATTCGTTCGTGGTCGCGGTCGGAGATGCCGCGGCCGTTGTCGGAGATGCGATAGACGATCCAGCCGCCCGCTGCCTCCTCGCCGCTGACGACGATCCGGCCGGAACGCGAGGCGTCCAGATATTTGATCGCGTTGTCGATCAGATTGCCGAAGATCTGTTCGACCGAGAGACGATCACTCTCGAGCAGCGGCAGGGACTCGACCACGATTTCGGCCCCTGAGGCCTGGGTCTGGTGGCGGACGCTGTCGGCGATGTTGCTGACCATCAGGGTCATGTCGAGCTGTTCGGGCACGAGGTTGCGACGGCCCTCGCGGGACAGTTTGAGGATGGCGTTGATCAGCCGGTCCATCTTCTCGGTCGAGGCCCGGATGAAGCCGATGGCCTCGGGCACGTCCTCGCGCACGGCCGTGAGTGCGTCCTGCTCGACCAGTTTGGGCGCCCTGGTCTCAACCGCCGTCATCTGTTTGTCGATGATCCGCCCGGCCTGTTCGAGTTCCGAGGTGTAGCCCATGACATTGACCAGGGGCGCGCGAAGGTCGTGGCTGACGATATAGGCGAAGCGCTGGATCTCCTCATTGGCGCGGGTCAATTCGAAGGTGCGGTCGCGGACCTGGTGCTCAAGTCCGGCATTGGTCCGGTCAAGCGCGTCGCGGGCGGCCTGAATCTCGATGACATAGCGGCGGATCAGCCAGGCGCTGGCGCCGGCAAGGACCAGGATCATGACTCCGCCGAGGGCGTTGGCGATGACGGTGATATTGCCCGCCCATTCGGACTGGCGCGTCCTGAACTGCAGGCGGGTGGCCTGTATTTCGTCGATGGCGGCGATCTCGGTCCGCATGGCGTCCATCAGGAGCTTGCCCTGATCGCTGCGGAGGACGCCGACCGCCTCATCCATGCGGCCGGTGCGGGCCAGGGAGATGCTTCGGTTCATCACGGCCAACCGCTGGTCCGAAAGTTCCTGGACGCGCTCGACCCGCGGTGCGAGGTCGGGATCGCCTCCGGTCAGGCCGGCGAGTTCCTGCAACAGGTCCGGCAGCAGCTGGGTCGCCTCTTCGTGAATGGACAGGTATTCGAGCCGTTCGGTGAGGAGAAATCCGCGCTGGCCGGTCTCGGCATCGACCAGCCGGGTCAGGACCTCGCGCGACACCAGGCGAACCTGCTGGGCCTCGTCGACCGTATCGTTGAACGCTACCGTGCGCTGGATCAGGACCAGGACCGAGAGGTTCAGGACCAGCATCAGCACGATGGCCAGCACCATCAGCCCGGCCACGCGCCGTCCGAGGGTAGGCGTACGGACGAAGCGGGCGAGCGCGAGAAGCGTGGGGCGGAGGGCCGAAATCATCGTGCGGGAGCATTAGCGGGGCGTTTGGCCCTGTCCAGTCGCGTCACGGGAGAAACCCTCGCTGTTCTGAGGATTTAGGGTAATGATTGCCTCCCGTCAGGATCGGGGGAGTTTGACATGGTGTGGTGGTGGTGGATCGCTCCGGCGGTCGTGGGCCTGATCGGCGTCATTCTGCTGATCCGCGGCCTGATGGCCCTGTTTCAGGGTCGGGTGTTCAGCGGACTGCTGGTCGGCGCGGGCGGCGGGGGCTTCATGGCCGCGGCCGCGATCGCCGCCCTGCTGGCGCTGGACGTCCAGACCTACGGCCGTCTGACCTATGAGCGGCCGGTCGCGACGATCCAGACCCGGCAGCTTGGACCGCAGTATTTCGAGGCCACGGTGATGCAGCCCGGGATGGGCGAGAACGCGCCCGGGGTCAGCAATCTGTATCCGCTGCATGGCGACGAATGGCGCATCGAGGCGCAGGTGTTGAAGTGGAAGCCCTGGGCCAATGTGCTGGGCCTCGACACCCAATACCGCCTCGACCGTCTGTCGGGCCGCTATCAATCGGTCCAGCAGGAAGTCAACGCGACCCGCAGCGTGCATCCGCTCGTGGGCGGCGACGCGGGCCCGGACTGGCTGCCCTGGCGGATCAGCGCCTGGGATACGGCGCGGAAATACCGGAAATACCTCGATGCGGTCGACACCCTGTACGGCGGCGGCGCCTATATGCCGATGGCCGACGGGGCGAAGTACGAGGTCTGGATCACCCAGTCCGGACTTGTGGCGCGGCCGGCGAATGATGCAGCACGGGCGGCTTCGGCAGGGGGTTGGACGGAGGTGGAGTAAGTATCCTTCTCCCCTTGCGGGAGAAGGTGGCAGCCGAAGGCTGACGGATGAGGGGTCGCACCGGCAGCTCCATTAGTCCTTGGTCAGTCTGGCGTCAGCCGCGGTGAGAATCGCCGCTATGACCTCTTGCCCACGGTTCTCGATCTGCTGGTTGGGAAACCTCAAAACCCGGAATCCCTGCTCGGACAGCCAAGCGTCCCGGGCCAGGTCGGAAGCGCTTCCTTCATGCTGAGGACCGTCGGCCTCGACGATCAGCCTGTGTCTCAGGCAGATGAAATCGACGATGTAGCGGCCAATCGTGAACTGACGGCGAAACTTCAGATTCTCCAGGCGGCGATCGCGCAGCAGTCTCCAGAGGCGGCGCTCGTACAGGACGGGCTTATGCCGCATTTCCTTCGCACGTTGTCGAAGCAATTCTTCCATAGGTTGTTTGAAACATTTTTGCGTCGGTCTGTCGAGAGGGTGGTGCGACCCCTCATCCGACCTCGCTCCGCTCGGCCACCTTCTCCCGCAAGGGGAGAAGGATCGTTTCAGACCGTCCCGATCGTCCGCAGCCGGGCCCGCGGATGCACCTCGTTCTGGCTCATCACGACTGTCTGGCCGCGGAAGCGTTCGATGATCGAGCGGACATAGGGCCGGATCTGCGGGCCGGTCAGGAGGACGGCGGTCTCGCCGGCCATGGCGGCGCGTTCGAAGACGTCGCGGACGGCGCGGATGAAGTCCTGCAGCCGTGACGGGGCCATGGCCAGCTGGCGGTCCTCGCCCTGGCCGATCAGGGCGTCGGCGAAGGCGGCCTCCCATTCCGGCGACAGGGTGACGATCGGCAGGGCGCCGTCGTCGCCCTTGTGCTGCCAGCACAGCTGACGGGCCAGACGGCCGCGGACGTGCTCGACCAGGGTGGTGACCGAGCTGGTGTGCGGGGCGGCCTCAGCCAGACCTTCCAGAATGGCGCCCAGATCGCGGATCGAGACCTTCTCGCGCAGCAGGGTCTGGAGCACCCTTTGCAGGGTGGTGACGGTGACGACCGAGGGGATCAATTCGTCGACCAGCTTCTTCTCTTCGGTCCCCAGTTCCTTGAGCAGCTTCTGCACCTCGGCATAGGTCAGCAGGTCCGCCATGTTCTCCTTGAGGATTTCGGTCAGATGGGTGGTCAGCACCGTCGAGGGATCGACGATGGTGTAGCCGCGGAAGGTCGCCTCCTCGCGCAGGCTTTCGTCGATCCAGGTGGCGGGCAGGCCGAAAGCCGGCTCCTTGGTGTGTTCGCCGGGCAGTTCGACCTGGCGTCCGGCCGGATCCATGGCCATCAGGCAGCCGAGGCGGACCTCGCCCTGCCCGGCCTCCATCTCCTTGATGCGGATGGCGTAGCCCTGGGTGCCGAGGCGCATGTTGTCGAGGATACGGACCGACGGCATGACGAAGCCGTACTCCTGGGCCAGCGAGCGGCGCAGGGCGCGGACCTGATCGGTCAGACGGCGGCCCTCCAGATCGTTGATCAGGGACAGCAGGGAATAGCCCAGCTCGATCTTGACCTCGTCGATGGACAGGGCCGTGCCGATCGGCTCCTCGATATCCTCCTTGGGACCGGTGGCGGTGGCAGCCATCTCGGCCTCGGTCGGTTTGGGCTTGAGCCGCTGACGACCCAGACGCCAGGCCATGAAGCCCGTTCCGAGAGACAGGGCCGCGAACGGCAGCAGGGGCATGCCGGGGATCAGGCCGATCAGGCCGGAGGCGGCAGAGACGACTCCGAGGCTGACGGGGTTGGTGGCCAGCTGGGCGACCAGGGCCTTGTCGGCGGTGCCCTCGACCCCGGCCTTGGAGACGAGGAAGCCGGCGGCGATGGAGATGATGATGGCCGGAACCTGGGTCACTAGACCGTCGCCGATGGTCAGGGCGATGTAGGAGTTGGCCGCGTCTCCCATGCTCATGCCATGTTGGAGGGTCCCGATCAGAATGCCGCCGATGACGTTGATGAAGACGATGATCAGGCCGGCCACGGCGTCGCCGCGGACGAATTTCGAGGCGCCGTCCATGGCCCCGAAGAAGGTCGACTCCTGCTCCAGCTCCTTGCGGCGGCGTTTGGCCGAGTCCTCGTCGATCAGACCGGACGACAGGTCGGCGTCGATGGCCATCTGCTTGCCCGGCATGGAGTCCAGGGTGAAGCGGGCCGAGACCTCGGCGATACGGGTCGAGCCCTTGGTGATGACGACAAAGTTCACCACCAGAATGATGGCGAAGATGATGATGCCGATGATGAAACTGCCGCCCATCATCAGGGCGCCGAAGGCCTCGATGACCTGACCGGCGCCGCCCGTGCCCTCGTGGCCGTGGCTGAGCACCAGCCGGGTGGAGGCCAGGTTCAGGCCGAGCCGGAACAGGGTCGTGACCAGAAGGACGGTCGGGAAGATGGCGAAGTCCAGCGGCTTCTTCATCATCACGGCGGTCATCAGGATCAGCACGCTGGAGACGAGCGACAGCGCCAGCAGCACATCCATCAGGAAGGCCGGGATCGGCAGGATCAGCAGCAGGATGACGCCGATGACGCCCATGGCCATGGCCACCTCGCCGCGCACCACCCAGCCCATCATGTCGCGGCCCGTGGGGCGCGCCATGCCGTCGCGCATCATGGTCGAGGCGGGGACGTCGGTCATGCGTAGCCTAGCGCGGACAGGGTCAGGCGTGTGGCGTCAGCGATCACTGCCTCATTCTCGGCATCCGAGGAGGCCCGCACACCGTGGTAATAAACGGCGAGCGTGATCGGGGTACCCGTTGGGGGATAGAGCAGACCGATGTCGTTCGTGGGACCGTAGCCGCCCGTGCCGGTCTTGTGCGCCACACGCCATCCGACCGGGACCCCTGCCTTGATCCGTCCGACCCCGGTCGGCGAGGCAAACATCCAGCCGAGAAGTTTTTCTTTTGAGGACGGAGACAACGGCGTCTCGGACGCCTCGAACAGCCGGTACAGATTTATCCGCGACTGCGCTGGCTGAATGGTATCCTTGTCGCCATCGAGACGGTTCATCTCGGGTTCCAGACGATCAACGCGTGTGCTGGTGTCGCCGATGCCGCGATAGAAGGCGCGGAGGGCATCAAGCCCGCCCAGTTCGCGGATCAGGATGTTGGCGGCAGGATTATCGCTGACCTCGACCGTGCCCTTCATCAGCTGGTCGATCGTCAGCGTTCCGCCGATCGCGGGATCGGTCACCGGGGCGTGATTGATCATATCGGCGCTGGTGATCGGGACCTGGCGATCAAGGCTCTCCTCGCCAGCCTGCACCCTCAGCAACGTTGCGGCGGCGAGATACATTTTGAACGTCGAGCAGTAGACGAACCGTTCGCGGCCTCGCCAGGAGACCGCGCCCTTTTCACTCCACGCGTCGATGCCGATACGACCGCCGTGACGGGCTTCAAGGCTGCTGAAATCAACCCGGCGTGTCGGCACGACCATCAACGGCGGGTTCGGTTGAGGGTCCTGCTGCTCGCAGCCCGTCAGCCCCAGCGCGCCGAGGCCGGTCAGGACGCTTCTGCGGTCCGCACCCTCTGTCATGATCAGGCGGCCGCGTAGCCGCTGGCGGCGACGCCCGACTGCGGGGCGATGATCTGGACGCCCTCGTCGGCGTATTCGTTCAGCTTGTTGCGCAGGGTGCGGATCGAGATGCCCAGGATGTTGGCCGCATGGGTGCGGTTGCCGAGGCAGTGCGACAGGGTGTCGAGGATCAGCGTCTTCTCCATCTGCGCCACCGTCTGGCCGACGTGGGCGCGGGTGACGGCGTCGGCGGTCTGGGCGGCGCGGGCGGCGGGGTCATTGTACGAGGCGGCGCCGTGCGATCCGGCGCCGAGCGGCTGGCCGTCGGGCAGGCGGATGGCCTCGACGTCGATCTCCGGTCCGACCGCCAGCAGCACGGCGCGGTGCATGGCGTTCTCCAGCTCGCGGACGTTGCCGTTCCAGCGGTGCGAGACCAGGGCCAGCCGGGCGGCGGCCGAGATCGGCCGCACCGGCACGCCGTTGGCGGCGGCGTATTTCTTGACGAAGTGATCGGCCAGCACGGAAATGTCGCCCGGCCGCTCGCGCAGGGCCGGCAGGCGCAGATTCACGACGTTCAGGCGGTAGAGCAGGTCTTCCCGGAACGTGCCCTCGGCCACCGACTTGGCGAGGTCGCGGTTGGACGTGGCGATGATGCGGATATTGACCGGCACGGGCTTGGTGCCGCCGACGCGATCGATGACCCGCTCCTGGATGGCGCGCAGCAGCTTGGCCTGCAGGCGGACGTCCATTTCGGAGATTTCGTCGAGCAGCAGGGTGCCGCCGTCGGCTTCCTCGAACTTGCCGATGCGGCGGGCCATGGCGCCGGTGAAGCTGCCCTTCTCGTGACCGAACAGCTCCGATTCCAGCAGATTGTCGGGAATGGCCGCGCAGTTGACGCTGATGAAGGGGCGTTCGGCGCGTTTCGAACCGTTGTGAAGGTAACGGGCCATCACCTCCTTGCCGACGCCGCTTTCGCCGGTGATCAGGATCGAGGCTTCCGAGCGGGCCACCTGGTCGGCCAGCATGATAACGGCCTTCATCGACGGATCGGCCGAGATCAGGGGGCGGTCGTCGTCGGCGACGGCGGACAGGACCGCGGCGATCAGATCGGCCTCGGGCGGCAGGGGGATGAACTCCTTGGCCCCGGCGCGGATGGCGGCGGCCGCATCGCTGGCGTCTGCATCGACCCCGCAGGCCACGACCGGAACATGGATCCGCTCGGCCTCGTTGGCCGCGATCAGGCCGGCGATGTCGATGCGATAGTCGACCATCAGCAGGTCAGCGCCCTGCCCTCGCCGGAGCTGTTCCGTCGCCTGATCGCCGCGCTCGACGTGACTGACCTTGGCGCCGTGCGCCATGGCCATCTTCACCGCCGTCGCCAGCTGCCCGCTGAGTCTGCCAACCACCAGAAGCCGCATCGGTCTTCTCCTCTATTCTCTACGCACTGTCCGGCCGCCGATCAGGCGCCGGAGTCCTCGGTCTTGATGATTTCCGTCATGGTCACGCCGAGGCGGTCCTCGACGACGACGACCTCCCCGCGGGCGACCAGACGGTTGTTGACGAAGATGTCGATGGCCTCGCCGACCTTGCGGTCCAGCTCGAGCACCGAGCCACGGTTCAGCTTGAGCAGTTGGGCCACGGACATGTGGGACTTGCCGAGCACGGCCGAAATGTTGACCGGCACGTCAAAGACGGGCGTCAGATCGTGCGCCGTCTTGTCAGACGGATCGTCGCTGACGGTGATCGCGGCGGAGTCCGGAAACTCCTCCAGGGCCATGGTGTCGGACGCCATTACGGCCTCCCTTCCATTGTAGATTCAGGGGTGAGGTTTTCGGCATGCCCGGCCTCGGCGGCCAGGGCGGAGTTGAGGGCTTCGCTGATGCGGGCGAAGGCTTCTTCGGGATCAAAGGCGGCGCGGCCGTCGGCCCATTCCAGCTGGAAGGCGGCCGGGGCCATGCCGGGCTCGGTGCGGAAGGCGACGATGCCCGAGAAGCCGGCGTCGGCGCACAGCTGCTGGATCCGGGCGTGGGTCGCCTCGGTCAGGTCGCCGGTGCGGATGACCAGACGCGGCGAGGCGTCGATCTCCTGGGCCAGGGCCTCGAGCGCGGCCTGCAGGGGGGCTTCGGGGTGGCGGTCGAGGGCCGAGGCGCTGACCACCCGGGCGGCGCTCAGCGCCAGTTCGGCGGCCTGCTGGCGATGCTGCTGGGCGACCTGGGCCAGGGCGGGGGCCGCGGCGGTCAGCGCCTGACCGATGGCGGAGAGGGCCATAGCCTGGATGCTCTCGACTTCGGCCAGGGCCTCGTTGCGGGCGTCCACCCGGGCCTGGGCGACCAGGGCGTCGACCTCGGCCGGACCGTAGGCGCGCTTGATGGGCCGGAAGGCGGCGGCGGCGTTCACGACCACGCCGGCGGCGTCGAACTCGGTGTCGAAGGCGAAGGGGGTGCTGAGGGGCTGATGGGTCATGTCAGTAGATCAACTCATCATCGCCGCCCTGGCCGACCAGCATGATCTCGCCCTTGGCGGCAAGATCCTTGGCGACCTGGACCATGGCCATCTGGGCCTGATCGACGTCCTTGAGACGGACCGGACCCATGGACTCCATGTCCTCGCGCATGATCTTGGCGGCGCGTTCGGACATGTTGGAGAAGAACAGTTCGCGCAGGGACTCCGACGAGCCCTTGAGGGCCAGGCCGAGGGAGTCCTTCTCGACCGCGCGCAGCAGGGTCTGGATGCCGCCGGGATCCAGCTTGGCCAGGTCCTCGAACACGAACATCAGGGCGCGGATGCGTTCGGCGGCCTCGCGATTGCGCTCCTCGAGGGCGCCGATGAACCGGGCCTCGGTCTGGCGGTCGAAGCTGTTGAAGATGTCGGCCATCATCTCGTGGCTGTCGCGCTTGGACGTGCGCGCCAGGTTGGACATGAATTCGGTGCGCAGGGTCTGCTCGATCTTGTCGAGGATTTCGCGCTGCACCGGCTCCATCCGCAGCATGCGCTGGACGCATTCGAGGGCGAAGTCCTCGGGCAGGCTGGTCAGGACGCGGGCGGCGTGATCCGGCTTCACCTTGGACAGGACCACGGCGACGGTCTGGGGGTATTCGTTCTTCAGATAGTTGGCGAGCACGGCCTCGTTCACATTGCCGAGCTTGTCCCACATCGTACGACCGGCCGGACCACGGATCTCCTCCATCAGTCCTTCGACGCGGTCGGACGGCATGAAGGAGGCGAGCAGGCGCTGGGTCTGTTCGAAGCTGCCCATGACGGCGCCCGAGCCGCTCATGCCGGAGACGAACTCGACCAGCAACTCCTCGACCACCACGGCGCTGACCGTGCCCAGCGAGGCCATGGCCTGGGAGATTTCCTTGATCTCGTCCTCGTCCAGCCCCTGCCACAGGCGGGTGTGATCCTCGCCGAGCGACAGCAGAATGACGGCGGCCTTTTCAGGCCCCGTCAGCTTCCTGGCGTCCTCGACCGCCGGCTTTTTGTTGGTCAGGCGCGCCATCAGCCCTCGTGGACCCAGCTGCGCAGGATGGATGTGGACTCATCGGGATGCTTCTCGACGAAGTCAGCGACCTTCTTGACCGAGGACGCCTTCACCTGACCCTCGATGCGGGCGATGTCGAGCCGCTGATCCATCTCCGAGGGGCCCGCCAGCTGGGGCATGACCCCGCCGGCGCCGCCCATGATGGTGGTCTGCAGCGAGGTCACCCCGCCCGGGCCGCCTGCGCCGGCGCCGGCCAGCTGCAGCGGACCGCCGCCCCCGCCACCGGCCGACTTCAGCAGCGGGCGCAGGACGAAGAAGATGAGCAGCAGGCCAGTGATCAACAGCACCAGCAGCTCCACACCGCGCATGATGTCGTCCTTGGTGAAGTTGAACAGCGACGACGCCGCCTCCTCACCCCCGACCACGGCCAGGTCGCGGTTGAAGCGGACGTTCAGCACTTCGATCTTGTCGCCGCGCTCCGCGTCGATGCCGACCGCGGCGGCGACAAGGGCCTTGATCTGCTCGATCTCGGCGGGCGTGCGGGCGGCATAGGTCGGGGCTCCGCCGTTGGCGGCGGGCGTCCATTTGCCGTCCACGGCGACCGAAACGGCCAGCCGCTTGATCTCGCCGGCCTCCCTCACCGTGGTCGTCGTGGTGTTGGAAATTTCGTAGTTGGTCGTTTCGGTGGTGTCGGTCGAGCGCGAGCCGGCCGGGGTCGCGCCGGGCGCCTCGCCGCCCGGAATATTGTTGGTCGCCGTGGCCCCGCCGTCGGCGACGCCCGTGGTGTCGGCGGTCTCGGATCCGTTGGTCGAGGTCGAGCGCACCACCTGACCGTCAGGGTCGTAGCGCAGTTCCTGGGTCGTCGAACGGCTGTGGTCGATGTCGGCAGTGACCTGGACACGCGCGCCGCCGACGCCGACGACGCCCTCGACGATGTCCATGATCCGGGCCTGCAGCTGGGCTTCGGTCGAGTCGCGCGCGTCCTGGGCGGAGGCGGCGCTAAAGCCCGCAGAGTCGGATCCGGCCGCCAGGGTGCGGTTGGAGGTGTCGGTCAGGGTGACCTTCTCGGGCTTCAGATTGGGCACCGAGGAGGCGATGACATTGCGGATGGCCTGGACCTGGGCGCCCGACAGCTGGCCGCCGGTGACGCCCACGACCACCGAGGCGGTGGGTTCGGCGGCGTCGGACTGGAACAGTTCGCGGCGCGGCAGGGCGATCATGACCCGGGCGGAGGTGATGCCGCGCATGGACAGGATCGTCCGGGCCAGCTCGCCCTCGAGGGCGCGCTTCTCGTTGAGATTCTGCTGGAACTCGGTCTGACCCAACACCGACTGGTTGTCGAAGATCTCGTAGCCGACCGAGCCGGAGGTCACGAGCCCCTTGCCGGCGACCAGCATGCGGGCTTCGCCGACCTCGTCACGGCTGACGAAGATGGTCGAGCCGTCGCCGCGCGACGAGTATTTGATGCCGGCGCTGTCGAGGGCCGTGGTGACCTCGGACGCTTCCTGCAGGTCGAGGTTGGAATACAGCAGGGCGTCGGGCGCCTGGCCGATGCGCAACATGACGGCGACCAGCACGGCCGCGACACCGGCGGCGACGCCCAGCACCACGGTCAGCCGACCGATCCCGAATCTCTGCAACGCCGCCGTGAAGCCGCCCACGCGTCCCGCCCCGAATACTCACGGGTCCTTACAGACGCCCGCCAGGCAGAAAATGCCGGGCTCATGGTAAATGTCGGGTTAAGACCTTTGGCAGATCAGCGTTTTTTGCGCTTCTGCATGACGAAGCCGATGACCTTGGCGGCCGCTTCGAAATGTTCGCGGGGGATCGTCTCGTCGATATCGACGGCGGCATAGAGGGCGCGGGCCAGGGGCACGTTCTCGACAATCGGAACATTGTGCTCGCGCCCGACCTCCCGGATGCGCAGGGCCAGCGCGTCAACGCCCTTGGCCACGCAGATCGGCGCGGCGTCACCCTCGCCGGGCTCGTAGCGCAGGGCGACGGAATAGTGGGTCGGGTTGGTGACGATGACCGTGGCGTTCGGCACATTCTGCATCATCCGCTGACGGCTGCGCTGGTTCCGGATCTGTCTCAGCTTGGCCTTGATGTGCGGGTCGCCCTCGGACTGTTTGTAGTCTTCCTTCAGCTCTTCCTTGGACATCTTCATCCGCTCGGCGAAGCGGTATTTCTGCCAGAGGAAGTCGGCTCCGGCGGTGAAGCCGAGGAAGATGATGGTCGCCATCATCAGGGCTACGGCCAGGTCGCGCGCCATGGGCAGGACCATCGCCGGCGGCATGGCGGCCATGTTTTCGAGCTCGCGCAGGTGGGGCCTCAGCACCAGCCAACAGATCAGGCCGACGGCCAGCAGCTTCAGAAACGTCTTTACGAACTGGACCAGACCGTCCGGACCGAAGATGCGTTTGAAGCCCTTGAGCGGATTCACTTTCGACCAGTCGGGCTTCAGCTTCTCGGCCGTGAAGATAAGCCCCGACTGGGCGACATTGCCGCCGACGCCGCCCAGTATGGTGGCGAGCATGACCACGCCGAGGAAGGGCGCCATCGTCCACAGGGCCATGGCGCCGATCTCGATCCCGGCCCCGGCGTCCAGTCCGCCCAACATGGTGTGCGGCGCGGCGATGAAGGGCAGAAGCTGTTCGGCCATGGAGGTGGCGAACCAGCCGCCGGACATGAGCACCACGGCGGCGGCGCCCGCCAGCGACAGGGCCGCGGCGACGTCCGGAGACTTGGCGACGTCGCCCTTCTTGCGAGCCTCATCAAGTTTTCGCGGTGTCGCCTCTTCTGTTTTCGACTCGGGATCGGCGCCTTCAGCCACCGGCGCCTCCCGCGAAGATCCGGGCCAGGGCGCGATAGCGGTCGATGAAGACCGTACCGACCACGCCGAGGCTGAGGGCGAAGACCGACAGGCCCAGCAGGATGCTGAGCGGAGCGGCGGCGAAGAAGACCTGGAAGGACGGCATGACGCGGCCGACGAGGCCTGATGCCAGGTTGAAGATCAGGGCGAAGACCAGCAGCGGCGCCGACAGCTGGACCCCCAGCATGAAGGCGTCGCCCAGGGTCCGGATGGCCAGTTCGGCGAAGTCGCCGGTGACCAGCGGGGCCACCGGACTGATCAATTCATAGGAGCCGACCAGACCGGCGATGAACAGGTGATGGGTGTTGGTGGCGAAGATCATGGTCGTGCCCAGCAACATCAGGAAGGCGCCGATCGTCGAACCCGGCTGGGCCTGCATGGGGCTGGCCGTCTGGGCAAAGGCCAGGGTGGTCTGCAGGGCGACGATCTCGCCGGCCGTGGCGAGGGCAGTCAGGAAGGACCGCAGCAGGGCGCCGATCATCAGGCCGACAACGACCTCACGGATGATCCATCCCGCCATGCCGCCGATCGTCGCCGGCAAGGCCGGCAGGGCGGCGGCGATCACCGGCCACAGGGCGAGACTGACGACCAGGGCGAGGGACAGGCGGATGCGCGGCGATACATAGCTTTCGCCGACGCCGGGCAGCATCAGCAGGACGGCGCCGATCCGCGCGAAGATCAGCGCACCCTGCCAGACCTGATCCGATGTCGCCCAGGGCTCCACCTAGTGAGGTCCCATGGCGATCACATGCCGGCGATGCGCGCCGCGATCGTCCGCATGAAACCGCCCAGCAGCGCTCCCATCAGCGGCAGGAACAGCAGCAGGCTGATGAAGATGGCGATGATCTTGGGGGCGTAGATCAGGGTCTGTTCCTGGATCTGGGTCAGGGCCTGGAACAGGCCTATGGCCACGCCAACGACCAGGCCGACCAGCAGGACGGGCGCGCACAGCTGGATCGTCAGCCACAGGGCGTCACGCCCCACATCCATCACTTCCGCGCCGCTCATTCCACACTCCACCGAATACCGGGCAGAAAATGCCGGGAGCGTGGTTAACGAGGGGTTAGTGAGTCCGCGTTCTCCCTCCCCTTCATGGGGAGGGACGACCGGCGCAGCCGGTCCGGGTGGGGTTCGAAAGGGCCGGGGCGCGGACTGACACACCCCACCCTGTCGCCGCAGGGCGTCGACATCCCTCCCCATGAAGGGGAGGGAGGGCTATAGGGCCTGAATGACCAAGCCCCCCGTCTCCCAGTCCGACGCCGAAGCCGCTGTGCGCACCCTGATCGAATGGGCGGGGGACAACCCCGACCGGGAGGGTCTGCTGGACACGCCGGCGCGGGTGGCGCGCAGCTACAAGGAGCTGTTCGCCGGCTATGAGGTGGAACCGCGGGCCTATCTGGAGCGGACGTTCGAGGAGGTCGGCGGCTACAACCAGCTGGTCGTGCTGAAGGACATCCGCTTCGTCAGCTTCTGCGAGCACCACATGCTGCCGGTCGTCGGCGTGGCCCATGTCGGCTATCTGCCGACCGACCGGGTGGTCGGAATCTCCAAACTGGCGCGGGTCGTGCGCGGCTATGCGCGCCGCCTGCAGATTCAGGAGAAGATGACCTCCGAGATCGCCAACGCCATCGACGAGGTGCTCAAACCCCAGGGCGTCGGCGTCGTGATCGAGGCCGAGCACAGCTGCATGACCCTGCGCGGCGTCGACGTGCCGGGCGCCAGCCTGACCACCAGCGCCCTGCTGGGCGTCGTGCGCGACGACGCGCGGACACGGGAAGAGTTCCTGCGGCTGGTGCGGGGATGACATGGGCCGGCTGATCGAGGAACTGGACTATCGCCAGACCGCCATGGGGCCGCTGATCCTGCGGCGGCGCTGGGTGGCGGCGATCGATGCGGATGTGGTCGAGGTCATCCTCGGCGAAGAGCATCTGATGTCGAGCCTGTTCACGGTCGGCGAGACCGAGCTGGCGGTTCGAGGCCTGGCGGCCGCGAAGGGAGCGGCATTGCGGGTTCTCGTCGGCGGTCTGGGACTGGGCTACACCGCCCGGGCCGCGCTGGCCGACGATCGGGTCACATCCGTGGATGTGGTCGACGCCCTCGCCCCGGTGATCGAATGGCATGAGGCCGGGCTGGTGCCGCTCGGGGAAAGTCTCGGGCAGGAGCCGCGCTGTCACCTCAGGCTGGGCGACTTCTTCGGCTGGTTCGACGAGGCGCGGACGCCGGCGGATCGGTACGACGTCGTGCTGCTCGACATCGACCATTCGCCCCGCGCCCTGCTGCACCCCGAACATGCGCGCTTCTATTCGGTCGAGGGGCTCGGACGACTGCGCGACGGGATCGCGGAGGGCGGGATTTTCGCCATGTGGTCGGACGAGGGGCCGGACGAGGCCTTCGTCACCGTGCTGGAGTCCGTGTTCGCCAATGTCCGCGCCGAGGTCGTCGCCTTCGACAATCCGCTGACCGGCGGAGCCTCGACCTGCACCATCTACATCTGCGACCGGATCTGACGCCGCCGAACTGACGGCCCGGTCCTTGCGGAATTCGCCTCAGAAGAGGTGTTTTCCATGGCCTGGACCGCGATTTCGACCCGAAATGAGACACCGCCCATCGTGCGCGGTGGCTGGCTGGACGCGCTGCGTTTCATTGTGGCCGCCCTGATCATCCTGCATCACTTCCAGGGCGCGGGGCCGATCGCCCTGGCCGAGGGTCTGCATCCGGTGTTCGAGCGGGGCGGTTTCCTGCTCACCAACTTTTTCCTGATCGACAGCGGCTATGTGCTGATGCGGGTCTATGGCGGCTCGATCGCCGGAGGCCGGATGTCGGCCGGCGACTTCTTCGCCAAACGCTATCTGCGGGTTCTGCCCGCGCACCTGATCATGGGGTTGAGCCTCGTCGCCCTGATCGTGGTCGGCGGCGCCGTGGGCGTCTCGCCGCGGGCGCCGGAGTGGTTCCGCTGGGACCAGCTGCCGGCGCAGCTGACCCTGACGCAGGCGTTCGGCGTGCCCGGCGGCCTCGGCTGGAACGCGCCCAGCTGGTCGATATCGGCCCTGATCGGCTGCTATCTGGCCTTCCCGTGGATCCTGAAGGCGCTGGTCCGGCTGGGACCGTGGAGCGTGCTGGCGCTGGGCGTCGGCCTGTATCTGGTCGCCAACCAGCTGACCTGGGCCCTGCTCGGCTATCCCGTCTATCAGATGCCCATGGGCTTCGGCTTCATCCGCGCCCTGCCGCTGTTCTTCCTCGGCATGGCCCTGGCCTGGTTCGCCCAGAAGGTCTGGATCGCGCCGAAGCTGGCGGGCTGGGCCGGGATCGCGGCGGCCCTGATGCTGGCCTTCGTGCAGTATTTCGACAAACACGCCCTGATCTCGCTGGTCTGTATCTCGACCATCATCCTGGCGGCCGGCGCCGTGCCGACCGTGCGCCCGTCGAAATGGGTGGAGAAGGCGGCGCAGGTCTCCTTCTCGATGTTCATCACCAATGAGGTGGTGCGGATCGCCTGGTTCGGCGTCGCCAACGTTATGATCGCAAAATTCGCCCTGCCCGTGGCCGCCCAGTGGGCGCTGTGGGGGATGGGCGTGATGGCGGCATTCGTCTTCGCCTTCCTGTTCCACGCCCTGATCGACACGCCGATCCAGGACCGCATCCGCGTCTGGCTGAAGGGCCGGTCGAGGTCGCGGCCGATGGTCGGGGCCCAGCCGGTCGTGTCGCTGGAAGGCTGAGCCTGACCCACATCGGGCCGGATCGCACCGTGGCCGAATTGGGCTAGAACAGTCGGGTGAACACGCCCGCGCCCGAAGATACACACGCCCTCGCCACAGCGGCAGACGCCGGAGACGCCGGCGCCGCGCACCTGCTGGCGGTGTTGGCCGCCATGGGACTCGGCCTGCCGCAGGACTGGCGCCTGGCGCTGGAGCGGCTGACGCAGGCGGCGGCGCTAGGGCATCCCACGGCGGAGCGGCAGCTGGCCTTGCTGTCGAGCGACGGCCAGATCGACATGGCCGGTTGGCTGACCCCGCCCGCGCCCCGGCTTCTCCGTCAGGGACCAGCCATTCTCGCCATCGACGGCTTCCTGTCGGCCAAGGTTTGCGACTGGCTGAAGGACCGGGCGGAGGCCGTGACCGAGCCGGCGCTGGTCTATGATCCCGACACCGGCGAAGGGCGACGCGAGACCGTGCGGACCAACTCCGGGGCGCAGTTCGACCTTACGCGAATGGATGTTGTCCTGGCCGTGGTGCGCGAGCGGATCGCGCGGGCGGCGGGCCTGCCGGTTCCGGGGCTCGAGTGGACGCAGGTGCTGCACTATGCGGTCGGCCAGACGTTCGACTGGCACGTGGACTGGCTGGACCCCGCCCTGCCCGGCCATGCCGCCGACCTGACCGCGCGCGGACAGCGGATCGCCACCTGTCTGGTGTTCCTCAATGACGATTTCGAGGGGGGCGAGACGGCGTTCGAGGCCGGCGGCCTGAGGCATCGCGGACGCAAGGGCGACGCCCTGCTGTGGGCCAACACCCTGCCCGACGGGACCATCGACCGGCGCACGCGCCACGCGGGCCTGCCGCCGTCAGCAGGCGAGAAATGGGTCTTGTCCCAGTGGCTCCGCGGGCGGGCCCCAAATACCTGAAGTCTGGCGGCTGAACGCCGTCAGATCGGCATCCGCATGATCTCCTGATAGGCGGAGATGACCTGGTCGCGCACGGCCATGACGGTTTCCAGTGAGGCCTCGGCGGAGGAGACGGCGGTGACGACGTCGATCAGACTGCCCTGCCCCTGAACGGCCGAAGCCATCTGGGTTTCGGCAGCGCGAGAGGCCTGGGTCATGTCGCCCATGACGCTGGTCAGCATGTCGGCGAAGCCCGGCTGGCCCACGCCGCCGGTTGGTGACGCCGGCATCTCCGTGCCCTGGATCGCCGAATAGGCGCGCGCTGCGGCCAAGGGGTTCATCGGTCAGTCCCTATCTTTTCAGCAGGTCGAGGGTGCGGGCGTCCATGGCCCGCGCGGTCTCGATGATATTGAGGTTGGCCTCGTAGGCGCGCTGGGCTTCGCGCATGTCCATGGCCTCGACCAGGGTGTCGACATTGGGCCGCAACACATAACCCTCGGCGTTGGCCGCCGGATGGGTCGGGTCGTATTCGGTCTTGAAGTCACCCATATCGGGCCTGACCTCGGCCAGGGTGACACCCGTGACACCGTTGATCTCGCGGGCCTGGAAGACGGGAATCTGGCGGCGATAGGGCTGGCCGCCGGCGACGGGCGCGGTCGACTGGGCGTTGGCGATGTTCTCGGCGATGATCCGCATGCGCGACTGCTGGGCCTGCAGGGCGCTGGCGGCCACGGCCATGGCCGAGTTGCGGGGCGGGATCGGGTCGGGCATCGGCTATTCCTCGATCAGCGGCCGGGCGGCCGGGCGGCCGTGCGCAGCATCTGCATGGATTTCTGGTAGAAGCCGATGGCCGCGTCATAGGCCATGCGGCTCTCGGCCATCTTGAGCATCTGTTCCTCGACGACGACCGAATTGCCGTCGAGCGTGGTCTCCGAATCGGGCGCGGCCCGGCTCTCGAACCGCGCGGTCGGGCCGGCCGGGGCGATATGCATGGCGCTGGTGCGGACCATGCGAACACCGCCTCCGCCCTCGGCGAGCGCGCGGGCGAAATCGGTGGGCTGATTCAGGTCGCGGCTGACGTAGCCGGGTGTATCGGCGTTGGCGACATTCTGGGCGATGACGCGCTGGCGCTCGTCCAGCCAGGACAGGCGGCCCTTGATCTGGCTGAGCAGCGGCAGGTCTGTGAAGCCCACGGGAGCCTCCCCGGGCGCGGATCGCCCGTCTTGAGATGGGCAGAAACTGCCGCCTGCATGGTTAACGGGGGGTTATCTCAATGCGGCGTTAACCATGTCAGGCGAAATCTGCCGCATGAATTTCCTCGACCTCGCCCGGGCGATCTTCGCGCTCGCCATCACCCTCGGGATCATCGGCCTGGCCGCCTGGGCCTCGCGGCGATATCTGCCGCAGTTGCTGGCCCGGATCAGCGCCGAGCGCGGCGAACGACGGATGACCGTGGTCGAGACCCTGGTGCTGGACCCCGCGCGCCGGCTGGTGCTGGTGAAAATCGACAACGAGGAGCGGCTGCTGATCCTCGGCGAGGGCCGGGAGCTGATCGAACCGCGCGGGGGCGACAAGTGAAGGGCGCTGACGCTCTCCCTCCCCCTCCGGGGGAGGGTCGTCGGCGCGAAGCGGCGGCGGGGTGGGGACGCTTCGGCAAGGCAGCCCGCGCCCCTGTCGCCAAACCCTCCCCACCCGGTCGCTCCGCGACCACCCTCCCCCCGAGGGGGCGGGAGAAGATATTCGCTCTTCCCACCCGCGCGGAGTTCAAGCGCGCGGCGATGTTGTCGCTGATCACCACCGGCTTCTGCCTGCTGTGGCCGCTGGCGGCCCTGGCCCAGGATCTTGCGGCGGCCGGGGGGTCCGGGTCGGCCATCAATGTCGACCTCGGCACCGGTTCGGGCCTGACCGAGCGGGTGGTCCAGCTGGTCGGCCTGATGACCGTCCTGTCGCTGGCGCCGTCGATCGTGATCATGACGACCAGCTTCGTGCGGATCATCGTGGTGCTGTCGCTGCTGCGCACGGCGCTGGGCATGCAGCAGTCGCCGCCGAACGCCGTGCTGGTGTCCCTGGCCCTGTTCCTGAGCGCCATCGTCATGGCCCCGACCTGGCAGGACGCCTATGATTCGGGCATCCGACCCCTGCTGGACCAGCAGATGGAGCTGCCCCAGGCCTTCGATGCGGCCTCGGAACCTGTGAAGACTTTCATGCTGGGTCAGGTGGACCGGGACGACCTGGCGCTGTTCGTCCGGCTGTCCAATCTGGAGGCCCCCACGGCGGCTGCCGACCTGCCCCTCAGGGTGGTCACCCCGGCCTTCATGATCAGCGAGCTGAAGCGGGCCTTTGAAATCGGATTTCTCCTTTTCGTTCCGTTCCTTGTGATCGATCTGGTGGTCGCCAGCGTGCTCATGTCCATGGGTATGATGATGCTGCCGCCGGTGGTGATTTCCCTGCCGTTCAAGCTGATCTTTTTCGTGCTCGTGGACGGCTGGAGACTGGTCGCCGGAAGCCTGGTCGAGAGCTTCCAGCGAGCGTCCGGTAGCGGATAAATCCCCACCCCGTGGGGGTTACAGCGGCGAAGTCGCTTGCCAAGGGAAGAAAAAGCGGCGTCAATCCGTCCGTCATCGCCCCTGAATCGGGGCGAGCTCACATCGGGAAACGACCCACATGACCACCCAAGCAGAACTCATCGCCGCCGTCGCCAAGGACGCCGGTGTCAGCCAGGCCGACGCCGGCCGGATGCTCGACGCTCTCGTCAAGAACATCCACAAGTCGCTGACCGGCGGCGGCGACGTCCGCATCTCGAACCTCGGCGTGTTCGACACCGCCGCCCGCGCTGCCCGTGAAGGCCGCAACCCGGCCACCGGCGCGACCATCAAGATCGCCGCCTCGAAGGCCGTGCGCTTCCGCGTGTCGAAGCCGCTCAAGGATGCGGTGAACAAGTAAGACCCTTCCCCTTAGGGGGATGCCTTACGCAGGACGGGCGGGCGCCGCGGGTCGGTTCCCGCCCGTTTTCGTTCTGAGTTCGGCCTTCATGGCCGCGACCCAGCCGGCGAAGGTGTCGGCCGAGGCGGCGAGGCCGGCGAAATCACCCGAAGAGGCGCCGCCGCCGACGCTGTCCGCCAGGGCGATCGACAGGGCCGTCTTCGCCCGCGCCCCGGCCACGAACGGCCGATAGTTGCGCGACAACCGGCTCAGGGCCGCATCATCATTGCCCAGGGAATAGCCGACCCCGGCCCGTATCAGCCGGGCCTCCTCGGAGGCCGTCAGGGCCGCGGGATTCCGGAAGCGTTCACCGAGCAGCGCCTCATAGAGGGCTGCGGCCGGCGCCCAGTTGCTCTGTTTCCAGAACACCTCGGCGCGGACCTCGCGGGCTTCGGGCGAGGCGTCGTCGCCCAGCACCTCGAGCGCATGATCGAAACGGCCGAGATCCATCAGGGCCCGCGCCTCGAGCGCGCGGCGCTCGGTGTTCAGGGCGGAGGGCAGGATGGTGGATCGCGAGTTCCAGATGGCCTGCAGCGCCGGCTCGGGCTGGCGGTCCATCAGATAGATGGCGGCGAGGTCGGTCGCGACCTGGGCCTTGGCCACACCTTCCAGCCGGTTGTCGACCTGGTATTTCAGCAACTCTGCGGCCTGGTCGAGCAGATCGACATCGACGAGACGGCGCGACAGGCGGCGGACCATCTCGTCGCCGTCGGCGCCGATGGGGGTCAGTTCGCGGAAGTCGTAGAACAGTCCAAGGGCCTGAACGGGCTGGAGACCGTCGGCCCCGCCCTCGAGGAACAACATGCGGAAGGCGGCGCCCAGATCGGCCTGGATTTCGGCGGCCCCCTCGAGCCGGTTCAGATTGGGCCCGGCCCCCTTCAGGGCAGTCAGGGCTTCGCGATACAGGCCCTGCGACAGGTAGAGCTGGCCGAGCTGGCGGATGACGGCCAATTCCGTGGCGTCGCCGCGCCAGCGCCAGCGCAGGCTCTCCAGCTCATTGGCCGCCGCGTCCGCCTTCATCGTCCCCTTCGCCAGCGACAGACGGACCACGCCCAGTTTGGCGGGCACGGCGACGGCATCCAGCGGCGCACGGCCGATGGCGGTGTAGACGGCCAGCGCCCGGTCAGACTGGCCGTCCAGCTCGAACAGCCGGGCCTGCACCAGTCGCGCGGTCAGCTGGTCGGCGGCGGGGGCGTTCTGGCTGAAGCTGTAGGCCAGCAGGGCGCGGGCGGCGTCGAGGTCGCCCGTCTCCAGCGCGGCCATAGCGTGGGCGGCGCCGAAGCGGGCGCGCCAGTGGGCGGGAAACTCGTCCACCGCCGAAGCGCCGGCGGCGAAGGCCTGCCGCGCCGATTCCCAGTCGCCCTGGGTCGAGGCGATATAGCCGCGCCAGACCGCCGAGGCGGGGTCGGAGGCGACGGCGGCGGACGCGAAATCGCCCTGGGCCTCTTCCATGCGGCCGATAGAGGCGCGGGCAGCGCCGCGCAGGCCGCGCAACTCGGGCTCGCCCGCCATGTTGGGGGCCTGGGCGACGATGCTGTTCAGGACGCCGACGGCCTCATAGCCGAGACCGGAGCCGACGAGGAACCGCGCGAGAGCGAAGCGGGCCTCGGCCGGGGCGCGGGGATCGTCTCCGGCGGCCATCGATTCGCGGGCCGCCGCATCCTGCAGCTGGCGATAGCGGGCAGAGAAGCCGTCGTGGCCCGGCTCGGCCCACTCGGCCAGGATGAGGGCCGGGTGTTTCGCCCGTTTCGGCGCGCCATCCTCGGCCGAAGCGGCGTCGAGGGCGGCGGAGGGCGGCGACAGGATCAAGCCGCCGGGCCGGCTGAGGGTGACCAGATCGCCGTCGGCCTGGATGGCGAGGTCGCTGGCCGAGGTTTCCACGGCCAGTCCGTGCGCCGTCGGAATCAGGGCCAGATCGACCGTCTTGCGGCGGTTCGCGAACCCCTTGCCCGGGGCCAGGGCGGTGACGGCGGCGAAACGGTCACCGGCCAGGGGGTCGGTCAGCCAGACGGCGCGGGTCGCGCCGGCCATGCGGGCGACGAGGGCCGGCTCGCCGTCATCCTGACGATCGATGGCGACGCCTTCGACGGCGACGGGCTGGCCGCCGATGGTCACGGTCCAGGTGGACCCCTGAGCGGCGGCCGAGACAACGAGGCCTTCGGGGGCGGCGATACGGACCGCGACATGGTCGGGACCGGCGGTCCATCGGGCGTCGGAGACAGGGCCCAGCTGTCCGGCGCCGGGCATGTCGAGGCGGGCGGTCGTGTCGAACACCACCCAGACGGCCTCGCCGCGGCGGAAGACGGCGGCGCCGACCGGCGTGGCCCAGGCGAAGGACAGGCTGACATTGGCAGGCGTGGCCACGGCCGTGACCGGCACGGTCTGCGCCGCGGCAGCCGGCGTCTCGACCGGCGCGGCGGCCGGGGGCGTGGCGTAGAGGTTGAGCCAGACCGCCCCGTCGGCCGAGCCCGTGCGGGCATCCGCGCCCTCGGCCAGGGTGATGACCAGCTCGGTGGCGCCCCGGACCGCGCGGGTCTCGACCTTGTCCACGCCGCGCGGCGGATTGACCTTCAGCCGCGAAACGTCCGGCGCCGCTGTCGAACCGATGCGCACGATGACGTCGCGGCCGTCGCGGCGAACCTGCGACCGTGCGCCGACGACGCCGGCGAACTCGATGCGGGTGAACTCGGTATTGGAGCCGATGCGGATCGACACCGGATCCAGCGGCGCGCCGACCTCCTGGGCCAGCGGCGCCAGGGGCGCGAACAGCACCGCGCCCGCCGCGGCGGCGGCCACGGAGGTCTTGAGAATGCGCTTTCTGGCGGAGGCCCCGGACATACGCGCGCACCCTCGCGCGACCCGCCTTTCAACGCGGTTAACGGTTGGTGACCGATGATTGGCGTCCGGGCGCGACGGGAAAGCGTAGCTGTGGCTGAAACCTGGAGGTCCCATGTCGCTGCTGTCCCTGTTCGCCGCCGCCCTTCTCCAGACCGCCGGGCCGACGCCCGACTCCATGAACGGCGCCTGGAGCGTCGATCTCGCGACGGATCCGGCGCAGCCCTACATCAAGGCCATGCATCTGACGCTCGCGGCGGACGGAACGGTCAGCGGCGACTTCTACGACAGCACGATCGAGGCCGGGCGCTGGAAGGCCCAGAACGGGCGGGTGTGCGTCTCCTTCCGCACGTCCGACGGCGTCGGTCCCTATCACACTGCCGCCTGCCTGACGGGCGACCGGGTCGAGGGTCAGACCTGGGCGGAGCAGCGGTCGTTCGTCTTCGTCTGGAACGCCACGCGGGGCGAGCCGACTCCCTGACCGGGCGGTCCCGCGACATCACGACGGGTTGCGGCGGAGGTCCGGCGGGCCGACATGCGGTGCGGCCTTCCTGTCAGGATTCCGTTGTGACCGAACCCCAGTACCCCCGTCTGAACACCCTTGCGACCGGCCTGCGCTGCCGCTGTCCGCGCTGTGGCGAGGGGCCGTTGCTGAAGGGGTTTCTGACCATCCGCGACGCCTGCCCCGCCTGCGGACTGGACTACAGTTTCGCCGAGCCGGCGGACGGCCCCGCCTTCTTCGGCATGAGCGCGGTCGGGACCCTCGGCATGGCCCTGTTCATGTGGTTCGAGTTCGCCGTCCATCCGCCGATCTGGGTGCATATGGTCGTGACCATGCCCCTGCTGGTCATCGGCTGCCTGGCCGTGCTGCGGCCGCTGAAGGGCTGGCTGGTGTCGGAGCAGTTCATCCACAAGGCGGCGCCGCCGGTGTTCGAGAGCAACGGCAAACACGGCGAAGGCAGGAAATGGCGCTGACGGACGACCGCTACTGCTGACGAGGCGCGGTGGTCGGCGCCGTCTGGCGCGGTGGCGGCGGTGGGGGTTGAACCGGCTGCCGGAGTCGGGGTTCGAGCGGCGCGGCGCGGGTCGGCGGGGCTGTCGTAGTCGGCTGGCGGGGAACCGTGGTCTGCACTGTGGGGTCGCGGGTCGTCGGCGCGGCGGTCACGGGCGCTGAATTGGCGGGCGGAGCGGCCGTCGCCGGAGCGGACGTTGTGGGCGGCGGCGTCAGGACTGTCGTCGGCGCGCGGGTCACCGGCGGCCGGACAACGGGATCGCGGACCGGGGGATCACGAACGGGTGGCTCAAGAACCGGAGGATCGCGGACGGGCGCCACGCGCGGCGGCGGCGGCGTGGGGCCCGGGGGCCTGACGTCCGGACCTGTCGCAGGCGGCGGAACAGGACCAGCCGGCGGCGGCGCGACGGGCGGACCGGCGGTTCCGGGCCGCGTCGGCAGCAGGGCCTCGAAGCGGCGGTTCGTGTCATCGGTTGCGCCGAAGGGTGGATAGAGCCGGGTGCGGGTCAGGGCCACCATCTGAACCGGCCGGTCCAGCACCACGCTTTGGCCGTTGACCGCGACCCCGATCGCCCCCTCCCGCAGAATTAGCACCGCCGCGCTGTCAGACTCTGCCGACAGATCGGGCGCGCCGGGGATGCCGGCGAGGAAGGCCACCGCCTCCGGTCCCACCACGCCCTCGATGATGGTGCCGCGGATGCCGATGGCGGAACCGGGCGTGCGGAAGGCGATGGCTTCGGGCTGGGCGCCGCGATTGTCCGAGGCGAAGCGGAAGGCCCCGCGGAGCACCGAGACCGCCACCCCGGCGACGCCGCGCTGGGGGTCGTAGACGAAGCGGTCGATCTCCAGCCGGGCGTTGGCGCCGACGGTCAGCATCGACCGGTCCAGCAGGCTGATTTCCAGACGGCTGGCGTCGGCGGTGGCGACGCGGTCGCCGAAATTGACGTCGGCGCCGAGCACCGACGGGCGCCATTCGGTCTGGCCGGCGGACGTGGTGGTCACGGCGTTCTCGACCAGCCGGTTGACCCCGACCCGGCCCGGCGCGGCCGGCTGCGTCAGCAGGGCCCAGGCGATCAGGGCCACGACGACGGCCAGAACGGCCCAGATGATCTTCGTCCGCATTGGAGCCTCCCACGCGACCGTGTTACCGTAACGCTTTCGCTCCGGGAGACCAAAACCTTCGCCCCTCGGCAGAAAGCGGGCGGGGGCTGTTTGACTTCCCGGTCGATGACGCGCCCCTTGCGCCCGTCCCGGGGAGGGGCGCGGCCATGGACATCGAACGTATTCTGTCGTGGGCGCTGATCCTCGTGCCCGTCGTCATCCTGACGATGGCAGCGGTGATGATCTTCAAGCGCAAGCGGTGAGTGGCGACCCCGGAGGGACTCGAACCCCCGACCTCTGCTTTAGGAAAGCCTTGCTCTATCCGGCTGAGCTACGGGGCCACGCAGGCTGACCTAGCGGGTGATCGCGCGGCGGGGAAGCGTCTGCGGCCCCTGCCCTTTCCGATTTTCTGATCCGTCCGCCGCAGCCGCTGGAACACCATGGTTCCGGATTGTGGTTAATCCGTCTTAAGATACAATATGTTGGGGTGAACAAACCCCGAATCGGGCCGTGTCGGTGATTCGGTCCTGATTCGTTTCGCCCCTGTTCCGCCCGATCAGGCGGCGCCGTTTACGACAGGGGATAATCGACGCGGCGCCGCTTGAGGAACCCGTCGGGAACGGCCACCTTTTCAGCATCATGAGTGATCGCGGCGCCGGACAGGCCCCCTCGCGCGTCGTCGCGGTGCTGGGCCCGACCAATACGGGCAAGACCCATCTCGCGGTCGAGCGGATGCTGGGCCACGCCTCGGGCATGATCGGCCTGCCGCTGCGCCTGCTGGCGCGCGAGATCTACGACCGGATCGTCAAGCGGCGCGGGGCCGCCGCCGTGGCGCTGGTCACCGGCGAGGAGAAGATCGTCCCGCCGCGGGCCGTCTATTTCGTCTGCACCGTCGAGGCGATGCCGCTGGAGCGACAGGTCGAGTTCCTGGCCGTGGACGAGATCCAGCTGGTGGCCGACCCCGAGCGCGGCCACGTCTTCACCCAGCGGCTGCTGCACGCCCGCGGCCGGTTCGAGACCATGTTCCTCGGGGCAGGGACGATGGCTCCGCTGATCCGGTCGCTGATCGCCGATGTGGAGATCGTCTCACGCGAGCGGCTGTCGACGCTGTCCTATGCGGGGTCGAAGAAGCTGACCCGCCTGCCCGCCCGCAGCGCCATCGTCGCCTTCAGTACGGACCAGGTCTACGCCATCGCCGAACTGATCCGGCGTCAGCGCGGCGGAGCGGCGGTCGTCATGGGCTCGCTCAGCCCGCGCACCCGCAATGCCCAGGTAGAGCTGTTCCAGTCCGGGGAGGTGGACTTTCTGGTCGCCACCGACGCCATCGGCATGGGGCTGAACCTGGAGGTCGACCATGTCGCCTTCGCCGGCCTGCGCAAGTTCGACGGGCGGCGGACACGCTGGCTGCATGCGCATGAGATCGGCCAGATCGCCGGGCGCGCCGGGCGGCATCTGAGGGACGGCACCTTCGGCGTGACGGGCGAGGCGACGGAGCTGGATCAGGATCTGGTCGAACAGGTGGTCGAGCACCGGTTCGATCCGGTCGAGGGGGCCGAGTGGCGCAACGCCCGGCTGGATTTCGACACATTGAACGACCTGTTGCGGTCGCTGACGGTGACGCCGGGGGTCCGGGGGTTGAACCTGACCCAGCCGGCGCTGGATGAGACCCTGCTCCGGCGGCTGATCAAGGACGAGGAGGTGGCGCGGGTCGGCCGTTCCCGCGGGGCCATCATGCGGCTGTGGGAGGCCTGCCAGCTGCCGGACTTCCAGAAGACCACGCTGGATGAGCATGGGCGGCTGTCGAAGGAGATTTTCCAGGCGCTGACGGGGAAGCGCGGGCGGCTGACCGCCGACTGGATCGCCCCACGCTTCGCCGAGCTGGACCGCGACGACGGCCAGATCGACCAGCTGTCGGCGCGGCTGAGCGGGGTGCGGACCCTGAGCTATATCGCCAACCGGCCCGACTGGCTGGATCAGGCGCAGGGCTGGCGCGACCAGACCAAGGCGCTGGAAGAGCGGCTCAGCGATGTGCTCCACGAACGGCTGACGGCGCGCTTCGTGGACCGGCGCACCACCGCCCTGATGCGGGCGCTGAACGTGACCGAGGACGCGGTGGCGGAGGTCAAGGCCGGCGGCGCGGTCATCGTCGAGGGCCATGCGGTCGGACGGCTGACCGGGGTGGAGTTCCAGATCGACAAGGGGTCCTCGGCGCTTGAGGACCGGGCGCTGCGCCACGCGGCGCGGCAGGCGGTGACGCCCGAGATCGCGCGGCGGCTGGGCCGGCTGGCGGCGGATGAGGACGCGGCCTTCGCCGTGACCCCCGACGGCGCGGTGCTGTGGCGCGGCGCGGCGGCGGGGCAGGTGATCGGCGGCGACTGGTTCGCGCCGCGGGTGCGGCTGCTGGGGGAACTGGGACCGCCGGCGGCGCGTGAGCGGGCGCAGCGCCGGCTGGAGGCCTGGCTGGCCGCTGAAGCCGGCCGGGCGCTGAAGCCGCTGGCGCGGCTGAAGGGGGCGGTCGAGAGCGGCGCCCTCAAGGGCCTGCCGCGCGGCATCGCCTTCCGCCTGATCGAGGCCGGCGGGGTCATCGACCGGCGCGCGGTCGAGCGCGATCTGGCGGCCCTGAGCCAGGTCGAGCGGCGTACGCTGAGGACCTTCGCCGTGCGGATGGGGTCGCATTCGGTCTGGCTGCCCGGCGTGCTGAAGCCGCGGGCGCGCGCGCTGGCCCAGGCCTTCGTCGCCGGCGAAGCCTTCCGTCCGGGCGCGATGGCCCTGACCGCCCTGCCCGAACCGCCGCCGTCGCCGCGCCTGCTGTCGGCGTTCGGTCTGCGCGCTGTCGGCAAGGTCGCGGCCGGGGTGGAGATGCTGGAATCGCTCGCCGAGCGACAGGCGGCCGGCAAGGGCGTGCTGACCGAGGCGGATCTGCAGGCGCTGGGCGTCTCGCTCGGTGAAGCGAAGGCGCTTGCCGCGACGCTGAAGGCCTCCCGCGCGCAGAAGCCCGACCGCGATGACCGGCCCAGGGCGGTGAAGGACTCGCCGTTCGCCGCGCTTTCAGCCCTGACCGCGTCGCCCGCGCCGGCGCGCGCGAAACGCAAACGCCCCCGCCGGCCCCGCGCGCCCGGATGAGCGGAGCCGGCTGCCGCATCGATGTCTGGCTGTGGCGGGCGCGGTTCGCGAAGACCCGGTCGCTGGCCGCCACCATGGTCGAGCGCGGCGCGGTGCGGCTGACCCATAACGGCGTCCAGACCCGGCTCGACAAGGCCTCACGCACTGTCCACGTCGGCGATGCGCTGGTCTTCGCGATCGGCGGCCGGTTGGTGGAGCTGACCATCGAGGCGTTCGGCGAGCGGCGCGGTCCGGCGGAAGAGGCGCGCGGCCTTTACAGTCTGAGGCAACCCCTCGGTTGACAGCGACCCGTCGCGGGGTCATGTGCGCTGCCCATTCCTCCCGCCAGCCGATAGCGCACCAGACCGCCTCATGACCTACATCGTCACCGACGCCTGCGTGAAATGTAAGTTCATGGACTGCGTCGAGGTGTGTCCGGTGGACTGCTTCTATGAGGGCGAGAATTTCCTCGTCATCGCTCCGGACGAATGCATCGACTGCGGCGTCTGCGAGCCGGAATGCCCGGTCGACGCCATCAAGCCCGACACTGAGGACGAGCCGGACGGCAAATGGCTGATGGTCAACGCCGACTACGCCAAGGTCTGGCCGAACATCACGGTCAAGGGCACGCCGCCCGCCGACGCCGAGAAGTTCGAGCGCGAGACCGGCAAGTTCGAGAAATATTTCTCGGAAAAGCCCGGCAAGGGTTCCTGAGCCGACTCGCGGCCGGCCGGTGGGGATTTACTGCCTCACACCCACTGACGCTGTGGACGTTTTGAAATTCCGCAATTTTGTGATAGGTTCCTGTCATTGGGTCGGGCGGTAAGCGATTTTCTCGCGCCGCCCGCGTTTGCGACAGAACTCCGTCCACGAAGACGGGGTCGGCCAGAGGTTCGGTGATCCGTTTCCACAGTTGAAGCCTGAGTTTGCCGCGCCGCTGACGGGATACCGTCTTCGGAGAGCGCACAGGTGTCTTCGGTGTTTGCGTCTCGCCTTCCCTGCGCCGGGAAAGGAATGACATGACGAACAAGACCGGACTGGAATTCAAGGTTGGCGACGCGGTCGTCTATCCGGCGCACGGCGTCGGCAAGGTCGCGGCCGTTGAGGTCCAGGAAGTCGCCGGCATGTCGCTGGAAGTTTACGTGGTCACCTTCGACCACGAGAAGATGACCCTGCGCGTACCCACCAAGAAGGCCAAGACGGCCGGCCTGCGTTCGCTGGCCGCCGACGACGTGGTGACCAAGGCGCTGACGACCCTGAAGGGCCGCGCCCGCATCAAGCGCACCATGTGGTCGCGTCGCGCCCAGGAATATGAAGCCAAGATCAACTCGGGCGACCTGATCTCGATCGCCGAGGTGGTCCGCGACCTGCACCGCGCCGACAGCCAGCCGGAACAGTCCTATTCGGAGCGTCAGCTCTATGAATCGGCCCTAGACCGCATGGCCCGCGAAGTCGCCGCCGCCAACCGCATCGACAAGGACGCCGCCGTCCAGCTGCTGTCCAAGTCGCTGAGCGCCAAGAAGGCCGTCATCGCCGCCGCCGAAGCCGCTGAAGAAGCGGCCGAGGAAGCCGAAGCCGCCTGATACCGGCACGCTTCACGAACCGAAACGAAAGGCCCGGGATCGCTCCCGGGCCTTTTGCCTTGTCAGGCCCGTCTCAGGGCTGTCCCGCATAGAGCAAGGGTCCGTCGCCGTCCGGCCCCGACGTCGCCTCGACCGGCGAGCGCCCCACCTCCGGAGCGCGGCGGGGACACACGACCAGACCGAGCATATAGCCGACGATGGCGCTGCCGCCGTATCCGACGAGCGGGGTCGGATAGTTGCCCAGGGCCGCCGCCGCGATAATCGCCGCCCAGACGGCGCCGAAAACGAGACAGGCAGCTTGATCGGTCCCGCTTAGCCGCCGGGCGGCCAGGGCCGGCAGCACCAGCAGCACGGCGCCCATTACGACAGCGGCTCCCGCCAGCGGGTGAACGGCGAAGGCTGAATAGAGGATCTGGTCCACGAACGGCATGGCCGGCGACGGGTCCGCCTGCGCCATGGCCGCCGCAAAACCGAGAACGGCGGCTGCCGCCGCCCCGATCGTTCGCCGGTCCGGACGGGTGAAGGCGATGACGGTCATGCCGACCGCGAGCGCGGCGGCCATCCCCCGATCAGGCTGAAGGGCCAGCGCCAGGGCCGCCACGGCGACGCCCGCCAGCGACAAGGCGTCGCGAGACCGGGCGAACAGCACCGCCATGAGCGGTACGACCATCATGCCGGGCTGGATGACCAGCGGTCCCAGCGCCACCCAGCGGGTGACCCCGCCGGCGCTGACGCCCCACAGGCTGACCGCCAGCAGCACCAGGCCGAGCAAAAGGCTCAGCGGACCGGCGGGCAGATGCCCCCGCCGGTCCGCCAGGACCAGTATGCCCAGGGTGACGAGACCGAACGCCAGGGCGGCCAAATTGATCATCAGATAGTGCGCCGGCGCTCCCCCCGCCGACATGTAGATGAGGCCAAGGCCGGTGGCCCCGACCCCGCAGGAAACCGCGACTGAACGCGGTCCAATTCGATCCGTGAGATTCACAGGCTCCTCCCCTTGTTGCTTCAATTTCGAGAACCGGAAGCGGATGGATTCCCCGACCGCCCATGACAGGCAGCCGAGGGCGAACGGCAGCGCTTCGCCCGGTCGGGTCGCACTCCGGGCCTCGCGGATCGCGGCCTCGCCCCATGGCTGCAGCGCCGGTGGCAGCAGCCTGCGGATCAGCCGGAAGATCAGCTCAATGACCGGGCTCATGCCAGCCCACCCTGGGGCGCTTCATCGGCCCGGGTCGCGGGCAGGGGATGTTCGTCGGCCAGTCGGCAGCCTGCGGCCGTCAGCCTGTAGACGTGCCGCGGCGGGCGACCCGGGGCCTCCGCGACCTGCCAAGCAGCCGACAGATAGCCCTGGGCCTCAAGACGGATCAGCAGGGGGTAGAGGGTTCCCGATTTGATCTGCGCCTCGCGGCAAAGATCGTAGCCGTGGCGGCCTGGCGCGCCCGCCGCGACGAGGGCGGCGAGGACCCGACGAGCGGCCGGCGACAGGGTTCGGGATCGCGTCATGATGCATGAAATCTACATATGTAGATTTAAGTCAAGCCGGTCTCCCGGTCTTCTGCCATTCAGACGCCCGGACCGGTTCCGGAGACACGTTCGAGGTAGGCGATCAGATCGGCGATCTCGGTCGGCTGGAGCTCGAAAGCCGGCATGGACGGGTGGGTGGTGACCAGGCCTTCCGCAAAGGCTTCCTGAAGGTCCCGCACGGGATACAGGACGCCCATGGCGCGGAACGGCGGGGCGGCGCGCATGGGACTGTCGCCGGTGCGTTCGACCGAATGGCAGCTCGCGCATCTCTGCTGAACAAGCATGGCGCCGCGATCAGCGGAGCCCATGATCACGGGTTCGGTTCCGTTCTGCCGGACGGCCTCCCCGGCGCAGCCGCCGAGCGTCAGGGCCGCCAGAGCGGCGATCAGTCGACCTGTCATTGTCCTGTTCCTCCCGGCGAGGGTCGTCACAAGAACGACCCGCATTTGCCTGGACCGCAAATGCGTTCCGGGCGTTGTTCCATAACAAAGCGGGTCTGCGCCCGTTCCGGCAAGTGTCGGAATCGGAAGCCTGTTCAACGAGAGCGACGCGATGACCCAGTTCCACCATATCCGCCTCGAACTCGCCCGCGAGCCCGGTCACCCGGCCGGCGCGCCGACAGAGGGCTATGACATCGTCGCCCCCCTGGACGCCGACGGTCGACTGGATGGCGAGGCCCTGCGCGGTGAACCGGAGCGCGGCCATGTCCGGCGCTTTTCGCGGGACGTAACGATCAGCAAGGGTCAGCTGCGTCAGGGCCCTGGCGGCCGCTGGATTCTCGACATGGAAGAGGGCGTCGCCGACGACGCGACCGGCTTCCGCTTCGGCGAAGAGCGGTTCGTCGTCGGCGAATATGTCAGCCTGTCCCTGCCCTCCGGCGAGCAGCACACCTATGTCGTGGCGCGGGTCGTCGAGGTCTGAGCCCTAGAAATACTCGGCCCCGGCCGGGCACTGGGCGGCCAGGCGGCGCGCGTTGATCGTGGCGGGGATGTAGGGACTCCAGATGCCTGCGCCGCGGATCGAGGCGCCGCCCCGGAAGCTGAACTGTTCCGGTTGATAGGTCCCGTTCAACCGCACCCGCACCTGACGGCCGCTACGGCTGACGCAATTACCCTCGAAGCGGGCGTTGCCGTTGCCGACCACGCGCACCGGATAGGTGCACCGGTAGTGACGCGTCGACAGGCCGCCGAAGAAGCGGTTGATCTCGCTGGGGCGGACGCATTTGGTCTCGGTGTCGCGCTGCCCCAAGGCGCTGGTCGTGTATTCCCAGTAGCCGGCCAGCACGGGCGGCGGGCCCGACTGGGCCGGAGCCGCCGGTCCGGCGAAGGGCGCGCTCGCGGGCGCGGACAGCAGCAGGGCGCCGGCGAGGACGGGTAAGAGGCGGATCAGGGCGGACGGCGTCATGGCATGGACCTTCGGCGGCGGAGCTTCGCCGCATGAATAGAAGCGATATATGGCGGGAATTGAACGGCGGCTGAACGGCCCGTAACCCGCCTCAAGCCTTGACGGGGCGCGGTGACTTCCACTATACGGCCCCCTCTCGCGCGGGGACCCCATCCTCGCGCGCCTCTGTTTCATGCGTCCGCACGGTTTCGCGGCCCGCTCCGTCAAGGATAGTCAGATGTCGCGTCGCTGCGAACTCACCGGTATCGGCCCCATGGTCGGCCACAGCGTGAGCCACTCGAACGTCAAGACCAAGCGCCGCTTCCTGCCGTCGCTGAAGACGGTCAAGGTCGCCTCGGAAGCCCTGGGCCAGACCTTCAGCCTGCGTATCTCGAACGCCGCCCTGCGCACCCTCGACTTCAAGGGCGGCCTGGACCCGTTCATCGTCAAGGCCAAGGACGAGCAGCTGTCGCTGGCCGCCCAGCGCATCAAGCGTCAGGTCAAGGCCAAGCTGGCCGAGCAAGCCGCCGCCGCCTGATCGGGCGACGACAACAGGATTTGAAAGGGCCGGTGGGAACACCGGCCTTTTTGTTTGGGCGAGGTCACCCCAAAATCGCGCCCATGACCCGCGACGAGATGTTCAGTTACGCCCTGACCCAGCCGGGCGCGGAGGACTCCACCCTCCACGGCGGGCGCTGCATCCGGGTGCGGGGGCACTGGATCGTCAATGACAGCCGCGAGCCCGACAGTCTGGCCCTGGCGCTGGACCACGGGACGGTCGACTTCCTGATGGAGACGGAGCCGCAGACCTATTTCCAGACTCCGCACTTTGAAGGCTGGCCGGCGGTGCTGGTGCGGTATGAGGCCGCCGACGACGAACGGCTGCGCGAACAGATCGACAAGGCCTGGGCCCGCCGGGCGACCAAGGCGCAACGCAAGGCGCGGGGGCTATAGGTCGGCTTGTCATCCCGGCTCTCCGCTTCGCTTCGGCCGGGATGACAAGCGACCAGCGCGAACCGCTTTCAGGTTGCGCGACACGCCCTCCCCTTTAGGCTGACCCGGTTGTCGTCGGGGAGCCAGCCGTGTCCTTCAAAGCCTGTCGCGCCGCCCTGATGGGCGCTTCCATGCTGGCGCTCGGCGCCTGCGTCTCGATTTCGGTCACCACCCAGGCGGAAACGGCCCCCGCCACCGCCGAACCCGCCGTCACCGTGACCCCCGTGCGCGAATCGACCGCCTTCACCCTCGGCACCGACCAGCCGCGCACGCCCGAACAGCTGGCCATGCAGTTCGACAAGGCCGACCTGACGATCAAGGTCATGCCGGAGACGAAGACGATCGACGCCGTCGCCGTGCTGGACTTCACCGCCACCGCGCCGCTGACGGCCGTGGTGGTCGAGCTGGACACCCTGTTCACCGTTTCCTCGGTTCAGGTCGACGGGCGGGAGCTGCCCGGGGGCGGCTGGAGCAATCCCGAAGGCCGAATGACCATTCCGCTGGCCGAACCGCTGGCCGCCGGAGAGACGGTATCGGTCCGCATCGCCTATGCCGGCGCGCCGCGCGTGGCGCCCCGGGCGCCCTGGGACGGGGGCTTCGTCTGGGCCACGACAGCCGACGGATCGCCGTGGATCGCTACCGCCGTCCAGCCCGAGGGCTGCGACATCTTCTGGCCCTGTATCGACCATCCGCTGGCCGAGCCGAAGCGGGTGGACATGCACATCACCGTGCCGTCGAACCTGGCCGCGCCGGCGAACGGACGATTCATGGGGACGGTCGACCACGGCGACGGCTGGACGACCTGGAACTGGAGCGCGGCCAATCCGAACACCTATGCGATCGCCCTGAACATCGGGCCGTATGAGGAGGTGCGGGCGGACTACCAAAGCCGGTTCGGCAATGTGATCCCGATGTCCTACTGGCATCTGCGCTCGGATGACCCGGCCAAGGTCGCGGCCCTGTTCGCCCAGTTCGCGCCGATGATGGACTTCTACGAGGCCACCGTCGGCCCCTATCCCTTCGGCGACGAGAAGATGGGCGTGGTCGAGACGCCGCATCTGGGCATGGAGCACCAGACCATCAACGCCTATGGCAACGCCTATCGCCTCGACGGCAAGGGCTATGACTGGCTGCTGCACCATGAGCTGGCGCATGAGTGGTTCGGCAACCAGATGACCAACCGCAACGCCGACGACATGTGGCTGCACGAGGGGCTTGGCAGCTATATGCAGCCGCTCTACCTGCGCTGGCTGAACGGCGAACGCTATATGCAGGCCGAGTTACAGGAGCAGCGCCGCGACCTGATCAACCGCTTCCCGGTGGTCACGGGCACCGACCGGGCCGAAGACGATGTCTACAAGAGCAATGTCGGCCCGGGGCTGGACCTGTACAACAAGGGCTCGCTGATCGCGCATTCGCTGCGCATGCTGATCGGGGACGAGGCCTTCTTCCGCTCGCTGACGCGGCTGGTCTACGGCACGGCGACGCCGCGGCCCGGAAATTTCACAACCCGCTACGGCACGACCGACGAATTCCTCGCCATCACCAGTGAGGAGTCCGGCCGCGATCTGGCCTGGTTCTTCCGCGGCTATCTCTACCAGGCCGCCCTGCCCGATCTGCGCCAGACCCGGGAGAACGGGCAGCTGGCGCTGGAATGGGTCACCGGCGACGCCGGCGTCTTCCCCATGCCGGTCGAGATCGAGATCGACGGCCGGCGGCAGACCCTGGCCATGACCGGCGGTCGAGGGGCTATCCCCGTCGCAGCGGGCGCCCATGTCCTGATCGATCCCGACAACAAGGTGCTGCGCCGCGACGTTTTCCTCGAGGAATGGAAGGCGGCGGGCGGACGCTGACCTAGACGGCCTCCGCCATGACCGACTGACGCACCAGGCGGCACGTCCCCTGGGTCGTCAGGAAGGCTATGTCGGCGGCGTCGCGGCCGCAGGCGATGCGGACCAGCCCCTCGACCGGGGCCAGACCCGTCGGATCGACCAGCCACCAGCCGTTCGACAGCCAGACCTCGAAGATGGCGTGGAAGTCCGGCGGATTGAGCTGGTGCGCGAAGGCGCTGACCGCCCGCGCCGGAATGCCGGAGGCGCGGCAAAGGGTGATCCCCATATGGGTAAAGTCGCGGCAGACTCCCGCCCGATCGATGAAGGTCCGCGCCGCCGTGGTCTCGCTGTCCGAGGCGCCCGGCTCATAGTCGATCTCGGCCTTGATCCAGTCGAGGATTTTCAGCACCCGGTCGCCCCCGATCGTGCCCCCGAAGGTGCGTTCGGCGAACCGGCCGAACTGGTCCGAGGGGCAGTACCGGCTGGGCCAGAGATAGGTCAGCACCTCGGCCGGCAGTTCACCCCAGTCGTGCTGGACTGTTACCGGCGGCAGGCCCTTGAGTACGCCGTTGTCGACCACCGCCCGATAGGTCAGGGCCACCTCGCCCGACAGATGGGCGCGCAGGGTACGGGCGCCGAACTCCTCATCCTCGTTCTCGACGAGGTCGATGGCGGGGGTGGTGGTGAGGCTTTCCTCGAGAATGGTCTGGCCCGGCCAGTGGGCGACCTGAATCTTGTAGATGGCGTCGGTCGGCGGATCGAAGCGATAGACGAGTTCGGCGCTGACGCGGATTTTCATGAGGGCTCGACTGAAGCAGGACGGGCCTGTCGTCAACGGCGCGCGCTCCACGCCGTTCCGTCACTACGGCTCCAGCTCGATGTCCCAGTAGAGATAGTCGAGCCAGCTCTGGTGCAGGTAGTGCGGCGGGAAGCGACGGCCGAACTCCTGCAACTGCCAGGCGCTGGGGCGATGCGGGGCGCGACGGATGGGCATGCCGGCCTGCTGCGGCGTCCGGCCGCCCTTCCTGAGATTGCAGGGCGAACAGGCGGCGACGATGTTCTCCCAGGTGGTGCGGCCACCGCGCGAGCGGGGGATCACATGGTCGAAGGTCAGCTCGGCCGTGGCGTTGCAATACTGGCAGGCGAAGCCGTCGCGCAGGAAGACGTTGAAGCGGGTGAAGGCCGGCTGGCGGTCCTGGTCGACATAGTTCTTCAGCGCGATGACGCTGGGCAGGACCATCTCCATCGACGGGCTGCGGACCACCTTGTCATAGGTCGAGACCACGTCGACGCGGTCCTGATAGACCGCCTTGACCACTTCCTCCCACGGCCAGATCGACAGCGGATAGTAGGACAGCGGGCGAAAGTCGGCGTTCAGCACCAGCGCGGGCCAGCCGGACGGGGGACGACTCTGGACCTGCATCAGGCCCTCGCCGTTCGGGAAGGGATCATCGACGCAACCGGACTGAAGACACGTCTCCTTCCCTGACTGAGCCAAAAGCCTAGTCCTGATTCGACGGCTTGGCGATGACCGCCGGACGACGGTTGGGCGACAGTCAGCCGCGCGTCGGCGTTCCCGGGAAGGCGGGCAGGCTCCAGCCCCAGACAAGGGCGCCCGCGCGCAGGGCGAAGCCGCAGGGCGCGGCGATCAGGGCCGCGGGCCAGGCGTCGAGGCCCAGGGCCCGCGCGGCGACGAAGACGGTGGCCGCCAGCAGGGCGGCGGAGACGGTGATCTCTCGCCGCAACAGGATCGACGGTTGTCCCGCCAGCAGGTCGCGCACCACCCCGCCGAAACAGGCGGTCAGGGCGCCCATGACGATGCAGATCAGGGGCGCGACCTCGAAGGCCTCGGCCTTGGCGGCGCCCATGACGCCATAGGCGGCGAGGCCGATCGCATCGAGCCACAGCAGCGCCCGGAACCGCCAGGGCCGCGCCCCCACCATCCAGACGGCCACGGAGGCCAGCAGGCAGACGGCGATATAGCGCCAGTCCTGCACCCAGAAGACCGGCGCGCCGATCAGCAGGTCGCGCAAGGTGCCGCCGCCCACTCCGGTGATGGCGCCGAAGAAGGCGAAGGTCACCAGATCATGCCGCTGCTGCGCCGCCGCCAGGGCTCCGGTGGCGGCGAAGACGGCCACGCCGGCGAAGTCGAGCGCGCCGAGCACGGTCTCGGGATCGGTCAGGGCGGGATCGACGATGGGGCTCACGCGGGATGCTCCTCCAGCACGGCCTCGCCGCGCTTGACCGCTCCATACCATCCCCAGAGCAGATGCGCCGCCACGCTGCGATGCGGGCTCCAGATTTCGGCGCGGGCCCAGGCCTGCTTCTCCGTCGGCCGCAGGGTCGCGCCGTCCGCCCAGCGCATGGCCTCCTGCAAGGCGATGTCGCCGCCGGGAAAGACGTCCTGACGGCCCTCGCAGAACATCAGGAAGGTCTCGGCCGTCCACTTGCCGACGCCCTTGATCGCGACCAGCCGCGCGATCGCCTCCGCGTCCGACAACTGCTCAAGATGGTCGAAGTCGATCCGGCCCTCGACCTGGGCGCGGGCGATCTCTTGGCCATAGGTCGCCTTCTGGATGGACAGGCCGAAGCTGCGGAGGGTTTCGATATCCGTGGCCAGCACCCGATGCGGCGTCACCTCGCCGGCCAGGCCGGTCTCGACCCGGGCCCAGATGGCGGCGGCTGAAGCCACCGAAACCTGCTGGTCCACAATCATGTGGAACAGGCCCTCAAAGCCGCCCCGGCGCAGTCGCCAGCCGAACACGGGAGTCTGGACATGGGCACGGGCCAGCGCGGGGTCCAGAACGACGAGAGCCTCGCGCGCGGCGGCGATCTGGACGGGATTCAGCGGGAGGGGCATGCGGTCTCATCGACAGGGGCGTACGCCCGTTCTAGCTATTCGGCATGACCACTCTGGACGAACTTCTGCACCCGATCACGCGCGACCGGTTCGACGCGGACTACAACGACCGAAAACCGCTGCACATTCCGGCGGAAGAGGGAGCCGCCAAGCGGTCGCTTCTGGACTGGGCCCGCTTCAACGCCCTGCTGGACCAGAGTTCGATCTGGACCGCCCAGAGCCTGAAGATGGTCTTTAACGGCGAGCCGATCCCGCCCGAGCAGTACTGCGTCGAAGCCCGGTCGCAGTCGGGCGCGACCCTGCGCCCTTCGCCCGCCAAGGTGCAGACCCTGCTGGGCATGGGCGCCAGCGTCATCGCCGGAGACGTCCAGGAGCTGACGCCCGAGCTGCGCGCCCTGTCGCATCAGCTGGCCCGGGACTTCGCGGGGCTGGTCGGGGCCAACGTCTATTGTTCCTTCGGCGGGGTCCGGGCGTTCGACACCCATTTCGACCTGCACCACGTATTTGCCGTGCAGGTGGAGGGCGAAAAGACCTGGCGGCTGTACGAGAACCGCGCCGAGGCGCCGGTGGAATTTCCGGTCGAAGACGCAGAAACCCGCCGCTGGTTTGCGGCCACGCGCGGCAAGCTGATGACCGAGGTGCGGATGCGGCCCGGCGATGTGCTCTACCTGCCGCGGGGCTGGTACCATGACGCCCTGGCCACAGAGGGAGCCTCGCTTCATGTGACCTTCTCGGTGTCGCCCCTGTACGGGCGGGTTCTGTTTCGCCTGCTTGAATCGGCCGCGATGCAGGATCCAACGTTTCGCCAGTGGCTCGCGCCGGGAAGGGACGGCAACCGCCTCGGCGAACAATTGACGGACCTGGGCCGGCGTCTGGCCAATCTGTCCGCCCTTCCCGCTTTCCGCGACGAAGTGTTGATGGCCCAGGAGCGCCTCGTGCCAAGGGGCGAACCCTATGCTCTTCCGGCCCGGACGACCCTGTCCCTCTACCGGCCGACAGGCCTGACGCCTCCGCGCGTGGACGGCCCGGCGCGGGTCGCGGTCGAATGGGCGCTGGGTCAGCCACAGTTCGCGCTGGAGGATGTCATCGCCCAGTTCGACTTCGTCTCTGAGCCGGCGCTGAAAGAGGCCTTCGACGCCGCCATCCGCTCCGGAGCCTTCAAGGCCCTCTGACCACGCGACCGCATCGACAGCGGGCGGCGGGCGTCATACTTGTTCGGCCATGCACAGCCTGGACGACCTTCTGCATCCCGTCTCGCCCGAGCAGTTCCGGGCGGAGTACGTCGGCCGCAAGCCGCTGCATATTCCGGCGGCGGGCGACGAGCGGAAGGCCGCCATCCTCACATGGGCTGACTTCAATCGCCTGCTGGGTCAGGGCTCGCTCTGGAGCGCGGCCCATCTTCGGCTGATGCGGAACTATGTCGCCGTCCCCCCGGAACAGTACTGCCACCCCGTCGCCACGCCGCAGGGCGAGGTGTTGCGTCCCTGGCCCCAGAAGGTCGAGGTCTTCCTGTCCGCCGGCGCCAGTCTGATCGCCAATGACGTCCTGACGATCCACGAACCGCTGATGCAGATCGGCGAGACGCTGGGGCGGACGTTTGCGGCCAGCATCGGCGCCAACATCTACTGCTCCTTCCAGGGCGTTCAGGCCTTCGGCACTCATTTCGACAACCACGACGTTGTCGTCATCCAAACCGGAGGAACCAAGGTCTGGAACCTCTACGAGAGCCGCGCCGACAATCCGATCGAGAACTTCCCCGACGACGACGCCACCCGCCGTTGGTTCGAGCAGAGCCGCGGGGCCCTGATGCAGCAGGTGACGATGCAGGCCGGCGACGTCCTCTATCTCCCGCGTGGCTGGTATCATGACGCCCTGGCGACCGAGGGACCGTCGCTGCATGTGACGTTCGCAATCACGCCCCTGCACGGCCGCACCCTGCTCGCGCTGCTGAACATCGAGGCGATGAAGGACCCGGCCTATCGCGCCTTCGCGCCGCCGGCGACGGAAGATGGCGGCGCGGCTCTGGCGGCCCACCTCGCCGATTACGGTCAGATCCTGGCGCGTATCGCGGCTTCCCCGGCGTTCAGCGAGGAGGTCGCCAGATCCCAGACCCGGATGACCCCCCGGCCGCCATCCTTCACCCTGCCGGAACGCAAGCCCGTCACCCTGTACCGGACCACGGGCAGGTCGTTCCCCGCCTGTTCGACCACCGTACGCGAGACCTACGACTGGGCGATAGCGGAACGGCAATTCGCCCTCGAGGACATGGTCGCCCATTTCCAGTCCCTGTCGGAGGGTGATGTTCGCGAGGCCGTCGCCGCGGCCGAGGCCGCCGGGGCGGTGCAGCGCGTATAGGCCGACGACGCATCGACAGGGTGCGGAGGTCGCCTTAAACCTCAGCCCATGCGCACGCTCGAAGAGATCCTGCATCCCGTCACCCCCGCGCAGTTCCGCGCGGAATACGAGGGCCGCCAGCCGCTGCATGTTCCGGCCGCGGAAGGGTCGAACAAGCGTGCGCTGCTGCCCTGGGACGCCTTCAACGGACTGCTGAACCAGAGCAACGTCTGGACCTCGGAACGCCTCCAGCTGATGCACCAGGATGCGGCAGTCCCGCCCGAGCAATACTGCAAGCTGAAGCGAACCCCGGAGGGCCACGTCTGGCGGCCGGCGCCGGCCAAGGTCGAGGTCTTCCTGTCCGCCGGAACCAGCATTCTCGCGAATGACGTCCTGACCCTTCATTCCCCCATCACCCGCGCGGGCGTGGCTCTGGGAGAGGCGCTGGCGGCCGAGGTCGGGGCCAGCGTCTTCTGCTCGTTCAAGGGCGGCCGGGCGGTCGCGACCCACTATGACGTCCATGAGGTCTTCGCCGTCCAGACCGAAGGGGAGAAGGTCTGGAACCTGTACGAAGGGCGCGTGATCGACCCGGTCGGCTATCCGCCCGGCATGACCCAGACCGACTTCAACAAGGACTGCGGCCGGCTGGTCTCGACCATCACCATGAGGCCTGGCGACGTGCTGTACATGCCGCGCGGCTTCTACCACGACACGGTGACTCCGGATCAGCCCTCGCTGCATGTCTCCTTCACGGTCATGCCCCTGACCGGCCGGAGCATCCTGTCGCTGCTCGACGGCCCGGCCTTGCAGGACGCCGCGTTCCGCGCCTGGCTGCCCTCCGCTGACGCCGGGGGCGGGAGCCTGCTCCAGGCGCGGCTGACGGAACTGGCCACACGGCTGGCGGGGATCGTCGCCTCGCCCGCCTTCCGTGACGAGGTCGCCCTGCTCCAGCGCCGTCTCATTCCCCGTGCGCCTGACTTCAGCCTGCCGATCCGCAAGCCCGCCACCCTGTATCGCGTGTCCGGCCGGGCCTTCCCCGATATGGGGCCGATGGCGCGTCGGGTCTTCGACTGGATGATCGAAGAGCGGCAGTTCGCGGTGGAGGATCTTGTCGCGGACATGGACTCCCTCTCGGAGGCCGATATCCGCAACGCCCTGGCCGGGGCCGAACAGGCCGGCGCCGTCCAGCGCGTGTGAGCGCCGCCATGGCGTTCGTGACCCGCTTCGCCCCGTCGCCCACCGGCCGGCTTCATCGCGGCCACGCCTTCTCCGCCCTGACCGCCTGGCGCGCCGCGCGTGAGGTCGGCGGCCGTTTTCTGCTGCGCATCGAGGACATTGATCCGACGCGCTGCAAGCCGGAGTTCGAGGACGCGATTCTGGAAGACCTGACCTGGCTGGGGCTGGACTGGGACGGTCCGGTCCGTCGGCAGTCCGAACACCTGGCGGACTATGCCGCGGTGATCGACGACCTGAACGGACGGGGACTGCTCTATCGCTGTTTCCGCACCCGCAAGGACATCCTCGACGCCATAGGCGACGCCCCGCACGGCCCGGTGGAAGCGGCCCGACCCGGCCCACATCCAGCCGACGAGGAGGCTGCCTTGCTGGCGGAGGGACGACCGTTCGCCTGGCGGCTGTCGCTGGACCGTGCGCGGGACGCCCTCGACGAAGGCGTCTGGGAGGCATTGGCCTTCGTCGAGGAGGGCCGGGGGCCGAACGGCGAACGCGGCCTGATGAGGGCTCGGCCCGGGACGGCGGGCGATGTCGTGCTGGCCCGCAAGGACGCGGGCGCGGCTTACCATGTGGCGGTGACCCATGATGACGCACTGCAGGGGGTGACCCATGTGATCCGCGGCGAGGACCTGTTCGAGGCGACCCATGTGCAGGTTCTGATCCAGACGCTGATGGGCTGGCCGATCCCCGTCTATCGCCACCATAGGTTGCTGCTGGGGCCGGACGGGCGACGCTACGCCAAGCGCGACCGGTCCGTAACGCTGGCGGAACTCAGGGCCGGCGGTCTGAACGCCGGGACCCTGCGGGCCGAACCGGGCTTCTGATCAAGGAGCCAACCGGCCCTTCGCCTTCGAAGCCAGGAAAACCACGTCCTCGTCGGGGGCGTCAGAGGCGGCGCCGGGCCCGCCGATGGAGCGCAGGATGTGGCGGATGATGTTGAGGCGGGCGGTCTTCTTGTCGTCGGTGGCGATTACGGTCCAGGGGGCGTGGTCGTGGTTGGTCTCCTCCAGCATGCGGTCGCGGGCGGCGCTGTAGTCGTCCCAGCGGGCTTGGGCCTCAGCGTCCAGCGGCGAGACCTTGAACCGCTTCAGCGGGTCGGCGGTGCGCTCCTCCAGACGACGGGCCTGTTCGGCCTTGGTGATGTCGAGCCAGAGCTTGATCAGGATCACGCCGTCATCGGTCAGCATCCGCTCGAACAGGGGCGCATCCGTAAGGAACTGGGCGTGCTGCGCGGGGGTGCAGAAGCCCATCACCGGCTCGACCCCGGCGCGGTTGTACCAGGAGCGGTTGAACAGCACGGTCTCGCGGTCGGCCGGCAGGTGGGCGACATAGCGTTGGAAATACCACTGGGTGGTTTCCCGATCAGTCGGCTTGGGCAGAGCGACGATGCGGGTCTGGCGCGGCGAGGCGTATTCAGTGATGCGCTTGATCGCCCCGTCCTTGCCGGCAGAGTCGCGACCTTCGAAGACGATCACCGTCTTGCGGTTCTGGTCGATGGTCCAGTGCTGCGCCTCGACCAGCAGGATTTGGAGCCGTTCAAGGTCGGCGGCGTAGTTGTCTGAGTTCTTGGCCATGCATCCACGATGCGCCTCGCCCGCCGTGGGGGCAATGTTGCAACTCCATTTCACGGTGGTCGCACGCAGGCCCGGCGCCCGCCGTGAACCTTCAGCATTCTCATGTGCGAGCCACGCCCCGGTCGAGTATATGGGCGGGACAGAGATGGAGCTTCCCATGTTCGCCACGCGCCGCGCCCTGCTGGGCGGTCTTGTCGCCCTGCCCCTCGCCGGCGCCTTGCCGGCCGCGGCTAGCGCCAGCTTCGGAAACGCGGCGGCAGAGGCCGCGCTGGATGCGGCCTTCGCCGAGGCCGCGCCGCCCGCGCTGGCGGCGGGGATTGTGACGCGCGAAGGCCTCGGATGGGCCGGGGTGCGGGGCGTGCGTCGCGTCGGGAGCGAGGCGCTGGCGACGACGGATGATCGATGGCACCTGGGATCGAACACCAAAGCCATGACCGCCGCCGTCTTCGGCCGGCTGGTCCAGCAAGGGCGCGCGCGGTGGGACATGCTCGTGGCCGAGGCCTTCCCCGCCCTGACCATCGATCCGGCGTGGAGCGCCATCACGATGGATGACCTGATGCACCACCGCGCGGGCCTGCTGGACGCCTCACTGCTGGACCGCACATGGCTGATGGCGGCCCATGCCGACCAGCGGCCCTTGCCGGAGCAGAGGGCCGAGTTCGCCGCGCGGGCCCTCCGGGCGCCGCCGGCCGGGCCGGTCGGGCAGTTCGCCTATGGCAACGGCAACTACATCGCCCTAGGCGCCGCCATCGAGACGATCACCGGCCAGCCCTGGGAGACGGTCATGGCGGCTGAGCTGTACGCGCCGCTGGGCCTGACCACCGCCGGGTTCGGCGCGCCACAGGGCGACGCCCCCTGGGGGCACCGGGGCGGCGTCGGCGTCGATCCGGCCGGCTTCGCAGACAATCCGGCGGCGCTGGGCCCGGCAGGGACGGCGCATATGAGCCTGGCCGACTACGCCCGGTTCATCGCCGCCATGATGGGCGGCGCCCCGGCTTGGCTGAGCGACGAGACCCGCGCTCATCTGCTGACCCCCGCCTCGGGCACCCCGCCGGCGTATGCGGCGGGGTGGGGCGTGGGGACCGCGCCGTGGGGCGGCGTCGGCGGGCCAGGGCCGACGATCACGCACAACGGCTCCAACACCATGTGGTTCGCGACGGTCCTCGCCGCGCCCGGGCGGGGCCTCGGCTTCATCGTCCTGTCCAACGACGGGGTCGCGGGGCAGCGGGCCTGCACGACGCTGGTGCGACGGCTGGCGGAGGTCAGCGCCGCCGCGTAAGGCTGTCGGCGTATGAAGCGTGATTTCGCCGATTTCTGGAACCTGCTCTGGGAGCTGACGCTTGGCGTCTGCGCGGCGTTCGCCCTGTTGAACCTGTTCGCCCCGGCGCAGGACCTGCCGTGGAAGCCGCTGGACCTGAACCGGCCGATCGGGACGGCGACGGCGGCCAAGGTGGCCGATTTCGTCCTGCCCGCGACCGCCGCCCCCGAGGAGACCGCCGCCGTCACCGAGGCCTGTATGCAGGTGCTGCGCGAGGCCGGGGTGCAGGTGGAGCGGGCCGAGGACCGGGACGACGGCGGCTTCTGCGTCGTCCGGGGAGCGATCCGCATCACCGGCGGCGCCGTGACCCGACTGCCGGGCGACCCGGTGATGCAGTGCCCGCTGGCGGTGCGCTACGTCATCTGGGAGCGGCAGGTGCTGCAGCCGGCGGCCCAGCAGACCTTCGGCAGCCGGGTGGCCCGGTTGAACGATGTGGGGACCTACAGCTGCCGCCGCATCTATGGCCAGACGGACGTCTCGGCGCGGCCCAGCGAGCATGCGCGGGCCAATGCGCTGGATATCGGCGGGGGGACGCTGGAGGACGGGCGGCGGATCTCGGTGCTGGAGGACTGGCCGGGCGACGGGCCGCGCGGGGCCGAGGGGCGGCGGTTTCTGACCCGGATCCGCGACGGCGCCTGCCGGGTGTTCGCGACCGTGTTGAGCCCGGACTACAACGAGCCGCATGCCAATCACCTGCATCTGGACGGGGCCCCGCGCCCGCTGTGCAGCTGATTTCGAGAACATTGTTCACCGGAGAGGCGAATCGGTTTGCGGTTGACCGTCCCGGAATTGCGCGAGAGAAAGTCGGCGCAGTCCGGATTTCGCGCGGCCTCCACACCCGTGCTCGCTCCTTCACTGAATGAGCTCGTCCAGATGGGCTGACGGGCGTCCCTCGAGGGACGTCTGCCTGGAAAGCGCGTTCAGGAGACGCAACATGGCGACCGGCACGGTCAAGTGGTTCAACCCGACGAAGGGTTTCGGCTTCATCCAGCCCGATGGCGGCGGTCAGGACGTTTTCGTCCACATCACCGCGGTTCAGAAGGCGGGCCTGCAAGGCCTCGATGAAAACGCCAAGGTCGAATACGAGCTGGAATCCCAGCGCGGCAAGACCTCGGCGGTGGATCTGAAGCTGGTCTGAGACCACGGCTGACACCATCACAAGACGGGCGCGGGAGCATCAGCTTCCGCGCCTTTCTTTTTGGCCGCGCTCCACTGCGCCAGCACGATCGCGGCCAGCACCACCGCGCCGCCCAGCGCCTGAACCGGGGTCAGGGTCTCGGCGAAGAGGAGCCAGCCGAGGACGGCGGCGGCGATCGGCTGGATCAGGACGGTCACGGCGGTCAGGGCCGTGGGCAGCCGGCCCAGCGACCAGGCGACGCCGCCCTGTCCCACCACATGCACCACCCCCAGCCCCACGCAGGCCGCCCAGCCGCCCCATGAGCCGGGCAGGATCTGCTCGCCGAGCACCAGGGCCGCCATCAGCAGGCCCGGCGCGGCGATGGCGGTCGACCACAGCATCACCCGCCCGGCCGAATAGCGCCCGCGCGCCGCCTTCACGGCGATGAAATAGCCCGCGTACCAGAGGGCGGTGACGGCGGCGAAGGCGTCGCCCAGCGGGGGGTTCGAGCCCTGCCCGCCGTCGGCCCCCAAGGACATGGTCACGGCGCCGGCGATGGCGGCGGCAAGGGCGACCACGAACAGCGCCTTCGGCCGCTCGCGGAACACCCACCAGCCGACCAGGGTCACCACCACCGGCGTCAGGTTGGTCAGGGTGGTGGCGTTGGCGACCGAGGTCAGGGCGATCGAATAGTGCCAGAAGCTGAGATCGAGCACGAGCATGCCGCCGGCCAGCATCATCCAGCCGGAGGGCCGGCCGATCCCCTCGCCGCCGGGTCTGGCGGTCATGAGCAGCAGCAGGGGCAGGGCGAAGGCGAAGCGCCAGAAGCCCGCGGCGGCCGGGCCGGTGTCCGCGAGGCGCACGAGGATCGGCGCGAAGCCCAGCACGGCCGCGGCGAGGATCAGGACGATCAGGGCGGCGGCGCGGGTGGGCATGGGGCCTCCATAGCTCTCCCTCCCCCTTGTGGGGAGGGATGTCGGCGCGAAGCGACGACAGGGTGGGGTGAGTCAGGGCAGAGTTCGACCGTGCGGCGGTTCCCCACCCGTCTGTCGCTACGCGACATCCACCCTCCCCATGAGGGGAGGGAGAAGGGTCAGATGACACTCCCCCCCAAAAAACGCTCAAAGCTGTCATCCCTCCCCTTTCGCCCCCTCGTCCCCAGTCCTTTCCTCGGCCGCGCGCACGGCCTCCAGCCGGGCCAGTTCGAGCTTCAGGTCCTCGTATTCGGGCGGCAGGTCGCGGCCGGCCATCAGGTCCTGGGCCAGGGTCAGGGCGCGTTCGCGCAGGAACATCCGCATCATGGCCTGACCGGCCTCGAACCGTTCGTCGGACTCGGCCGGGTCCTCCTCGGCCCATTCGAGGACGTCGTTGAGGCGGGCGATCTCGGTCGCGGCGCGGGCGAGGCGGACGGCGTTCAGCCCCTCGCCGCTCTTCAGCGCATGGGCGGCGCCGGCCAGGGCCCGGCGGGCGAGGTCGTCGGGGCGGATGTGCAGGGGCGCGCGCCAGGCCGCCAGCACCGCCGCCTCGTCGGGCGGCCCGTCTGCGGGGGCGGCGGGGGCGGGTCCGGAGGGCGGCGCCGACCGCGCCAGCGCCTGCCGCGCGGCGAAGGCCCGTTTGGTCCAGCCCTCCTTCGCCGCATGTTTGCGCAGGGCCGTCACCGACACCCCGAACCGCGCCGCCACCGTCGGCGCCGACAGGCCCGACAGATAGGCCCCCCGGATCAGCCCCCAGGTCTCGCCCGCCACGGTGACATAGCGGGTCTTCGGCAGGGCCTTCATCGCCGCCCCCGCGCCTGATCGCGCTTCAGCGCCGCCACCGCCCGCTCGATTTCCGCCATGGCCGCGTCCTGGATCGCGTCGAGCGTCGGGGTTCCGGTCGGCATGGACGCCACCGCCCGCGCCTCGCGGGCAAGGCGTTCGACGGTCTCCATGCGCCGGATCGCGCGGTCAAGGGCGTCGGGTTTTCCGGGTGTCTTCTTCATGATCTCCGCTCCGTGTTGAGGCGGCGGAGTCTGCGGCGGGCGGTTCCTATGGCGGGCTGAAAGGGGCGAAAAGGGAGAGCGCGGGGCGCAAGGGGTTGAAAGGATTGGGGTCGGGAGGGGACGATGGGGGCGGAGTTGTGCTGACAATCGGCGGATTGTGAGCGGTGGGGAGTGCGCCCCTCCCCCCTTTCGTCATCCTCCGGCGAGCGCAGCGAGACCGGGGGACCCAGCGGCGCCGAAGGCGACCTGTTCAGGCAGGCTGTTAGCCGACCGCGCTCCCGACAGGTTCGCGCTCTCGCGCGCCGCTGGGTCCCCCGGTCTGCGCCGCGAAGGCGCGGCTTGCCGGAGGATGACGAAAGCAAAAAAGTTCAGAGGGTCCGCCGGTACCGTCCGCGTCCGTCGAACGCCAGCCAGCCGCGGTCGCGGAGCACCTGCAGCTGCTGCCTGATCTTGGGGCGGACGTTGTTGTTGCCCGGATAGAGAGCCGCCAGCCGCGCCTCCTGGGCATAGACCTCGGCCAGGGTGAACTCGGGCCGCCCCACCGCCTCGACCGCGCCCATGACGGCCAGCAGCCAGCCGCGCGCCTTCAGGCCTTCGTCGCGCAGGAAGCGGGTCGCGGTCCAGGCGGCGCGGACCTCGGCGCGGGGCGCGGGGACGCCGGCGTGGATCAGGCGGATGCGGCCCGACGCCGGGACCTGTCCGATCAGGATGTTGCAGCCCTGCCAGCCGGCGCGGCGGGCATGGGGGCCGAGCGGCTTGCGCGCCGCGATGATCTGCGGCGTGAAGAAATGGCTCGGCACGAGGATCAGGTCCGTCACCCGCGCGGCGGCGCGGTCGTAGCTCATGGCGAAGAGGCTGGGGTTGTTCGCCGCCGTCAGCCGGGCGGTCATGGTGCCGAAGGCGCCGTCCGGGATGGAGGGCCCCAGCCTGCCGCGCTTGGCCTTGAGCTCATATTCCTCGCCACAGGCACCGCAGCGGAAGTCGGCGACGGGCGAATTGTTCGGCAGCGGCGGCAGGCGGTCGGCGGGGCAATTGGGACAGAAGCCGTGCAGTGCCACCCAGGCCTCGGTGACCGATCGCGCGGTCTGGGTCGGCCCCTTGAAGACGACGGCCGGTTCAGCGAAGCCGAGCTCGCACCAGTGATTGTCGTCCTGCCCCATCCACCCACCGTAGCGGGTGGCGGGTCAGGGGGGATAGCCCCGCTAAAGGTCGCTGGCCGTCTTGATGAGCGAGTCGGTCGCCAAGAGTGGTGCAGCGAGAAGCGTGCGAACCCGGGCTGAATGGTGCCGATTTGGGAACCAGATCTCTTTACCCCGGATCCGCGTCGGAGCGCCAAGCCCCTCGCTCTGAACGATGCGAAGAACTTCTGGCACATACTTAGCGGCACGTGGATCCAAACCTCGACTGAATGCGGACAACTGCCGTCCACTGCCCTGCTGAACGAACATTTTCTTAAGGATCGTCAGCAAGACCTTCACTGGCTCAGCAAGGGACAGGCCCATTATTTCTGCATTGGTTGTCGTACCAGAAATCGCAGTTGATACATCAGAGTCAGAGAATTGCTGAGGAAGCCCACCGTCTCGACCAAGCCCCTCAATTGTACCTATTACGCAGCCTTTGAAATTTGGAAGACATTCGTCTCCAAAATCTCCATCCATAACAATAGAAGAGATAATACAATCTCTAAAAGTTATAGATCTTAGGTCAGACGAACCAACTAGCAACTCTTCCTCAACGGCTTCTTCTACTTCAATACGGCCAAATATAGTCGGATCCTCGTCTATAAGAACGGCCGAAAGAACATCCATAGCGACCTGACCGGGATGATTGCCAACCCGAAGACTTTCGAAGGCTGCTTTCAGATGGCCATCTGTGACGGCCCCACTCACTCGGTTGTCGATAAGCACGTCTTTTCCGTTTGATCCGAGCGCTGACTGAACATCGGCGAACACGGTCGTATCAAACGAAAAGGGCTCGATAACAAATCGCGTCACATCACCGGCACGCGCTGCGCTAGCAAACTGGGGATCTATGAACGAGCGCGTGCCATCCTCGGCGGAAGACGGAGCCAATCCCGGTAGCCGCAGAAGTAGCTGCTGCCCCCCTTCATCCGGAAGGCCCCCAACGATGTCACGGTAAGCCTCCTGAACTACCTCCATTGACAGACGCCCCATACCGTCCGGAGTTGCACGCGCCCTCGTTGCCAGTCGCTCGATGATTTGCCGGACGGTTTCGGGATCTAGGCGATCATCCTGCTCCGACTCCCGCGCACTAATGAGAGCTAGGAACTTGTTCCACCCGGCCCCCGCCCCTAGCCCAGCCAATGACGTGTACAGATCCCCCTGCCTCCCCAAGAACGCAAAGTAGGCAACTAGGAGCGGGCGCGAGGGCAACCACTCAGGAATCTTATCGTCGTACCCGAGCTTCTTCAGTAACCGCTGCGCTTGCTCTGGAGTAAAATCGTTCAAAGAGACCGTGCGCCATTCAGCAGTTACGCCTAACGCTGCTCGCATCTCAGATTTTGCATCGAAGAAGTTGGATCTTCCCGCAACAACGATGCTACTTTTATTTGAACTACTCTGAACAAAATTCCGGATAAGCGTCATGGCAGCACATCTATGCTGCCGCACCCTCTTGAGACTTTGCCCCCAGCCCGAGGTGGCTATTTCGTCAAAGCCATCGAGAAATAGATCTACATGACCGCCCCGCCAAGCTCGCACGAGATCGCTGGCACCACCCGAGTAACCTATCTCCCGAGAGTGGCGCTCGAGAGCCTCAACCGGGCTGGTCTGTCCTCGATGCTCTCGTAAATTGAGATAAACCGGAACTCGGTAAGATTTTAGGTTTCTGTAGTTTTCCGCGAGTCTATAAAAAACTTCACGTATAGTCATACTCTTTCCGGCGCCGTAGTCACCTACAACATTGAACCTAGAAGGAGATTTCTCGATTAGCTCCGAAACTTGCTTTGCAGTTAATCTGTCCGTTGATTCTGAAACCAATAGCTCGATAGGAATATATGCGGATCGATCTAGTTTCGGCTTGTGAGTCTCAGGATCGGTTACGCTGCCGAAAGCGTGGGACATTCTGCAGCGAATATATTCCGCCCCGTTAAAGAGCATGGATCGAAATTGCTCGAAAGACAGTAGCCTCAGCGTTCCAGGATACGCCGCAACGACGGCCTTCTGGTCAACGGTTGGCTCGTGGAGCGTAACAAGCCAACCGGCTGCGAATTTGCCGCCTGACTTGCGGAGATTCTGGACGACAGTGGCGGTCTTTAGGGCGTCTTGGGACGTTTTATCCCTCTTCGAGGACACCGTGGCTTCGATCACATTGATAGCGTCTCGTGTTTCGAACACCCCATCCCGCTCACGACCCTCGAGTACCTGAGATCCACCTAGTGCTGCCTCGCTCCAGAGAAGTCGCGCGATCTGCCTCACTTCATCTTCAAAATGAGCCTGCTCAAGCTGACCAGCTCGCATAAAAATCCCCTGCGCTGAGTTTTCGCACCACCTCCTGTAGCGCGTAGCGATCCCTGACGCCCCACCAAATCCCTCGCGAGCAATACTAGCCCCACGATCTTCATCTGCCTGATCTCAGGTCACACTTCCCCCTTCTGTCGGTTAGCCCGACCTGCCCCCTACAGCCTGCCCTTCCGGAACGCCTCCGCCTTCTCCGCCGCAGCCTCTGCCCGCCAGCGCTTCGGCGCCGCCTTGTCGACCTGCTCGCCCTCGGCGGTCAGGACCTCGTTGGCGAACTCCAGGTCCATCAGCTTCATGCGCTTGATCTCGTCGCGGAGCCGCGCCGCCTCCTCGAATTCGAGGTTGGCGGCGGCGTTGCGCATGCGGCTTTCGATGTCCTTGAGGGCGGCCTGGAAGTTGGAGCCGGTGAAGGGTCTGGACTCCTCCTTCATGCCCGGGGCGGTCAGCTTGTCGAGGGCGCGGGACTCATAGGGGCTGGCCATGATCTCGCGGATGTCGCGCTTGACCGACTCCGGGGTGATGCCGTGTTCGGCGTTGTAGGCCTCCTGCTTTTCGCGGCGGCGGTTGGTCTCGGCGATGGCGCGCTCCATCGAGCCGGTCATGCGGTCGGCGTAGAGGATGACGCGGCCGTCGACGTTGCGGGCGGCGCGGCCGAT
>NZ_DDRM01000011.1:0-61994 GCF_002343105.1 Brevundimonas sp. UBA2416
CTGGTCTTCCCAGCGGAACTCGAACCGGGCGCGGCTGAGGGCGTCGTCGTGCAGGCGGGCGGCCGGGTGGCCCTTGGCCAGGTCGGCGGCGTGGGCGGCGATCTTGTAGGTGATGACGCCGTCCTTGACGTCCTGACGGTCGGGCAGGCCGAGGTGCTCCTTGGGCGTGACGTAGCAGAGCATGGCCGTGCCGAACCAGCCGATCATGGCGGCGCCGATGGCGCTGGTGATGTGGTCGTAGCCGGGGGCGATGTCGGTGGTCAGGGGCCCGAGCGTATAGAAGGGCGCCTCGTGGCAGTGTTTCAGCTGCTCATCCATGTTCGCCTTGATCTTGTGCATCGGCACGTGGCCGGGGCCCTCGATCATGACCTGGCAGCCCTTGGCCCAGGCGATCTTCGTCAGCTCGCCGAGGGTGCGCAGCTCGGCGAACTGGGCCTCGTCATTGGCGTCGGCGATGGAGCCGGGGCGCAGGCCGTCGCCGAGGCTGAACGACACGTCATAGGCCCGCATGATGTCGCAGATGTCCTCGAAATGCTCGTAGAGGAAGCTCTCGCGGTGATGCGACAGGCACCATTTGGCCATGATGGAGCCGCCGCGTGAGACGATGCCGGTGACGCGTTTGGCGGTCATCGGCACGAAGGGCAGGCGGACGCCGGCGTGGATGGTGAAATAGTCGACGCCCTGTTCGGCCTGTTCGATCAGGGTGTCGCGATAGACCTCCCAGGTCAGGTCCTCGGCCACGCCGTTGACCTTCTCCAGCGCCTGGTAGATCGGCACGGTGCCGATGGGGACGCTGGAGTTGCGGATGATCCAGTCGCGGATGTTGTGGATGTTGCGGCCGGTCGACAGGTCCATGACGTTGTCGGCGCCCCAGCGGGTGGCCCAGACCAGTTTGTCGACCTCGTCGTCGACGGAGGACAGGACGGCGGAGTTGCCGATGTTGGCGTTGATCTTCACCAGGAAGTTCCGGCCGATGATCATCGGCTCGACTTCGGGGTGGTTGATGTTGTGCGGGATGATGGCGCGGCCGCGGGCGATTTCCTGACGCACGAACTCGGGCGTGACGAAGTCGGGAATCTCCGCGCCGAAGGGTTCGCCGTCGCGGGGGGATGAGGGATGAGGGGTGAGGGATGAGGGAGCGGGGACGGTCGAACCGTCGTGGAGGGTGATGGTGGGGGATCCGGGGTTCATCCCTCTTCCCTCATCCCTCATCCCTTGTTCCCGGCGCAGGTTCTCGCGGATGGCGACGTATTCCATCTCGGGCGTGATGATGCCGGCCTTCGCATATTCGTACTGGGTGACCGGGCGGCCCTCGACGCCCTTGAAGACCTTGTGGCGGCTGGTGTCGAAACGGGGGGCCAGGTTCTTGCCGCTGGCGTGGCCGTTGTCCTCGGGTTTGACCTCGCGGGGGGTCGCCACCGGGGCGATGTCGCCACGGTCCAGCTGCCACGACGACTTCACCAGCGGGAGGCCTTTGGTGATGTCGATGGCGACGGTCGGGTCGGTGTAGGGGCCCGAGCTGTCGTAGATTGTGACAGGGGGCTCATTGGCCGACGGGTGGACGGCGACCTCGCGGAAGGGGACGCGGATGTCGGGGTAGAGCTCGCCGGCGACATAGACCTTGCGGCTGCCGGCGCGTTCGCCGGTGGGGATGGTCCCGGTCTCGCGCATCACCTGATCGCGGGCGTCTTTCAGAGCCAGGTCGACATTGGGCTCTTCGGGAAGGGCGGGCGGGGTGACGGCGATGTTCATGGCGGCCTCGATGTGGAGGGCACCGACGTCGGGCGAGGGGGTCCTGTGGCGTGGACCCGCGCGTTACTCATCCCTTCGCCGGCATGACCCGGATCAGGTTCGACGGGTCAGGCGATCACGCCAATCTCAGCCGCTCGAGCGCGACCCCCCGGAGAACGGGAGGACCCTAGGCCGATGGGCGGCGCGGTTCAATCCGGGAAGGCGGCGAGCAGGGCGTCGAGGGCGCCCTCGATCCGGGTCCAGCCGGCGGCGTCGAGCGCCACGCCGCCGGAGCCGGGACGGGCCTCGCCGGTCAGGGCCAGGTGCTGGACCGCGGCGAGCAGGACGGCGTTGATGGCTACGGCGTCGCCGGACGGCGGCAGGCGCAGGCGGGGACGGCGCTCGCGCAGCCACGCCTGGAGCACGGCCGAGCGCTCGGCCTCGATACGGTTGAGCAGGGACGAGGCCTCGACCAGGGCCCAGGCCATGAGGCGCAGGGTCAGGGGGCTGGCGCGCAGGGCGGCGAGCCAGGCCGAGAGGCTCTCGCGGGCGAAGGCGCGCAGGGACTCCGAACCGGCCGGGGGCGTGGCGTCGAGGGTGCGGACCAGCTCGGCATGGGCGCGGGCGGCGATCCGGGCGACCACGCCGTCGGCGCCGTCGAAATAGCGATAGACCAGCTTGCGGTCGCAGCCGGCCTCGGCGGCGAGGGTCTGGACATTGAGGCCGGGGAAACCGTCGCGCAGCAGGATGCGCTCGCCGGCCTCGACGATGAGGGCTTCGGTGGCGGGTCGGCTTCTCAGACGGACGGGCGATTCGGCCATGGGCGCAGCATCGGGCCGCACGGACTGAGTCGGCAAGCGGGGCGGTCAGCGAAGGTGGAAGGTGCGACCCGGCCTGCATCGGGGGGGCGTTCGCAGGGCCGGGCCGCGGTAGACTCTGTCGAGCGCGCATCGCCGCAAGGTCCGTTCGATAAACTGCGATCGGCGAAATCGGTTCCCGGGATTATCTCCGCCGTTCGCCGGACGGGCGTCGGGGTGGTAACGGAGGCGGGTCCCGCCGGAGTTTGACCATGCACCTCGCCCGCTTCCCCCGCATCCGCCTCGCCCACCTGCCGACGCCGCTGGAGCCCCTGCCCCGGTTGAGCGAGGCGCTGGGGGTGGAGATCTGGATCAAGCGCGACGACTGCACCGGCCTGGCCGGCGGCGGCAACAAGACGCGCAAGCTGGAATTCCTGCTGGGCGACGCCTTCGAATGCGGGGCCGATACGCTGGTGACGCAAGGGGCAGTGCAGTCGAACCATGTGCGCCAGACGGCGGCGGCGGCGGCGGCGCACGGCCTGGCCTGCGAGGTCATTCTGGAAGAGCGGACCGGGTCGAAGGCGATCGACTACACCCGCAACGGCAACGTTCTGATGGACCGGCTGTTCGGGGCGGGCATCCGCACTGTGCCCGGCGGCTCGGACATGCCGGCCGAGCTGGAACAGACGGCCGCCGAGGTGCGGGCGCGCGGCGGCAAGCCCTATATCATCCCCGGCGGCGGCTCGAACCCGGTCGGGGCGCTGGGCTATGTCGACTGCGCCCGCGAGATCGTGGTCCAGGCCGATGAGCTGGACATGCAGGTCGACCGGATCATCACCGCCACGGGCAGCGCCGGGACCCATGCGGGTCTGGTGGCCGGGCTGGCGGTGATGGGGGCGGACATTCCGGTGCTGGGCATCGGCGTGCGGGCCCCGAAGGAAAAGCAGGAAGAGAATGTGCTGAAGCTGGCCCGCGAGACGGCGACCCTGCTGGGCCGGCCGGGGGCGGTGACGCCGGAGATGGTGGTCGCGGACTGCGACTATGTGGGCGAGGGCTACGGGCTGGTCGACGACGCGGTGATCGACGCCCTTGTGCTGGCGGCGCGGACCGATGCGATCGTGCTGGACCCGGTCTACACCGGCAAGGCCATGAAGGGGCTGATCGCCCTGGCGAAGGCGGGACGGTTCGAGAACGAGACGGTCGTCTTCCTGCACACCGGCGGGGCGCAGGGGCTGTTCGGCTACCAGGGCGAGATCGAGGGGGCGCTCTAGGCGGCGCGCGCTTCAGGTTGCGGCGCCGCCCGTCGCCAGCCCGGCGAGCCGCTGCAGATTGGCCGCCGCCGGCCAGGCCCGGTCCCGCAGGGTCGTGAGCACCGCCATCCTGTCGGTCTGGTCCGGCGTCACCGCCCGGGCGACCTTGCCGAAGCCGTCGAGGCGACTGTCCCGGATCCATCGGCGAAGGTCGGGCTCGGATGACCAGACCAGCTGGTTGCGCAGATTGGCCAGCTCCGTCTGCGGATAGTCTGCGAGTGTATCGGGCAGGGGGCAGGGGGTGCACAGTTCGTTGCGGCGGGCTTCATCCTCGATATGGACCTCGACCCAGGCGGCCAGGGCGGCGCTGAAGGTAGGGGCGGGCATCCGGATCATCTGCAGGGTGATGCGGTCGCCGTCGAAGACCGGCGCCGACGGCCGGCGGGTGACCGCCGAGGCGGTGCAGTCGATGTAGAGCGCCCCCTCGCCGACCGGGACGAAGACTGAGTCGAAGCGCAGGCCGCCGGCCTCGATGGCCTGGACGCGGCCGTGGCGGATGACATCGGTGATGCGGCGCAGCACCTCGACCTCGCCGGCCGAGACGGTGGCATAGTGAAACATCTGCGGGCGGATCGTCGGATCGATCCGGAGCATATTGCCGGCGGCTTCCAGCTGTTCGAACAGGGCGTCGGCGGTCGGCGCTGTGGCGAAGGCCTCATAGGCCCGCGCCTGGGCCCCGATCGAGTCGTGGAAGAATTCCTCGCCCGGCTGGGTGCAGAGGCGGTTGAGCAGCCAGGACTCACGCGGCCGGACCCAGGTGATGCGATCGGCGGGCACGCCCGCGCCGATCAGCCAGACCCCGACATCCATGGCGGTCTTGCCCGCCCCGAGGATCACATAACGATCCGGGACCGGCCCACCCGATTGCGCGAGATGGGGCAGGGCGTTGGGCGTCGCCAGACGCACCCCTTCGGCGACCGTAAAGGCGGGCGTATGGGTGGACGGGACCGAGGTGCCGAACCAGGTCGCATCGACGGTCTTGCGCCGCACCTGCACGCGGGTTTCCGCCCCGCTGAGCAGGGAGACCATCCGGCCTTCACCGCGATAATCCGTCATTGGATAATAATCGACCCGGCCGCTGGCGAGCAGCCGCTGCCGCATCACAGTGTCGAAATAGCCGCACACCTCCGCACCCGATGCGAGCTCATACAGGCCGGCGTTGAGCCCGTGCGTATCCTTGAGGCCTGACCCCAGCGGCAGGGAGTTGACGCCATAGAAGGCCGAGGGCTGGTGAAGGGTCACAAAGGAATAGGCGTCATTCCAGTGTCCGCCCGGCTTGCCGTGGCGGTCGACGATGGTGATCCGGGCGTCGCTTTCGGTCAGGAGCGTATCAGCGAAGGCCAGGCCCACCGCCCCGCTGCCCACGACCAGATAGTCGGTCTCGATCTCCATCGGTCGCGTCATCCGGTCTTGTCCCCTCCGCGTTCGCGGCGCATCACAGCTTAAGACCGGCGTTGTTTTAGACAACCCGCCCCGCCGAACACGAACGGAGGCTCCGATGACGCACCACGCCGATTTTCTGATCGACCGTACGGAGCTGTCCCGCACCGAGGTGCGGGCCCTGCCCGCCGCGGATTCGGTGGTCCTGGACGACGGCGAGGTCCTGCTGGAGATCGAACGGTTTGCCCTGACCGCCAACAACATCACCTATGGGGTCTATGGCGACCGGCTCGGCTACTGGCGGTTCTTTCCGGCGGAGGACAACTGGGGCCGGATCCCGGTCTGGGGGTTCGCCACCGTCCGGCGGTCGAGTGTGGAGACCATCCCGGTCGGTACGCGGCTGTTCGGCTATCTGCCGATGGCGACCTACTTCGTGACCCGGCTGGAGCGGCGGCCCTGGGGCGTGGTCGACGTCTCGCCGCATCGCGCCGAACTTCCGGCGGCCTACAACAGCCTGGTCGAGGCTGCGCCCGGCCCGCTGGACGACCAGATCGCCCTGCTGCGGCCGCTGTTCCTGACCGCCTTCCTGCTGGACGACTATTTCGCCGAGAATGCGGACTTCGGGGCCACGGGCTTCATCCTGTCCAGCGCCTCGAGCAAGACCGCCCTGGGGCTGGCCTGGCTGCTGGCCCGGCGCGGGGTGCGGGTGATCGGCCTGACCTCGGCGCGGAACACCGGCTTTGTCGAAGGCGTCGGCTATTATGCCGAGACCCGGACCTATGACGCCTTTGCCGATACGCCGGTAGAGGGGCAAGCGGTGTTCGTCGACTTCGCCGGCGACCCTCGCGTCGTGGCCGCAGTCCACAACAGCCTGGGCGACCGACTGGCCCACAGCGCCGTGGTCGGCAGCACCCACCAGACCGACGGTCCGGTCGGACCGGGTCGCCTGCCGGGACCACGGCCGACCTTCTTCTTTGCGCCCGAGCGGTTGCGGCAAAGGTCGAAGGACTGGGGCGGCGAGGCGCTGAACAGCCGCATCCAGACCGCGCTGGAGGCCTTCATCGTCGAAAACGGCTGGCTGGAGGTGACGACGCACACAGGTCCCGAGGCGCTGGCGGCGATCTACCAGACGGTGCTCGCCGGCACGGCGCGTCCGGAGGAAGGCCATATGGTCCGGCCGGGCTGAGGTCGACTGCGGCGCGGCCTTGCTTCGACCGCACCATACAGGCAAAGACGCGACATCACCCTGGACCCTCCCCTGAACGCAGGTGGCGGGTGGCTATCCTGACCGCCTATCCGTCGGGAAATCGGGCCGCGCCGCGCGGTCCACCCAGTTGAAATCCCGAATGTCCGTCATCGCTTCCGCGCGCCAGCAGTGGCTCGCCAACCCTCGCCGCGACCTGCTGGCGGGGACCGTCGTGGCCCTGGCCCTGATCCCCGAGGCCATCGCCTTTTCGATCATCGCCGGGGTGGATCCGGCGGTGGGGCTGTACGCCAGCTTCATCATCGCCGTGACCATCTCGTTCGTCGGCGGACGGCCGGCGATGATCTCGGCGGCGACCGGGGCCATGGCCCTGCTGATGGTGACGCTCGTGCGCGACCACGGCATCGAATATCTGTTTGCGGCCTCGCTGCTGACCGGGGTGTTCCAGATCCTGGTCGGGATCGCGAAGCTGGGGCGGTACATCAAATTCGTCAGCCGCAGCGTGATGACCGGCTTCGTCAATTCGCTGGCGATCCTGATCTTCCTGGCCCAGATGCCCGAACTGGTCGGGGCCAATTGGCAGACCTTCGCCCTGGTCGCAGCAGCGCTGGTGATCATCTACGGCCTGCCGCGGCTGACGAAAGCCGTGCCGTCGCCGCTGGTGGCGATCGTGCTGTTGAGCGGCTTCGTGATCTGGAGCGGGCTCGATGTGCGCACCGTCGGCGACATGGGCCAGATGCCCTCGACCCTTCCGATGTTCCACATCCCGGCCGTGCCCCTGACGTGGGAGACGCTGGTCATCATCGGGCCGATCGCGGCGACGCTGGCGTTCGTGGGGCTGCTGGAAAGCCTGCTGACCGCCAATCTGCTGGACGACATCACCGACACCCCGTCGGACAAGGATCGCGAGACGCGCGGTCAGGGCATCGCCAACATCGCCGCGTCGCTGTTCGGCGGCATGGCCGGCTGCGCCATGATCGGCCAGTCGATCATCAATGTGACCTCGGGTGCGCGGGGGCGGCTGTCGACCCTGTGGGCCGGGCTGTTCCTGCTGTTCCTGATCCTGGTGCTTCAGGACTGGGTGGCGCGGATCCCGATGGCGGCGCTGGTGGCGGTGATGATCATGGTTTCGGTCGGGACCTTCGACTGGAAGTCGGTGATCAACCTGCGCTCGACGCCGATCCAGTCGTCCATCGTCATGGTGGCGACGACGGCGACGGTGGTGATCACCCACGACCTGTCGAAGGGGGTGGTTCTGGGGGTGGTGCTGTCGGCGATCTTCTTCATGCGGAAGGTCGGCAAGACGGTGGTGGTTGAGGAGATCGAGACGCCGGAGGCGGGGGTGCTGCGCTATCGCGTGACCGGCCAACTGTTCTTCGCTTCGGCCGACGTGTTCGCCGCCGCGTTCGAGCACCACGGGCATCCGGTGCGGGTCGAGATCGACATGACCGGGGCGCATCTGTGGGACCTGACCGGGGTGGCCGCGGTCGACAAGGTGGTGTTCCGCTATCGCCGTCAGGGGGCTGAGGTCGAGGTCATCGGCATGAACGAGGCCGGGCGGACGCTGATCGACCGGGTGGGCAAACATGACAAGGATCATCTGCCGGCGGCGACGGGGCACTGAGGCCGGCCGACAACGACCGGCAAGCGGTCACGGGGCGAGAAATCCCACGACATCCGCAGCGAACCGCGCAGGATCTTCCACAAACATGAAGTGACCCCGGTCCGGGTATTCGAGAATACGGGCGTCTGGAAGGGCGGCGACCAGATCGCGCTGCGGCTCGACCACCGTCTGGAAGTCGGCGAGCCCGGCGATCACCAGAACCGGCATGGTCAGGCGCGCGTGCCGGTCGAAGCGATAGCGCATGAGACCGCCGCCGAAGAGCACCCGCCCGATCTCGCCGGTGTTGCTGAGCCCATCAGCCGAGTCGGTCGCGTCCACCAGCGCCATTGTCGCGGGGTCGGGATACATGGCCCCGTCAACGAACGCCCTGCCCGCGGCGAAAGGGTTGCAGCGAGCGGCAAAGTCCTCGGGCCGTTCGGCCACCGCCCTTGCGTAGGTTGTCGGGTCCAGCCGCTCGAGACGGACGCACTGGAGATCGAGCGCGCCCTGCAGGTCCGGCACCGCGGCGGTCAGCACGACACGCTCGGTGCGCTCGGGGTGCTCCGCAGCGTATTCGAGGGCCAGGATGGTCCCGAAGCTATGACCCACGAGCGTGATCTTTTCGACACCCCATGCGCGTCGCAACTGTTCGAGGTCATCGACCAGGAGGTCGAGCGAATAGGCGTCGTTCCACGGGCGTTCGGACCGGCCGCTGCCACGCTGATCCAGGTAGACCATACGCAGGTGAGGCTCGAGCCCCGGCCCCGCGAAACGCGCGAAGGTCTGGCCGCCCTGACCCGGTCCACCGTGAAGGAAAACGACCGGCGTGCCCTCAGGTCGACCGGCGACGCGGTACCAGAGCCGTACCCCGTTGACCACCGTATGGTGTTCGCCGGGACTGAGGCTCGCCGGGTCTGCGACCTGAGCCGTTACCGGCGCCGGTGATAACAGGACGGCGCAGAGGCCGACCAGGAGCGAACGAAGGTTCAGCATGAGACCTCTCGAGGTGCAGGAATTGAGAGTCGACCCGGAGCCTAGCCCGCTCCCGCCGCGATCTGCATCATCACCAGGCCGGTGAACCAGGCCGCCGCCGTGCCGATGATGTAGCCGACCACGGCCAGCAAGACCCCGACCGGGGCCAGCGAGGGGTGGAAGGCGGCCGCCGCGACGGGCGCGCTGGCGGCGCCGCCGATGTTGGCCATGGAGCCGACGCCGAGGAAGAAGCTGGGCGAGCGGATCAGGAAGGCCATGCCGAACATCAGGGCGACATGAACCAGCATCCAGACGCCGCCGATCACGAAATAGACCGGGCTCTCGAGGACGGCGGCGATGTTCATGTTCAGTCCGACGGTGGCGACCAGCACATAGACGAAGACCGAGCCGACCTTGGACGCGCCGGGGCCCTGCAGCTTGCGCGCCGGGGTGAAGGACAGGACCACGCCGATGACCGTGGCGACCAGCACCAGCCAGAAGAAGCTGGAGTCGAACGACAGCCGCTGGGCCCAGGGGTAGGTCTCGCCGAACCAGGCCGACAGGGGGTCGGCGATGGCGTGGGACAGGCCGACCGCGCCGAAGCCGACGGCGAGGATGAGCATCAGGTCCTTGAGCGACGGGATGCGGGCGTGTTCCAGCTCATAGGCCTCGGCCTTGTCGCGGACGCGGTCGACGGCCGAAGCGTCGGCGCGGAACAGTTTGTCGAAGCCGCGCTGGTTGGCGGCGATGAACAGGACCACCGCCATCCAGATGTTGGCCACGACCACATCGACGGCGATCCAGATGGAGAAGGTGTCTGCGGAGGGGGCATTGATCTCGTACAGCGCCGCCTGGTTGGCCGAGCCGCCGATCCAGCTGCCGGCGACGGTGGACATGCCGCGCCAGATGGCCTCGGGGCCCGCGCCCATCAGCTCGGGCGCCACCCAGCTGGTCAGCAGCAGGGCGACCGGACCGCCGATCATCACCCCGACCGTGCCGGTCAGGAACATGATCAGCGCCTTGGGGCCGAGGCCGAACACCGCCGGCAGGTCGGCCGAGACGGTCAGCAGCACCAGGGCCGCGGGCAGCAGAAAGCGCGAGGCGATGAAATACAGCCGCGACTCTTCCGGATCGACGACGCCGAAGGTGGTCAGGAGCGAGGGCAGGAAATAGCAGAGCAGCAGGGCGGGGATGATGGTGAAGAACCGCTTCACCCAGGGGTGCGACAGGTTCGAGGCCCAGAAGACGGCGCCGAGGATGGCGGCCAGAATGCCGAGGACGACGGCGTCGTTGGTGATGAGGGCCGTGGCGGCTTCGGCTTCAGGCGGCATGGCGTTTCCCTGTCGTTTCCGCGCATAAGGGCGGCAGACCGTTCGCCTGGCAAGGGCGGCGAAAAAGTTTGAGGATCGTATGGGCAAGGTATTGGGCGTTCTGGGCGGCATGGGTCCGGCCGCGACCGTGGCCTTTCTGGCGCGCGTGCAGGCGCTGACGCCGGCCGAGGGCGATCAGGATCACATCCGCATCATCGCTGACATCAATCCGCAGGTGCCCGATCGCAACCGTCAGCCCGACGCGGCCGAGAAGACGCTGGGACAGATGGCGATGCGGCTGCGCGACGCCGGAGCGCAGATCCTGTGCATGCCCTGCAACACCGCCCACGCCCAGGCGGCGGGCATCAAGAAAGTCGGCCCGCCCTTCATCGACATGATCGCCGAGACCACGGAGGTCGCGACCGCGGGCGGGGCCAGGAAGATCGGCGTGCTGGCCACGCCGGGCGGCGAGGCGCTGTACACCCGCTCGCTGCAGACCAAGGGCGCCAAGATCGTGCGCCTGAGCGGGGCGGCCCGCGAGGGCTTCATGGCCTGTGTCTACGCCGTGAAGCGCGGCGACGTCGGCGAGGCCCCGCGCGCCGAGATGCGCCGTCTGGCCGCCCTGCTGGTCGCGGCGGGAGCCGAGGCGGTGATCGCCGGCTGCACCGAGGTGCCGCTGCTGCTGTCGGCGGAGGATGTGTCCGTACCGCTGGTGGATTCGGCGGAGGTGCTGGCGGCGGCGTGCGTGGCGCGGTGCAAGTGATGGACCCGGGATCGTCGCGATGAGCTTCGCTGTCCTCATTCTGCTGGCCGGCGGGGGTCAGGCTATGTCGATACCGACCTTCACCGATGCAGATGTCACCGCGAGCGAGGCCTGCGCGGACCGCGGCGACAACCGGGGCGTTTGTCCCGGCTCGGGCGCCGACAACCGGACAGCCATAGCCTGCATGACCGACCTGCCGGACAACACCAGCGATGACGCATTCGCGGCCTGCCTTTCGACGGTCATGGAGCGGTGTTCGTCGTCCTATGCCGCCACCACCGCAGAGATGAACCAACGTGTGCTCCGCATCTGTAGCGCAAGGGCGCGCGGGGCGACCCAGGCGGCGGTCGCGGACTGGTTTGTCCGGGCCGAGCGTCGCCTGCCAGCCTCGATCTATGACGGCTATCAGCGGACCTATGCCACGGTAGCCTCACGCGCGGACGCCCAGGCATCGAGTGCGACCGCGCGTCCGGACCTGAGCCTGCCCTTGCGCATCGCCGCTATCCGGACTGGAGTTTGGGACAGTTTCGCCGGCTTCCTCTGGCGCGCGGAACGCGACGAGGATTGAGCGAGCCGAAAGCCGAAGTGACCCGAACCCCCCTCATCATCGATTGCGATCCCGGCGTGGACGACGCCGTGGCGCTGATGCTCGCCTTCGGGTCGAGCGACCTGGAACTGCTGGCGATCACCGCCGTGGGCGGGAATGTGCCGGTGGTGAAGACGGCGCGGAACGCGCGCATCCTGCGCCAGATCGCCGGGCGAGAGGACGTTCCGGTGTTCATGGGCGCTGACCGGCCGCTGCGGCGTGAGCCGGCGGGGGCGGGCGAGTTCCACGGCGCCGAGGGGCTGGGCGACATGGCGCCGTTCGAGCCGGCCGCGCCGTGCGCGGACGGGCATGCGGCGGATGCGATCATCGCGCTGGTCATGGGCCGGCCCGCGAAGTTTGTGGCGCTGGCGGTGCTGGGGCCGCTGACCAATCTGGCGCTGGCGTTGAGGAAGGAACCCGCGCTGGCGGAGCGGCTGGGACCGGTCGCGGTCATGGGCGGAGCGCGGTCGGAGGGCGGCAATATCACCGCCTCGGCCGAGTTCAACTTCTGGGCCGACCCGGACGCCGCGGCCGAGGTGCTGGCGACGGGCTGCGATGTGGTGCTGTTCGGGCTGGACGCGACGCATCAGGTGCGGGCGACGACGGCGCGGATCTCGGCGCTGGAGGCTGTGGGCACGCCGATGGCGGAAGCGGCGGCGTCGATGATGCGGTTCTCGCAACGGGTCGAGCGCGAGATCGTCGGCTGGGACGCGCCGCCGGTGCATGACCCCTGCCCGGTGGCATGGCTGCTGAAGCCGGACCTGTTCAAGCTGAAGGCGTGCCGGATCGCGGTGGAGACGGAGAGCGACCTGACCCGCGGACATACGGCGGTGGAGTTCCGCGAGGCCGTGGCGGGCGAACCGCTGCGTCACCGGTGGGCGAGGGACGTGGACGCCGACGGAATCTTCGACCTTATCACCAAGGCTGTCAGCTGACGTCGGGCGAAGGCGCCGGACAATCTGACGCACGTCGGCAAGGCCCGGGTTTGCTCTGACGCAAGGTCGCCTTTGAAAGGGAGGACCAAGACCACCGCGACGCCCGCACCGGCTGCATGTCGCGACCGGACCGCGTCGTGGAAGACGAAGATGAAACGGAACATGAGGCTGGCGGCCGCTGTAGCGGTGATGACGCTGGCGACCGGCGTTGCGAGCAGCGCCATGGCCCAGAGCGCCAATGACTGGCAGGTGGCGCGACAGGGCGACTGGATCGTCACGGGTCGGATCACCGATGTCTCGAGCAGCGCCGACGATTCGATCTTCACCTCGGGCGGCGTGGACACGGGCCTGAACGTCGATGTCGGCAACAGCATCATGCCGACCCTCGGCTTCACCTATTTCCTGACCGACAACATCTCGGTCGAGGCCATCCTCGGTACGACCCAGCATGAAATCCGGGCCCAGGGCGGCGCGACCGACGTCGCCGTGCACGAGACCTGGGTGTTGCCGCCGGTGGTGACCCTGCAGTACCGGCCCATGCCCGAGGCCCGCGTCAGCCCCTATGTCGGGGCCGGGATCAACTACATGCTGTTCTACAGCGGCGAGGACAAGAACGGCTTCACAGTCGATCTGGAGGACGGCTTCGGCTACGCCCTGCAGGCTGGCGCCGATGTCGCCCTGACGGGTCCCTGGACCCTCAATCTCGACGTCAAGAAGGTCTGGTTCGAGACCGAGGCGACGGTCAACGGCGGGGCCCTGACCAGCGACGTCAATCTCGATCCCTGGGTCGTGTCTCTCGGCATCGGGCGCAAATTCTAGGCGTCTGACAATCGCTTGACTGGCGGCGCGGTCGCGGCGGGGACTATAGTCTTCGTCCGGCCGCGCCGTGCGTATGTCTGCAGCGCGAAGGCGAGGAGACTATCAATGACAGCGGTGAATGAGACCACACCCATACACGGCGGCGCGGTCGCTGCCGTGGCGGAGTTGCTGGGATCGGCGCGGCTCATGGCCCTCGGGGTCAACCGTCCGGACGGCTGGCCCCAGGTGACGACGATCGGCTACGTCAACGACGGTCTTAAGCTCTATTTCGTGATCGCCCGCGACAGTCAGAAATTCCGCAACATACAGGCGGACCCGCGGGTCTCGGTGGCCATCCGGCCCGAAGGCGCGGACGCCGACACGGTGGGTGTGTCCCTCGCTGGCCGGGCCGTCGAGATTACCGACCCGGCCGAGGTCGAGCGGCTGAACCAGATGGTGTTCGACCGCTACCCCGAAGGTCGCGCCTTCTGCCCGAGCGGGTCATCGGTGGCGGTGATGCGCCTGTCGCCCGAGATCGTGGCCCCCGTGGCGGTGATCGGCGGGCGTAGTCGTGCCCAGACCTATGGTATTGGTCCCGGGGGAGCCCCGCCGGCGAGCCCCGGCGAGGGCCAGGGGGTTTCGCGCCTGTTCTGACGTTGGAGAAGTCGCGTTGAGGATCACCGTCGTCGGTTCGATCAATCTGGATTTTGTGGCCACCGCGCCGCGCCTGCCGCGCGCGGGCGAGACGGTCACCGGGGCGACGCTGGCGAGACATCCGGGCGGCAAGGGCGCCAACCAGGCGTTGGCGGCGCAGCGGCTGGGCGCCGAGGTCTGCATGATCGGCCGGGTCGGGCGCGACGGCATGGCCGAGGAGGCGATGGCCCTTCTGATGGCCGACGATGTCGATGTCGGCGGGGTCGTGACGGATGCGACCGCGCCGACCGGCGTGGCCCTGATTGCGGTCGATTCCGAGGGCGAAAACCAGATCGTGGTGGCGGCGGGGGCGAACCACAGCGCCATGCCCGAACAACTGCCCGCGCGGATCGAGGCGCCGCTGATCCTGCAGCTGGAGCTGCCTATTGAGACGGTTGAGGCGGCGGCGGGGCGGGCCACGGAATTCGTCTGCATCAATCTGGCCCCGGCGGCGCCGGTGTCGGACCAGCTGTTGCGTCGGGCGGATCTGCTGGTGGTCAATGAGACCGAGGCGGAATTCTATGGCGATCTGCTGCATCAGGGCGGCGGCCGCGTCGTGGTGACGCTGGGGGCGAGGGGCGCGGTCATGTACCAGCGCGGCGCGGAGATCGCCCGGGCCGCGCCGCCGAAGGTCAAGGCCGTCGATGCGACCGGCGCGGGGGACTGTTTCGTCGGGGCGATCTGCGTCGCCCTGCTGGAAGGGATGGAGCCGGAAGCGGCGTTGAGGTTCGCCTGCGCGGCGGGGGCGATCGCGGCGACGCGGCCGGGGGCGCAGCCGTCCCTGCCGACGCGGGATGAGGTCGAGTCGATCATTACAGGGTCGTAACTAGGGCGGCGGCGGGTCGCTGTTAGGGTCGCGGACCTGTTCAGACCTGATCGACTGGGGACCGCCGACATGACCCGCACCGCCGCGCTTCTGGGGGCCTCGCTGCTGGCTCTGACTCCGCTGACATTCGCGCCCGCCTTCGCCCAGACGCCCGCGTCGATCTCCGTGCCGCCGCTGGAATTCACCCATCGCGAGCTGGCCAACGGGCTGGACGTCTACGCCATGCCGGACGCCACGGCCGGCACGGTGACGGTCACCCTCTGGTACGACGTCGGCGGCAAGGATGACCCCGAAGGCCGCAGCGGCTTCGCCCACCTGTTCGAACACATCCTCAGCCGCAAGACGGTCAACATCCCCTACGGCGGCATCTCGACGATGGTCGAGAACGCCGGCGGCTCGCGCAACGCCTCCACGGGGCAGGACTTCACCAACTACTATGAGACGGTGCCGCCGCAGTATCTCGAGACCATGCTGTGGACCCACGCCGAGCGGATGGCGCGGCCGGTGGTCGACCAGGCGGTGTTCGACGCGGAGCGCTCGATCGTCAAGGAGGAGCTGCGCCAGCGGGTCTATGCGCCGCCGTACGGCCGCTTCCAGCGCTTCGTGCTGGGCGACAACAGTTTCGACGAGAGCATCTATCGCCGCAGCGTGATCGGCTCCATCGAGGAACTGGATTCGGCGCAGATCGAGGACGCCCGGGCTTTCCACGAGGCCTATTACCGCCCCGCCACGGCGACGATGATCGTCTCCGGCAATTTCGATCCGGCCCAGCTGAACCGCTGGGTGGATCAGTATTTCGGCGACATCCGCAACCCGGACCGCCCGGTGCCGGTCTTCGAACGGCCGGTCGAGACCCCCCGCACCGCCCCGCGCCGGGTCGAAGCCTATGCGCCCAATGTGCCCCTTCCCGCGGTGGGGGTGATCTATCCGGGCGTGGCGGCCGACCATCCGGACAATGCGGCGCTGGAAGTGTTGCAGGCCATCATGTCCCGTGGCGAGAGCTCGCGGCTGTACCAGTCGCTGGTCTATCGTTCGCAGCTGGCCTCGAACGCCGGCTTCGGCGCCAATTCGATGGAAGAGGACGGTGTCATCTCCGTCACCGCCGTGGTGGCCCAGGGCAAGGCGATGGCGGACGTCGAGGCGGCGCTGGACGCCGAGCTAGCGCGGGTGCGCGACGAGCCGGTGACGGCTGCGGAGCTGGCGGAGGCGAGGATGGAGATCGTGGCCGGCGAACTGCGCCAGCGCGAGACGTCGTCGGGGCGGGCCTTCATCCTGGGCCAGTCGATCGTGTCGGAGAACAACCCCCGCGCGGCCGATGAGCGGCTGGCGGCGATTCAGGCGGTGACCGCGGCAGATGTGCAGCGGGTGGCCCGGACGTATCTCAACGATCAGGCGCGGGTCTCGGTCCGGTATCAGGACGAGAGCGCGCGGCCGGCCGATGTGCCGGAAGACAGCTGGCGCAATCCTGCGCCGGTCCCGACCTTCCTGACCGTGCCGCCGGCGATTCTGGCGGCCAATGAACTGCTGCCCGAGGGCGACCGCATGGCTCCGCCGCCCCTCGGCGAGGTCAGGGCGATGGCGACGCCGCAGATCGTGGAGCGGACGCTTTCGAACGGTCTGCGAGTGATCGTGGCCAAGTCCACCGCCCTGCCGATCATGAACGTCCAGCTGGTCATGGCCGGCGGGGCGGCGGGCGACCCGGCCGACCGGCCGGGGCTGGCGGCGATGACGGCCGGACTGGCCAGCCAGGGCGCCGGCGACCGGTCGGCGCCGGAGATCGCGCGGACGCTGGAGGCGCTGGGCGCCAATATCGGCGGCGGCGCCGGGGCGGATTCGACCACCCTGTTCCTGTCGGCGCCGTTGGCTTCGGCCGAGGCGGCCGGGGCGGTGTTTGCGGACGTCGTGCAACGCCCGACCTTCGCCGAGGAAGAGGTGGCGCGCAGCCGGACCCAGGCGGTCAACGCCCTGCGGGTCAACCTGCGCCAGCCGGGACCGCTGGCTTCGCTGGTGCTGAACCGGCTGGCCTTCGGCGCGGCGCCCTATGGCGCGCCAACGACGGGTACGCCGGACTCGGTGGCGGCGATGACGCGCGACCAGATCGCCGGTTTCCACGACCGCTGGTGGCGGCCTGACAACGCCGCCCTGATCATCACCGGAGGGATGGAGCCGGAAGAGGCCTTCGCCTTCGCCGAGCGGACCCTGGGCGGCTGGGAACGGCCGTCGGAAGCAGCGCCGATCATCGGCGACCGGGCCGGAGCAGCGCCGGCTCCCCGCATCGTGGTGGTCGACCTGCCGGGCGCCGGTCAGGCGGCAGTGACGGCGGCTGTGCGCGGACCGCGCCGTGATGACGACGGCTACTATCCGTTGCTGGTCGCCAACGCCGTGATGGGATCGGGCCAGAACGGGCGGCTGTTCCAGGAAATCCGCGCCAAGCGGGGTCTGTCGTACGGGGCCAACTCCTCGGTCGGCGCCCGGATCGACGGCGGCCTGCTGACCGCTTCGACCCAGACCAAGAACGAGAGCGCGGCCGAGGTCGTCGGCCTGGTGCTGGCCGAGTTCGACCGGCTGGCTGCCGAGCCGGTGGCGGACTCGGAGGTGACCAACCGCGAGACCTTCATCACCGGCGGCTTCTCGCGGGCGCTGGAGACCACGGGCGGTCTGGGCGGTGTGCTGGCCGATGCGGTGGTCTATGGCCTGCCGCTGTCGGAGATCGAAACCTATCCGGCCCGGGTCGCGGCGACCACGCCCGCCAGCCTGACCGAGGCCGCGCGTCGTGTCAGTGCGGACCAGGCCTGGGTGGTGGTGGTCGGCCAGGCGTCGGAGTTCATCGACGCCCTGCGGGCCGCGCACCCGGATGTGGTCGTGATCCCGGCGGCGGATCTGGATCTGAACAGTCCGACGTTGGGGCTGTAGATAGTGGCCAGTGACTGGTGGCGAGTGACCGGGGCTGTTTGCAGGGCGGGCTTGTCGGCCCAGCGTCTGCGCCACGACGACCACTAGCCACTAGCCACTAGCCACTAGCCACTAGCCACTAATCACCTTGCGGCGCGGAAGGCGGCGACCGCCTCGACCGTCTTCCGCACATTTGCCTCTATGCCCGCCCAGTCGCCGGCCTTGACGGCGGCGTCGGTGACCAGTTTCGAGCCCATGCCGGCAGCGACGATGCCGGCGCCGAACCATCTGGCGATGCTGGCCGCGTCGGGATCGACGCCGCCCGTGGGCATGATCTTGGTCCACGGCATGGGGGCCATGACCGCCTTGATGAAGTCCGGCCCGCCGACGCTGCCGCCCGGAAACAGTTTGACGATGTCGCAGCCCAGCTCATGGGCCTGGCCGATCTCGGTCACCGAGCCGCAGCCGGGGAAATACGCCGCCATGCGCCGGTTGCAGACGCGGGCGACCTCGGGGACCAGGCAGGGGCTGACCACAAACCGGGCGCCCCGGTTGAGGTACAGCGACGCCGTGCCCGCATCGACCACCGAGCCGATGCCGAGGATGACGTGGGGGTCGGTCTGCTGCAGCTCACGCGCGATCTCGCCGAACAGGTCGCAAGCGAAGTCGCCGCGGTTGGTGAACTCGATCACGGGCGCGCCGCCACGGGCGCAGGCGCGGATGACGTCGAGGCAGACCCGCGGATCAGGATGGTAGAAGACCGGGGCCACGCCCTGGGACTCCAGAGCAGTCAAGACGGCGAGGCGGTCGTGGCGCATGGTCTGATTTCCTCCGCCGGTCGCTCCGGCAGCCCGCCATGCTTATCCCACCCGTCGCGTTCCGGGAAAGCGCCGGTGCAGGGACACGTGGAACTTTGTGTTTCGAGACCGGCCCGACCGATCAGGTCGTCTGTCGCTTCGCGCCGCAGAGGTCGCAAAACTCGCGCCCGTCGACGCGGCGGTCGGGGCGCCAGCGATGACGGCGGCAACGAAGCTGTCGGATCAGTTTGCGGAACGCTTTAAGCATAAAGTTCCCGGAGAGACGACACGGGTCGGGTCAAGGCCGTCCGTTACCGGATACGGTATTGGCTTCTACACAATTTTGGGTACCTCGCTCAAGGTTGCAATGCGACGCGTCATCTCGCTGTCCCCATCAAACAGAGGATCCAGCACGGTGAAATGGTTGAGGCCGGTCAGCGCCTCATAGCGGGTCTCTACGCCGTGGGCGCCCCAGTGGTCGGTCATCATGCGCGACTGACGCAGGAATTCCGGGCTTTCGTCGGCGCCGACGATGCAGACCAGCACCGTGCCGCCGGGGGTGGAGCCGTTGGGGACGGGCCAGTGGATCGGCGACAGGGCGGCCGCCTCGCGGTCGTCGAGATCGAGCGCCTTGTTCAGCGAGGTCGGGATCAGGGGCGCGAGGTCGAAGATCCCGCTGATGGCGATGGCGGCCTTGGCGCGGCCCTCGGACAGCATGCAGGCGGCCATGTGGCCGCCAGCGGAATGGCCGAAGACCACCGGCCGGGCGCCGGTTCGCTCGCGGATCATTTCGACGGCGGTGCGGACCTGGCCCAGGATCGTCCCGAGCCGCACGGAGGGGCAGAGGTCGTAGGAGGGGATGGCGAGGCTGATCCCATGGGCGAGCAGGGCGGGCGCGATGCCGGAGAACCAGCCCTTGTCCAGGGCCTGCCAGTAGCCGCCGTGCAGAAAAACGGCGACAGGAGCGGCGTCTCCGGCGGAGAAGAGGTCCATGACCTCGCGCGGGCCGCGGCCATAGGCGAGCTCGAGCGGCGGATGAGCGGCGCGGACGGCCTCGGCGGTTTCGCGCCAGCGCTGCATGACGGCGGGGTGGTCGGGCACGTGGGCGCGGTTGTTGTATTGGGCCTCGAAGTCGATCTCGCCTGACACGCATCCATCCGCTAGACACCGTCCAACACCCGGAAGGACCGCCTCCATGATGACCGCCATCTTCGTCTTCATCAAATGCGAGCTGGGCCACGCCAATGACGTGGCGGCCGATATGGTGGACAATGTCGAATATGTCTCGGAGGTCTATTCGACCTCAGGCCAGTATGACCTGCTGGCCAAGTTCCAGCTGCCGAAGGACCTCGATATCGGGACGTTCGTGACGAAATCGGTCCAGACCCGGGCCAATATCCGCGACACGTTCACGGTCATCACCTTCTCGCCATTCCTGCCGGGCGGGGGCTGACGCAGCGTCACCCGCGAAACGCTGCTAACAGTCCGGTACGGAGGCTGACATGACCGATCTTGATGCGTTCCGCGCGGAGACCCGCGCCTGGCTTGAGGCCAACTGTCCCGCAGAATGCCGCGGGCCGGTGGAGAGCGACGAGGACCGGGTCTGGGGCGGGCGCAATGCCGTCTTCCCGACCCCCGCGCACAAGACCTGGCTGGACCGCATGGGCGCGAAGGGCTGGACCGCGCCGGAATGGCCGACGGAGTACGGCGGCGGCGGGCTGAGCCGCGAGCAGGCCAAGGTGCTGCATTCGGAGATGCGCCGCATAGACGCCCAAGCCCCGCTGGCCAGTTTCGGCGTCTGGATGCTGGGCCCGGCCCTGTTGGCCTTCGGGACCGAGGAACAGAAGCAGCGCTTCCTGCCCGAGATCGTGCGGGGCGAGATCCGCTGGTGCCAGGGCTATTCCGAGCCGGGCGCGGGGTCCGATCTGGCGGCGATCCAGACGCGGGCGGAGGATCGCGGCGACCACTGGATCGTCAACGGCCAGAAGGTCTGGACGTCATACGCCGACAAGGCGGACTGGATCTTCTGTCTGGTCCGGACCGACCCGGAGGCGCCCAAGCATCTGGGGATCTCCTTCGTCCTGTTCGACATGGCGACCAAGGGCGTCAGCACGCGCCCGATCACCCTGATCAGCGGCAAGAGCCCGTTCTGCGAGACCTTTTTCGACGATGTTCGGGTGGAGAAGGCCAATCTGGTCGGGACGCTGAACCGCGGCTGGGACGTGGCCAAGCATCTGCTGGCCCATGAACGGACCATGATCGGGGCCATGGGCGAGCTGGGAGGCGGGCGGCCGCTGGGCCAGGTGGCCACAGGCTCGATCGGGACCGACGACGAGGGCCGGCTGGACGAGCCGATGCTCCGTGCACGGATTGCCGAGATGGAGATCGACGCGGCGGCCTTCCGTCTGGCCATGGAGCGGGCCGGGGATCAGGTGAAGGCGGGGCAGGCCCATCCGGCCATCGCCTCGATGCTGAAATACTATGGGTCGGAGCTGAACAAGCGGCGGCACGAACTGCTGATGGCGGCGGGCGGCTCGGACGCGCTGGAGTGGGAGGGCGAGCGGTCGCGGGGCGGCAAGGCGGCGCGTGACTGGCTGCGAACCAAGGCCAATTCGATCGAGGGCGGAACCTCGGAGGTGCAGCTGAACATTATCGCCAAACACCTGCTTCAGCTGCCAGGGGCGTGATGGTGCCCCGCCCGCGCTCAGTCGCCCTGCTCGGAATGCGCCTGATCGCGGCGCTCTCGATCGTGTTGGGACTCTGCGTCTCCATTTTCTTTTTCGAGATGGCTGACTGGTCTTTCGGTTTCTTCCTCGCGACTCCACCCGAGAGGGCCATACCGGCCGCAGCATTGATTGTTGTGCCGATTGCAACGGGTCTCGCTGCGATCGCGCTATCTCTGACTGGCAAGAAGTCGCCTTGGCCAGAGCTGACGCTGCTCCTCACGATCCCCCTCCAAGTGCTGGCGAACGCCGGGTACGCATCCACTTTGGTGCTGAGATGACTCTGATCCTGACCGAAGAGCAGACCATGCTGAAGGAGGCCGCCGACGGCTTCCTGAACGAGCACGCCCCGATCGCGCACCTGAGGAAGCTGCGCGACTCGAAGGACGCGGATGGCGTCTCGCGCGATCTGTGGCGGGCGTTCGGAGAGATGGGGTTCGCGGGGGTGATCATCCCGGAGGAACATGGCGGCTCCGGCCTCGGCGCGGTCGAGGCCGGGGTGATGGCTGAGGCCTTGGGGCGGACGCTGACGCCGTCGCCCTTCCTGGGGTCAAGCGTGCTCTCCGCCAAGCTCTTTCTGGACGGCGGTTCGGCCGAACAGCAGGCGGCCTGGTTGCCCCGGATCGCGGCGGGCGAGGCGATCGTCTCTCTGGCGGTGGACGAAGGGGCCAAACATGCGCCGACGCGGATCGCCACCGTCGCCGAACGGTCGGGCAACGGCTTCAAACTGAACGGGGCCAAGGGTTTCGTGCTGGACGGTCATGTCGCCGATGCGCTGATCGTCGCGGCACTGACCGAGAACGGGCTGTCTCTGTTCCTCGTCGATCCGAAAACGGCCGGGGTCGAGATCGAGCGCACGGTCATGGTCGATGCGCACAATGCGGCGCGTGTGACGCTGACGGATGTCGAGGTCGATGCGGATGCGGTGATCGGCTCGGTCGACGGCGGGGAGGCGCTGCTGGAGGGCGCGCTGAATCTGGGCCGGGCCTGCGCGGCGGCGTCGCTGAACGGGGCGGGCGATCAGGCCTTCCAGACGACGATGGCCTACCTTCGGACTCGCAAACAGTTCGGGAAACTGATCGGCGAATTCCAGGCGCTGCAGCATCGCTCGGCGCATCTGTTCAGCGAGATCCAGATCGCCCGGGCAGCGGTCATGGGAGCGCTGACGGCGCTGGATGCGGGTCGTGAGAATGCCGGGCTGATCGTCTCGGTGGCCAAGGCCAAGGCCGGGCGCGTCGCCGAACTGGCGGTGCAGGAGGCGGTGCAGATGCACGGCGGCGTCGGCATGACGGACGAATATGACGTCGGCCTGTTCATGAAGCGGGTGCGGGTGCTGAACGAACTGCTCGGCGACGCGGGGTTCCATCAGGAGCGGATGGCGCGGGCGCAGGGGTTCTAGACGGGCGATTTTTTGACCGAGAGAGCGCTTTCCGAGGGGCGGATTTCGGCCCTGCGCGTTCCGGGGGTCACCAAGCCCTTTCAGAAAGGACCGGCTCCGGTGAACACGACGACTGAACCGGACGCGGCCCTGCTGGATGTCATCGTGATTGGAGGGGGGCAGGCTGGGCTGGCCACAGCCTATTACTTGCGCCGGGCTGGCCTGACCTATGTCGTACTCGATGCGGGCGAGACGCCCGGCGGCGCCTGGCGGCACGCGTGGAACTCTCTGCGGCTGTTCTCGCCCAGCAGCTGGAGTTCACTCCCGGGTTGGCCCATGCCGGCAAAGCCGGGTGTTGACTATCCGACCCGTGATGACGTGATCGAATACCTCTCAGCCTATGAGCAGCGGTATCAGCTCCCTGTGGAGCGCCCGGTCGAGGTTCTGGCGGTCAACGCTGTCGACGGAGGCCTGCAGATCGTCACCGACAGGGGCATTCGCAAAGCTCGAATGGTTGTCAGCGCGACCGGAACCTGGAGTCAGCCCTTCATTCCCGACTACCCCGGTCGTTCGGCGTTCGGCGGCGTGCAGCTGCATTCGGCACGCTACGAATCGCCCGATGCCTTCGTCGGCAAGCGCGTTCTCGTGGTCGGCGGCGGGAACTCCGGGGCGCAGATTATGGCCGAGGTCTCGCTGGTGGCTGACGCGACCTGGGTGACCATCACGGAGCCGCTGTTTCTGCCCGACGATGTCGATGGCCGGGTCCTGTTCCAGCGCGCCACCGACCGCTGGAAAGCCCAGATGGAGGGCCGCACCGTCGATGCGCCCATCGGCGGCCTGGGCGACATCGTAGCCATCCCAAGCGTCAGGGCGGCGCGCGCCCGTGGTGACCTGAACAGCCGTCGTCCGTTTACAGCCTTCAACGAACAGGGCGTCACCTGGCCGGATGGCAGCGACGAGTCGATCGATGCGGTGATCTGGTGCACGGGTTTCCGCCCCGCCCTGGATCATCTCCACCCGCTCGGCGTCGTGGAAGCGGACGGCCGTGCAGCGGTCGAGGATGGCCGATCGATCCGGCAGCCTCGCCTCTGGCTCATGGGCTACGGCGACTGGACCGGAGCGGCCTCGGCCACCATCGTCGGTGTGACGCGCGCCGCCAGGGATATGGTGGCCCGGATTCAGCAGGCCGCGGCGCAGGCATGACGCCTCCGGGTCACGCCGGAGTGGCCAACCGGTTCGGCCTGTCCTAGATCGGGGGGCAGGGAGACTCTGACCATGACGACGCGATCCAACGCGCCTCAATATCTGAGCGGCTTCGGCAATCATTTCGCGACCGAGGCCGTGCCCGGCGCCCTGCCGGAAGGCCGCAATTCGCCGCAGCGGGCGCCGATGGGGCTTTATGCGGAACAGCTTTCGGGGACGGCCTTCACGGCTCCCCGCAGCGAGAACCGGCGGTCGTGGCTTTATCGGTTGCGGCCGAGCGCCCAACACCCCGCCTACAGGCCGTTCGCCCAGGGGCTGGTGCGGACCGGACCCTTCCATGACGCGCCGCCGTCGCCGAACCGGATGCGGTGGGACCCCCTGCCGCTGCCGACCGCGCCGACCGACTGGGTCGAAGGGCTGGTCACCTATGGCGGGACGGGGGATGCAGAGGCGCTGTCGGGCATCGGCATCCATCTGTATGCGGCCAACCGGTCGATGACGGACCGGGTCTTCTATTGCGCCGACGGCGAGCTGCTGATCGTGCCGCAAGAGGGCGATCAGGCCTTCGTCACCGAGATGGGGCGGATCGACGCCCGGCCCGGCGAGATCGTGGTCATTCCGCGCGGGGTGCGGTTCCGGGTCGAATGCTCCGGTCCGATCCGCGGCTATGTCTGCGAGAACTACGGCGCGCTGTTCCGCCTGCCGGACCTGGGGCCGATCGGCGCGAACGGGCTGGCCAACCACCGCGACTTTCAGACGCCCGTCGCGGCGTTCGAGGATGTCGACCGGCCGACCGAGTGCGTGCAGAAATACGGCGGGCGGCTGTGGACCACGACCTTCCCGCATTCGCCACTGGATGTGGTCGGCTGGCACGGCAACTACGCGCCGTACAAGTACGACACCGCCCGGTTCAACACGATCGGCACAGTCAGTTTCGACCATCCGGATCCCTCGATCTTCACGGTCCTGACCTCGCCTTCGGATACGCCGGGGACGGCCAACTGCGACTTCGTCATCTTCCCGCCGCGCTGGATGGTGGGCGAGGACACCTTCCGCCCGCCGTGGTTCCACCGGAACGTGATGAGCGAATTCATGGGGCTGGTGACCGGCGAATATGACGCCAAGGAGGGCGGGTTCGCACCGGGCGGCGCCTCGCTGCATAATTGCATGAGCGGGCATGGGCCGGACCAGGCCAGCTATGACAAGGCGGTGGCCGCTGACCTCAAGCCGGTCAAGATCGAGAACACCCTGGCCTTTATGTTTGAGACCCGGGCGCCGATCCGGACCACGGAATGGGCGCAAACCAGTCCGACGATGCAACTGGACTACGATGACGTCTGGACAGGCTTCGAAAAGGGCCGGGTGACATGAAGCGCATACTGATCGCGGCGGCGGTGTTGATGGCGGCCTGCCAGCCCTTGCCGGCGGATAGCCGGACCGATCTCGCCGAGGCAGCGCCCGCGGTCCAGTCGGTCGCGGGCAGCGAGGATGCGGCGGCCTGTGCACGGGCCGGCGGCAAGATGCTGCCGCAGGGACGGATGCAATCGGTGCGCTGCGTGATCACATATGCTGACGCCGGGACACGCTGCACCGACGGCGATGACTGCCAGGGCGACTGTCGCGTGGAGGACGTGGCCAATCCCCCGGCCGCCGGAACCAACGCCGTGGGCCAGTGTCAGGCCTCGAGCAGCCGGTTTGGCTGCTACACCACGATCGAAGGCGGCAAGGCCGAAGCCACGATCTGCGTCGACTGACCACCCTGCATCCGGCGCCTCTTCAAGGACGTTTCTGAACCATGAGCCTGACCGAGATCGCCGCCCTGCTGGGCCTGAACCTTGCCCTCATCATCGCGGTGATGACCGCCCTGTGGCTGGTTTCCCTGAAGGTCAGGGACGTCAGTTTCATCGACGCCGTCTGGCCCATGGCCATGCTCTTTCTGGCCCTGGTCACCTTTCCGCGGACCGAGGGGGATCCGACGCGCAAATGGCTGCTGCTGTGGCTGGTCGGGATCTGGGCCCTGCGGCTGGGCTGGCACCTTTATCGCCGTTGGCGGGCGCATGGGGCGGATGGCCGGTATCTCAACCTGCTGGCCCGGATGGAGACCAACCGTGGCTGGGGCTTTGGAAAGACGGCGCTGCTGGTGGTGTTTGTGCCGCAGGCCGTTCTGGCCTGGCTGACCTCCCTGCCAGTGCAGCTGGGACAGGTTGCCCTTGAACCGGCGGTGGGCTGGATCGGTTGGACCGGGGCGGTGCTCGCGGTCATCGGCATCGGCTTCGAAAGCATCGGCGACGCCCAGCTAACCGCCTTCCGCAAGGATCCGGCGAACAAGGGCAAGGTGCTGGACACAGGCCTGTGGCGCTGGACCCGTCACCCCAACTATTTCGGCGACGCCTGCGTGTGGTGGGGGCTGTATCTGATTGCGGCCGAGACCGCCCCGGGGCTGTGGGCGATCGCGGGGCCGCTGTTCCTGACCTTCACCCTGACGAAATGGTCGGGGATCGGCATCACCGAAAAGGCCATCCATGGCACGCGGCCGGGCTATGCCGACTATGTGCGCCGGACCAGCGCCTTCATCCCCTGGCCGCCGAAGAAGCTCTGAGAAGCACAGGCCACTGACGGAAAACCCCCGCCGCTTGCGCGACGGGGGCTGACCGTTCTGATCGCACCGGGGGTCATGACGCCCCGGAGCCGTCCCGATTAGTTGTTCGGGTTGGCCGGCGAGGTGCTCGGCGAGGTGTTCGGCGTGTTCGACGTGGTCATGCCGCCGTCGGCATTGCCTGCCTGTTGTTCGATACGGTCGGCTTCGGCGTTGAGGGCCGTTTCAGCGGCTTCGGTCGGAGCGGCAGCCGCCTGTTCTTCCAGGGCGTCGGCTTGCACTTCAGCCTGCTTGTCGGCGGCGCTTTCACCGCAAGCGGCGAGGCCGGCGAAGGCGAAGGTGGCGGCGGCGGCGATGATGAGTTTACGCATGAGGATATCCTTCCAGAGTGGAAACCTCATAACTCCGCCGCGCCGATCGGGTTCACGGGCGCGTGAGAAAAAAGTGTTGGAACCTCAGACTTCTGCAGAGAAGGCCACGCGGGCCGCGCCCAGAAGGGCGGCATGCTTGTGCAGGATCACGTTCGTCGGGATGTCCGCCATATAGTCCTGGAAGCGGCCCTTGCGCTCGAAGCGTTCGCGGAAGGGGCTGGCCTTGAGGAAGGGCAGAATGCGCGGGGCGATGCCGCCGGCGATATAGACGCCGCCGCGGGCTCCGGTGGTCAGGGCGATGTCGCCGGCGACGCATCCGAGGATGGCGCAGAACCGGGCCAGGGTGGCGCCGCAATGGCTGTTCGGATTCTCCAGCGCCTCGGCGGTGATCAGGGCCGGGTCGTCGATATGGCTCTCGCGCCCGTCGATCTCGGCCAGGGCGCGGTGCAGGTTGAGCAGGCCGGGACCGCAGATCAGCCGTTCGATCGAGACCCGGTCGTAGCGGCGGCGCAGGATGCGCAGGATCTCGTCCTCGACCGCGTCGCCGGGCGCGAAACAGGCGTGGCCGCCCTCAGAGGGCATGGCGACGGCATTTCCGTGGATGTCGCGGGCGAGAGCCGAGACGCCGAAGCCTGTGCCGGGGCCGAGGACGGCGAGCGTGGCGAGCGGATCGCCTTCGGCCGGACCGCCCAGCGACGCCAGCTCCGGGCCGGACATCAGGGGCGCGCCCCAGGCCAAGGCCTCGAAATCATTGATCAGCCGGATCGGGTTCAGACCGAGGGTCGCGAGCTCGGCCTCCGACACGCGCCACGGCGAGTTGGTCAGGTCGATCTCGCCGTCCGTAACCGGCCCGGCCACGGCGATAACGCCGGCGGTCGGCTTGACCGCAGAGCCGTCAATGAAGGCGGCGACCGCCTTGAGGAAGGTCGGCTGGCGTTCGGCCGGAAAGCTCTCGTGGTGTTCGAGCACGGGGCGGCCGTCGATCATGCGCGCAATGGCGAAGCGGGCGTTGGTGCCGCCGACGTCGCCGACCAGAAGGGTCTGATCGCTCATCAGGCGTCCACCGTGCGGTCGACGAGATTGGGGTCCGGCGGCGCATCGGCCTCGGCCGGACCGCCAGTGGGCGAGGCGAAGCAGATGGAGGCGCCGGCTTCGGCCGTGCCGACCATCTGGCGGAAGGCGCCGAACAGTTCGCGGCCATAGCCCCAGGCGGCGCCGGTGGCGTGGGCGGTCGTGCGGAGGGCTGCGGGGCGGTTGGCGAGGTCGGGAACGCCGATCGTGGTCAGTACGCCGGCGTCCGGGTCAAGCCGGATGATGTCGCCATCGCGCACATGGGCCAGTGGTCCGCCGGCGAGGGCCTCGGGCGACACATGGATGGCGGCTGGGGTCTTGCCGGAGGCGCCGGACATGCGGCCGTCGGTGACGAAGGCGACCTTGAAGCCCTTGTCCTGCAGCACCGAGAGTGCCGGAGACAGGCTGTGAAGTTCGGGCATGCCGTTGGCGCGAGGACCCTGGAAGCGCAGGACGACCACGACGTCGCGGTCGAGCTTGCCGTCCTTGAAGCCCTGCAGCGCGTCCTCCTGGGTCTCGAACACGGCGGCGGGGGCCTCTACAATGCGGTTCTCCGGCTTGACGGCCGAGACCTTGATCACCGCCCGGCCGAGGTCGCCCTGGACGAGACGCAGGCCGCCTTCGCGGTCGAAGGGGTCGGAGGCGGGGCGGAGAATGTCCGTATCCAGACTTTCCGTGACGCCGTCCTTCCAGACCAGTTCGCCGTCGATGAGCATGGGCTCCTGGAAATAATGTTGGATGCCCTCGCCCATGATGGTCGTGACGTCCGCGTGGATATGGCCGGCGCCGGCCAGTTCGCGGGCGACGAAGGCGACGCCCCCCGCGGCCTGGAAGGCATTCACGTCGGCCGAGCCGTTGGGATAGACCCGGGCCAGCAGGGGCGTGACGGACGACAGCTGGTCCATGTCGGTCCAGTCGATCAGCACGCCCGCAGACCGCGCCATGGCCACCAGATGAATGGCGTGGTTGGTCGAGCCGCCGGTGGCCAGCAGGGCGACGATCATGTTCACGACCGACTTCTCGCAGATGACGTCGGCCATCCGGCCCTGACCCGTGCGGGCCAGTTCGACCGCGCGTTTCGCCGCGGCCGCCGTCAGGGCGTCGCGGAGGCCGGTCTCGGGGTGGACGAAGGCGGTCGAGGGCAGGTGCAGGCCGCCCAGCTCCATCATCATCTGGTTGGAATTGGCCGTGCCGTAGAAGGTGCAGGTGCCGGGCGAATGGTAGGAGCCGATCTCGCTCTCGAGCAGGACGGACCGACTCACATTGCCTTGCGCATATTCGGCGCGGACGCGGGCCTTCTCGAAATTGGGGATGCCGGACGGCATGGGGCCGGCGGGCGCGAAGACGACGGGCAGGTGGCCGAAGGCCAGCGAGCCCATGAACAGACCGGGCACGATCTTGTCGCAGACGCCGAGGCAGATAACCGAGTCAAAGGCGTCGTGGGTCAGGGCCACGGCGGTGGACATGGCGATCACGTCGCGGCTGAACAGCGACAGGTCCATGCCCGGGCGCCCTTGCGTGACGCCGTCGCACATGGCGGGCGTGGCGCCGGCGACCTGGGCGGTGGCGTTCACCTCGCGCACGGCGTCGCGGATGATTTGCGGGAAGCGTTCGAACGGCTGGTGCGCCGAAAGCATGTCGTTATAGGCGGTGACCACGCCCACGTTCGGTTGGGTCCCGGACATGGCGTTGAGCTTGTCCTTGACCGGGGCGCCGGCGAAGGCGTGGGCCCAGTTGGCACAGCTGAGCTTGGCCCGACCGACGCCGGAAGAGCCGGCGGCGTCCATGCGACGCAGATAGTCGGCGCGGGTGGCCTTCGAGCGTTCGACGATGCGGGCGGTGACCTCGGCGACGACGGGATTCAGGGTCGGCATCAGGCTTTCTCCGTCCACAGAACGTCGAGCGGAACCTTGGCCGCGACAAGTGCTGCGATGGGCTGGGTCGCCGGATCGCCGGCGGCCTCGCGCTCGAACACCGCGCGTTTGGCGGCGCCGGTCAGGGCCAGGACCACGCGGCGGGCGGTCATCAGATAGGGCAGGTTGATGGTCAGCCGCTCAAGGCTGGGGGCCGCGCCGTCGCGGCCGTGGGGAACGCCGAGCACGGTCGGCCGGAGCGCGGGCGAGAGCAGGGTTTTCAGGGTCGGACTGTCGGGGAACATGGAGCAGATATGGCCATCCTCCCCCATGCCTAGAAGGACGGCGTCCAATTTGCCGCCCTCCGCCGCCAGCGCATGGGCGGCCAGGGCGGCGGCGCGGTCGACGGTGACGGCAGGATGGAACAGGGGGACGAAGCGCGCCGCGGCTGCATGGCCGGTCAGCAGGGTCTGTTTCAGGAGGGTGGCGTTGGACTCGGGCGATGTCTCGGGAACGTAGCGTTCATCGATCAGGGTGACAGCCACCCGGGACCAGTCGAGATCGGCTCCGGCCATGCGGCGGTATATCGGCGCGGGGGTGGAGCCACCGGAGCCAGCGAAGACCGCCTTGTCCGTTTCGGCGAGGGCGGCGGCGAGCGCATTGGTCAGGCGAGCGGCACAGGCTTCGGCCCAGCCGGCGCAGTCGGTGAAGGTCTCGATAGCGGGCGCGGCCTCACCCATGGCCCGTGTTCCACGCCCGGCCGTCACGCTCCAGCAGCAGGTCGGCTTCCACCGGGCCCCAGGTTCCGGCGGCGTATTCCTTCGGCTTGAAGGCCGCGCCGTGCCAGGCGTCGGAGACCTCATCGATCCATTTCCAGGCCTGTTCGGCCTCGTCGCGGCGCACGAACAGGGTGGAGTCCCCCGCCATGGCGTCGAGCAACAGCCGCTCATAGGCGATGCGGCGGCGGGGTGGTTTGGCGGCCTTGTCGCCCTGGCCCCAGGACAGTGACATCTGGATCGGCTGGAGCTGCATTCGCTGGTCCAGTCCCGGCTTCTTGTTCATCACCGACAGGGCAATGTCTTCCTCGGGCTGGAGTTCGATGACCAGCCGGTTGGCGGCGATCTCGCCACGCGCCCCGTGATCGAAGATGGAGTGGGGCACGGGCTTGAACTGGATGACGATCTCGGTCCGCTTCTCGGCCAGCCGCTTGCCGGTGCGCAGGAAGAAGGGGGTGCCGGCCCAGCGCCAGTTGTCGATGTCCACGCGCATGGCGACGAAGGTCTCGGTGTCAGATGGCTGGCCGCGCTCCTCACTGTAGGCTTTCGCGGGCTTGCCCTCGCTGGTTCCGGCGACGTACTGGCCGCGCACCGTGACGCGATCGGCCTCGTGCTCCGTGATCGGACGGAGGGAGCGGATAACCTTGACCTTCTCGTTGCGGACCGAGTCCGGATCGAGGTCGGACGGCGGCTCCATGGCGACGAGGCAGAGGAGCTGGAGCATGTGGTTCTGCAGCATGTCCCGCAGGGCGCCGTACTCGTCATAGTAGGGCCAGCGGTCGCCGACGCCGAAGGTCTCCGCGACCGTGATCTGGACGTGGTCGATCGACAGGCTGTTCCAGAGCGGCTCGAAGATGGTGTTGCCGAAGCGCAGGGCGATCAGGTTCTGGACCGTCTCCTTGCCGAGGTAGTGGTCGATGCGGAAGACCTGGTCCTCGGAGAAGGCGTGGGCGACGGCGTCATCGATCTGGAGGAAGGACTGGAGGTCGCGGCCGACGGGCTTCTCCAGCACCACACGGTCGGTCGCCTCGGCCAGGCCGGCGGCCTTCAGAGCGGTGACGATGCGGCCGTAGAGCGAGGGCGAGACGGCGAGGAAGCTGGTCACGCCCCCCGCGGCGCTCATGTCACCGACCTTGTCCTTGAGGGGCTTCAGGCTGGCCGGGTCGGTGGCGTCGACCGGTAGATAGTCGAGCCGGGCGTCCAGCCGGGCCCATGCCTCGTCCGACCAGGCGTCGTCGGCGTGGGCCTTGCCCTCGACCGCGGCGCGGACCTTGGCGACATATTCCTCGCGGCTCTCGTCCGAGCGGGCCGCGCCGATGATCTTCAGACCGTCGGGCAGCAGGCCGTCGTGCTCGAGAAAATAGAGCGAAGGCAGCAGCATCCGCATGGCGAGGTCGCCGCCGCCGCCGAACAGCACCAGGGCCGCCATGCGCTCTCCTTCATTCAGGTCCCGGCTGGACCGGGTTTGTGTCTGGCCGCTTCCGCCCGCTGCGCCAAGACGTCGAGGACGTCCTGAAACACCATGTGACGCGCGCGGAGCAGGACCATCAGGTGATAGACCAAATCCGCGGCCTCGGCTGCCAGTTCCGAATCCGGGCCCGCGACGCCAGCCAGGGCGGTCTCGACGCCCTCCTCTCCGACCTTCTGGGCGACCCGTTTGACGCCCTCGGCGAGCAGGCGGGCGGTCCAGCTTTCGGAAGGGTCGGCGGCGGCGCGTTCGGCGATGCTCGCCTCCAGCCGGGCGAGACGGCCGAGGCCCGGCGCGTCCTCGTCGCCGAAACAGCTGATGCGGTTCAGATGGCAGGCGTTGCCGACGGGGCGGACCTTGAGGACGAGCGCGTCGCCGTCGCAGTCGGCTGTGATGGAGACGACGTGCAGCCGATCGCCGGAGGTCTCGCCCTTGCGCCAGCGCCCGCCGCGGGAGCGGGAGAAGAAGGTGGCCTCGCCGGAGGTGATCGTCTCCTCAAGGGCGGCGCGATCCATATAGGCGAGCGTCAGGACCTGCAGGGTGGCGGCGTCCTGGACGACGACGGGGATGAGGCCGCCGGACTTGTCGAAGTCGAGGGTGGAAGGATCGATCACAGTCTCATTTCCTGTCCGGCGTCAGAGAGGAACGCCTTGAGATCGGGAATGGCCAGGGCCCCGGTGTGGAAGACGCTGGCGGCGAGGGCGCCCGAGACGTCGGCCTGTTCGAACACGTCGAGGAAATGCGAGGCCGCGCCGGCGCCACCCGAGGCGACCAGCGGTATGGTCAGCAGGGCGCGGGCGGCGGCGAGCTGGGCGATGTCGTAGCCGCGGCGGACGCCGTCCTCGTCCATGCAGTTGAGCACGATCTCGCCGGCGCCGAGCCGTTGCGCCTCCACGATCCAGTCGAGGGTACGGCGGCCGGCGGCGCGGCTCGCGTCCGGGTCGCCGGTGTACTGGTGCACGACCCAGTCGTCGCCCGAACGCTTTGAGTCGACGCCGACGACGACGCACTGGCTCCCGAGTCGGTCCGCCATCTCGCCGATGAGCTCGGGGCGTTCGAGGGCGGGGGAGTTGATCGACACCTTGTCAGCGCCGTGGTCGAGGCAGCGGGCGGCCTGATCGACCGAGCGGATGCCGCCGGCGACACTGAAGGGAATGTCGAGCAGGCGGGCGATGTCGCGGACCCAGCCGTAGTCGAGGGTGCGCCCTTCCGGGCTGGCGGTGATGTCGTAAAAGACGAGCTCGTCTGCGCCATGGTCGCGGTATCGGGCGGCGAGATCCGCGGCGTCGCCCATGTCCGTGTGACCCTGGAAGCGGACGCCCTTGACCACCCGTCCGTCGCGGACGTCGAGGCAGGGGATGATGCGCCGCGCCGTCATGCCGCGAGCGCCTCTTCGAGGGTGAAGCGGTTCTCGTAGAGGGCGCGGCCGACGATCGCGCCGTCGCAGCCGAGGGCGGCGGCGGCGGTCAGGTCGGAGACGGTGGCCACGCCGCCCGAGGCCTGGACCTTGAGGTCGGGCCGGCGGCGGACGATCTGGCCGAGCAGTTCGAGGTTGGGTCCGGTCAGGGCGCCGTCGCGGCCGACGTCGGTGACCAGCAGGTGGCGCGCGAGGCTGGGCGGGTAGCGGTCGAGTGCGGTCCAGAGGTCGACCCCGGCCGCCTCGGTCCAGCCCTTGAGGGCCGGGACCCAGCGATCGCCGTCTGCCTTGACGTCGATGGCCAGGGTGATCCGGTCCGGGCCGAAGCGGCGCAGCCAGTCGGCCACGGTCTCCGGCTGCGACACAGCGAGAGAACCGACCACCACGCGGGCGACCCCGGCGTCGATCAGGGCGGCGACGTCGTCGGCGGAGCGGACGCCGCCCCCGGACTGGATGCGGATGTCGATCGAGCGGGCGAGCGCGCCGATCAGGGCGTGCTGGACGGCACGGCCGGCCTCGGCCCCGTCGAGGTCGACGATATGGGCCCAGGTCGCACCGGCGGCGGCGAAGGCGGCCAGCCGGGCGGCTGGCTGGTTATCGTAGCGGGTGACCTGATCGAACCGGCCGTGCATCAGCCGCACGCAGATCCCGTCTTTCAGGTCGATGGCGGGATAGACGATCACGCGGGAAGCTCCAGGAAGTTGCGCAGGATGCGGGCGCCGGCGGCGGCCGAGCGCTCGGGGTGGAACTGGCAGCCCCAGCGGTTGGCGCTGCGGACCATGGCGGGCACCGGGCCGCCGTAGTCGGCGCGGGCGAGGGTGGCGGGGCCGTCGGGGCAGACGAAGCCGTGGACGAAATAGGCGTAAGCGCCGTCCTCGACGCCCTCCAGCAAGGGGTCGTCGCGGACGGCCGTCAGCCTCGACCAGCCCATGTGGGGCACGGTCAGGCCGGCGCCGGGTTCGAGGCGTCGGACGGCGCCGGGGATGAGGCTCAGCAGGGGAACGGGTTCGCCCTCCTCGCTGGTCTCGAACAGCAGTTGCTGGCCGAGGCAGACGCCGAGCAGGGGCCGCGGAAAGGCACGGATCGGCTCGACGAGACCGAGCGTCGACAGCCGGGCCATGGCGTAGGCTGCGGCGCCGACGCCGGGCAGGATCAGCCGTTCGGCTTCCGTGACCGCCAACGGGTCGTCGGTCAGGCGCACGGTCGCGCCCAGCCGCTCGAGGGCGAACTGGACGGAAGCGGTGTTGCCGGCGCCGTAGGCCAGGACGGTGACCTCGCTCATCCTTCCCCCCTTGCGGGGGAAGGTGGCTCGCGAAGCGAGACGGATGGGGGCGATGGTTCAGCCGCAGAGGCGGCGGGAACAGCGCTGATCTGGATGCCGGGGTGTGTGACCCCCCATCCGTCAGGCTTCGCCTGCCACCTTCCCCCGCAAGGGGGGAAGGAAACGAATGCCGTCATCACAGCACGCCCTTTGTGCTGGGTACGGCGTCGCCCTCGATGCGGATGGCCTGGCGCAGGGCGCGGCCGAAGGCCTTGTAGACGGCCTCGGTCTTGTGGTGGTCGTCGTCGCCGGTGACCGAGACATGGATGGCGGCGCCGAGGTGTTCGGCCAGCGAGCGGAACACGTGGGCGGTCAGATCGGTGCGGTAGTCGCCGATGAAGGGCGTGGCGAAGGTCCCCTCGAACACCGGATAGGGGCGGCCGGACAGGTCGATGGAGACGCTGGCGTTGGCCTCATCCATCGGCAGGACGAAACCGTAGCGGGCGATGCCGCGACGCTCGCCGAGCGCCTGTTTCAGGGCCTGACCGAGGGCGATGGCCGAATCCTCGATGGTGTGGTGCGGGTCGGTGTGCAGGTCGCCCTCGCAGGCCAGCCGCAGGGAGAAGCCGCCATGGGCGGCGACCTGTTCCAGCATGTGGTCGAAGAAGCCGACGCCGGTGGCGATGGAGACGGGGCCGGTGGCGTCGAGGTCGACGGCGCAGACGATGCGGGTCTCCTTCGTGTCGCGGACGGCCTCGCCGGTGCGGTGGGCGCGGCCGGATGCGGCGCCGAGGCCGAGGGCGGCGAGCAGCCGGTCGTTGACCTCGGCCCTGGCGGAGACGGGCAGGCGCAGCCGGTCGCCGGCGCGTTCGGCGGCGAGGCCGAAGCGGGCCAGGGCGGTGAGGACGGCGTCCGGGTCGGCCGGACGAGCCATGATCACGGGGCCAAAGCCCGGCTCGATCGCCATGTCGCGGGCGAGGGCCTTGACCAGCCGGTCACGCTCCGACCGGACAAGGGCGATGCGCGCCGTCGTCTCTATCATCCGGGAGGGATCGAGCGCCTGCAGGGCGAGGCGGATGGAGATCTCGGGCAGGGCGTAGGGCTCCTGCACAGAGGTGAGACGGGCGAGCGTCTCCGGCTGGGCGAGGGCGGCGCCGACGCGGGCTCCGGCGAGGCCGTATGCGAGCGACAGACTGCGCAGGACGATCAGGTTGGCGTGGTCGCCGATAATGCTTGCGGCCGAGGGCGCGTCCGCGAATTCGGCCATGCCCTCGTCGATGACCAGCAGGGCGGGGGCGACTCGCTCGGCCATTTCGGCCACCGCCTCGGGCGAGCCGAGGGCGCGGAGGATGATGGCGCCGGTCGCGGCATCGGGGGCGGGCGCGGCGTAGAGGGCGGCGAGGGCGCGGTACGGCTCGGCGTCGGGGGCTTCGACCCGCAGGCCGTCACGGGCGGCGAGGCGGAAGACCAGCTCCAGGCCGTGGGTCAGGCCGCGGACCGGCAGGACGCTGTCGAGAGGCAGGCCATAGATGTCGGCCATACGGGCAGCGAGGGCGCGCGGCTCGGCCGGATAGCGGTCGAGGCCGTCGCCGCCGGCGACCAGCGGGGCGAAGGGGGCAGGGAGGTTGTTCATCCGCCGGTCCTCAGATCCGCGGCCCGGGCGTGGGCCTCAAGGCCCTCGAGCCGGGCGAGGCGGGCGGCGACGGGGGCCAGGGCGGCGGCCCCGGCCTCGGTCACAACCTGCACCGACATGGTGGTCATGAAGCTGGCCGTCGTGACCCCGCCCATGGTGCGGGCGGCGCCGTCGGTGGGCAGGACGTGACTGGGGCCGGCGGCGTAGTCGCCCAGGGTCTCGGCGGCGAAGGCTCCGACGAAGACGGCGCCTGCGGCGGATATGCGGCTGAGGAGTTTGTCGGGTTCGACGGTCTGAAGGGCGAGGTGTTCGGGGGCGTACAGGTTGGCGACCTCACAGGCCTCGGCGACGTCGCGGACGCGGATGGCGCGGCCCTCGGCGAGGGAGGCGCGGGCGATGTGGGCGCGGGGCAGGGTTTCCAGCTGGCGTTCCACCTCGGCGAGGATGGCGTCGATATTGGCGCGGCTCTCGGAGACGAGGATGACCTGGGCGTCGGCGTCGTGCTCGGCCTGGCTGAGCAGGTCGGCGGCGGCGATCTCCGGGTCGGCGTCGCGGTCGGCGATGACCAGCAGTTCGGAGGGGCCGGCAGGCATGTCGACGGCGGGGCCGCCCGGCAGGTTCGCCGCCTGCTTCTTGGCCTCGGCGACCCAGGCGTTGCCGGGGCCGAACAGCTTGTCACAGGGTTCGATGACGCCGTCGTCCAGTTCGGCCCCGAAGGTCAGGGCGGCGATGGCCTGGGCGCCACCGATCAGCCAGAGCGCGTCGAGACCGGCCTCGGCGGCGGCGAAGATCATGGCGGGGTGCGGCTCGCCCGAGGCGGAGGGCGGGGTGACGGCGACGCGACGGCCGACCCCGGCGACGGCGGCCGGGAGGGCCAGCATCAGCAGCGAGGAGAACAAGGGCGCGGAGCCGCCCGGGACGTAGAGGCCCGCCGACCGCAGGGGACGCCAGACGAGGCGGGAACGGACGCCGGGGATGATCTCGACATCGGGGGTATCCTCCGGGCGGGTCGCCTCGTGGAAGATGCGGATGTTCTCGGCGGCCATGCGGATGGAGCGGGTGTCGGCAGGACGCAGGGCGTCGCGGGCGGCGGCGACGCGGTCGGGCGTCAGTTCCAGACGGTGCGGCGCGGCCCCGTCGAGTTTCAGGCTCCAGTCGGTCACGGCGACGCCGCCGCGCGTGCGGACGTCGTCGAGGATTTCGCGCACCGTGTCGGTGACGCGCATATCGGTGCGGCGGCGGGGGCGGGCCAGGGCCTCGCTGCGGCCGGCTGCGCCGAGAGTGCTCCAGTCGAGGCGTTTCATCACATCATCTTCTCGATGGGCAGGACGAGGATGGCCGAGGCGCCGGCGGCCTTGAGGCGCTCCAGGGTCTCCCAGAAGACCGCCTCCTGACAGACGGCGTGGACGGCCACGGCGTCGTCGCGGCCGGACAGGGGCATGACGGTCGGCGCGCCGGCGCCGGGCAGGATGGCGGTGATCTCGGCCAGGGCCGAACGGGGCGCGTTCAGCATGACGTATTTGGCGCCCTGCGAGGACACCACCCCGGCCATGCGCTCGACGATGCTGTCCAGCAGGTGCTGCAGGCCGGGCTCGGGGGCGACGGGCGATTTGATCAACACCGCCTGGCTGTCCAGCACCGTCTCCTTGGCGGCGAGACCGTTGGCCTCCAGCGTCGCGCCGGTGGAGACGAGATCGCAGATGGCGGAGGCGAGCTTGAGCCGGGGCGCGACCTCGACGGCGCCGCGCATGGTGACGATGTCGGCGGAGACGCCTTGCTCGTCGAGGAACCGGCGCAGGATTTTCGGATAGGAGGTGGCGATGCGCAGGCCATCCAACGAGGCCGGGCCGTCATAGGCGAGGGTCGGGGGGATGGCGATCTTCAGGGTGCAGCGGCCGAAGCCGAGCGGCATCAGCACCTCGGCGGTCGGGCCGCCGTTGCGGACCTCCTCCAGCACATTCTCGCCGACGATGCCGAGGTCGCAGACCCCGTCCGCGACGAAGGTGGGGATGTCGTCGTCGCGCACGCGCAGCAGGTCGATCGGGTAATTCTCGACCCGGTAGAGCAGGTCGTTGTTGCCCTTGACCACGCGCAGGCCCGCGTCGCGGACCAGGTCGAGGCTGCGCTCGGACAGGCGGCCGGATTTCTGGACGGCGATACGCAGCCGACCCTGGACAGTGCTCATGACGGGATACTCAGACTTTCGGTTTCAGGCTTTGGTTTTCAGGCGGTCCAGCACCAGGCGGTAGCCCTGGTGCGGCATTTCCTTGAGGAAGCGGGCGACGCGGACGACCGTGGTCGGGCTGGCCTGGGCCTCGGCGGCGATCTCGCGATACGACCTGCCGCCGGCGTCGAGCAGGCGGGCGACTTCCCAGCGCTCGGCGAAGGCCCGCACCTCGGACGGGGTGCAAAGATCGGCCAGGAAGGCGTCGACCTCGTCGCGCGTCTTCAGCAGCAGCAGGGCGTCATAAAGGGCGACGCGGCTGTTGGCCGTGGCGGCGGCGTTGCGGGGGAGGGTGTCGGTCATGGCGTGTTCCACTATGCTGTAACACTGGAACGGTCAAGCGGTGTTTGTGTCGCCCCTAGCCCGTCGCCCCTCGCCCCTCTATTTCAGCCCCATGACCAAGGTACTGATCATCGGCGCAGGCCATGCGGGCGGGACGGCGGCGGCGTTGCTGCGCCAGTACGGGCATGAAGGGCCGATCGTGCTGGCGGGCGAGGAGCCGGCGGCGCCCTATCAGCGGCCGCCCCTGTCCAAGGCGTGGCTGAAGGGCGAGGCCGATCTGGAGGCGTTGCTGCTGCGACCCGAGGTCTTCTATGCCGAGCACGATATCGAGCTGCGGACCGGGGTGACGGCGACCGCCATTGATGCGGCGGCGCGGACCGTCACCTTCGCCGACGGGACGGTGGAGCCATATGACGCCCTGATCCTGGCGACCGGATCGACGGCGCGGAAGCTGACGATCCCCGGCGCCGACCGGCCTGACCTGCTGGAGCTACGGACCCTCGCCGATGCGGAGAGGCTGAAGGCCGTATTGGGGCCGGGCAAGCGGCTTGCGGTGGTCGGCGGCGGCTATGTGGGGCTGGAGGCGGCGGCCTCGGCGCGGGCGCTGGGGGCCGAGGCGGTGGTCATCGAGCGGATGGACCGGGTGCTGGCGCGGGTGGCGTCAGAGACTCTGTCGACCTTCTTCACCGCCCATCATCGGAGCCACGGGGTCGAGGTGCTGACCTCGGCCGAGGTGACCGGGTTGGAGGACGGCGGGGTCCGGCTGGGCGACGGACGGCTGATCGAGGCGGACGCGGTGCTGGTCGGGGTCGGGGCGCTGGCGTGCGACGGGTTGGCTCGGGAGGCGGGACTGGCATGCGAGAACGGCGTGGCGGTCGATGAGACGGCGCGAACCTCCGACCCGGCGATCTGGGCCATCGGCGACATGACCTTCCGGCCGATCCCGGTGCACGGCGGACGGCGGCATCGGCTGGAGAGCGTGCCCAATGCGCTGGAACAGGCGAAACAGGCCGCGGCCGCTATCACGGGACGCGCGGCCCCGACGCCCGAAGTCCCCTGGTTCTGGTCCGACCAGTATGAGCTGAAGCTGCAGATCGCGGGACTCCCCGACGGCGCGGATCGTCAGGTCGTGCGCGGCGATGTCGAGGGCGGGGCGTTCGCCGTCTTCCATCTGGCCGAAGACCGGATCGTCTGCGTCGAGGCGGTCAACGCGCCGGCGGAATTCATGGCCGGACGACTGATGATTTCCCGTGGGCAGGCGGTGGACGCCGTGAGGCTGGCCGACCGGTCCGTGTCGATGAAAGAAGTCGCGGCGGCTCAGGCCTGACGCGCGAGGTCGAGTTCGACGACGGGCGCGGCCAGCTGTTCGGTCAGGAGGGCGAGCGCCACGGGCCGGCCGATCAGATAGCCCTGCGCCATGTCGCAGCCCATGCCGCGCAGCAGGGCCAGCGCCGTCGGGGTCTCGACGCCCTCGGCGGTGACCTTGAGGCCAAGGCTGTGGGCCAGGTCGATGGTCGACTTGACCAGGAGGGCGTCACGCGAGGACTGATCCAGCCCGAGTATGAAGCTCTTGTCGATCTTCAGTTCGTCGGCGCGGATCTGCTTCAGATAGGTCAGGGACGACAGGCCGGCGCCGTAGTCGTCCAGCGAGACGGCGATGCCGGCCTCGGCGAAGCGGGCGATGATGTGCAGAGCCAGTTCGGGATTGTCCATCACCGCCGTCTCGGTGATCTCGAAACACAGATCGGCCGCTGAGGCGGCGACTTCCGCGAGGGCGAAGTCGGCGAAGCTCTCATCGGACAGCAGACGGCCGGAAATATTGACCGAGACGGTCAGGACATGGCCGGCGGCGGCCATGGTTTTCTGGTCGGCGATGGCGCGGCGGATGGCCCATTCGGTCAGGGGCCTGATGTGGCCGGTCTCTTCCGCCATGCCGATGAACAGGTCGGGCGGCACGAAGCCGCGCCGCGGATGGGACCACCGCATCAGCGCCTCGACCCCGGTTATCCGTTCGGCGCGGAAGTCGTATTTGGGCTGGTAGGCGAGGGTGACGTCGCCGTCACGCAGGGCGGTCATCAGCTCGGAAATGAGGGACAGGTTGTCGCCCGGATCGCCATAGGCGGCCTCGTCGAAGGCAGCGACCATCCGGCGGGCCGCGCGGGCCTGATCGACAGCGATGGCGGCGCGATCGACGGGTGAGGCGAGGTCGGAACTCGCCGCCCCGCGTCCGGCGACGCCGGCGGTCAGGGCGATGTCCACGGGCGCGCCATTGATCATCAGCGGCGCCTGGGCCGCCTCGGCCAGCCGGGTGGCGATCCCGACGGCCTCGGCCTCGTCGGCGGCGACGATCACGAGGCCAAGGGCCCCGGCGCCGACGCGGGCCATCGGAGCGCCGTCGGCGAGAGCGGACAGGCGGCCTCCGAGCGCGGCCAGAAGCCTGGCCATGGAATCATAGCCGATGGCGTTGCGGACGACCTCGAAGCGGTCGACTCCGAACAGCACCACCCAAGCGTCGGCCTGGGCAGCGGCCTGTCGCTCCAGCGACAGGCGGTTGGGCAGCCCGGTCTCCTGATCGTGCAGGGCCATATGGGTGAGTCTGGCCTCGCGGTCCCGGAGGTCGCCGACCATGGCGTTGAAGCTGGCGGCCAGGCGGCCGATCTCGTCGGCGGAGGTCACCGGGGCCTCGACATAGTCGCCCTGCTGCAGCCGGTGCACCGCTTCATCAAGGGCGCTGATCGGGCGGGTGAGGCCGCGGGAAAGCGCCCAGGTGCCGCCCATCAGCAGGGCGAGGCCGGCCACGCCGATCGCGGCCAGCCACCAGAACAGGGCCTCATACGGCCGCATGGCGCGCTTCAGCGGATAGGTCAGGACCAGATCGGCGGGCGCCGCCTTGTCGAAGCTCGGCAGTGGCCGGTCCAGACGCATGGAGGGGCCATCGGGGGTCCGGACAGTGATCGGCCCGTCTCCTGTGGGAGCCGAGACGCGGTTGAGCACCACGGCGGCCGACAGAGGAATGGCAGACAGCTGTTCCAGATTGCGCATCTGGGCCGCATCCAGTCGCTCGGCGAACACGACCCAGCCGATCAGGACGGGAGCGTTCACAGGCGCGGCGACGACCTGATAGGCCTGACCGTCGATGGCGAGAACACCGGATTCGATCTGGCCGGACTCCAGTCCGGTGAACAGCCGGTCGAGGGCGGCGTCGTCGAGGGCCAGGCCGGTCGTTGTGGCATAGCCATCGACGCCAAGGATCAGGGCCCCGTCGACGCCCTGCCGTGCGCGGAGATTGTCCAGAGCGGAGCGGACCGTGGCCTCGTCATTGGTGGCGACGGCCTCGCGGAACCCATAGTCCTGGGCGAGGACCCCGGCACCTTGCTGGAGCTGACTTGAGCGTGCGGTCCAGAGCTGGCTGTAGACGGCGCCGGCGGCGGTCATTTCATCGCGCACCACGCGCTGGGCGCTGTTGGTCACGGCGGTGACGACAGCGATGGCGGCGAGCAGCAGGGCGAGGCCGAAAAGGCCCATATAGACTACCGTCAGCCGGGTCCGCAGGTTGCGGAAGCGGACGAGGCCCAAAATCTTCGTCGCGCTCACCGTACGGCCGCCCGGGCGCTGAAGTCACCCGTGACCGTGCGCCGGTCCGCTGCGGTCGCGATGGTGACGGCCTGCGAAACTTCATTGCCGCGACCGGCCAGTCGCGGATGCCAGACCCGCAAGGTGGCGGCGCCGGCGGGAATGGCCCTCAGCGTCACGTCGCCGTTCGCCGGCGTCTTGGCCGCCCAGGGCGTATCGACCACCTTGATGTAGGCCAGCATCTGATCGTGGATATTGCAGCCAAGGGCCGCCACGCCTGCGGCGGCGAAGGTGTGTGTCCGGCTCTCGTCACGACCGTAGAGTTGAAGCTCGAACCGGTTGCCCCGCGAGAAGGAATAGACCTGGTGGCGGACCCGGTCGAGGTTGGGGAAAGACACGGTCCCGCCCACCGGAACGACCAGGACATAGGGCTGGAACTGGATATCCTGCTGCGACATGCGTAGCGGCCAGGCGAAGCGGATCGCGCCGCGGGGCACGCCGGCGGTCGGATGCACGGTCACGACCGCGTCCTGAACCGGCCGGCCGGCTGTGTCGCGTACACTGACGGTCAGGTCGCCCGCCATCGCCGGGGAACACAAAACCAGCGCCGCGAGGAGGGCAAAGAGAACACGCATTGCCCAAGCTGTACAAAAGCAAGATGAAATCGAAGTAAACTCAAATGCCCGGTTTGAGTATTGCAACGCGCGACGCAACCCCAGATATACCCAAGCTTGGCCGTTCGGGAATTTACTTCAGCTTAACCGTGTTTCCATATCCGGATTCCTAAGGGCGGAGTTGGGGACCAGGATGACTTATCGTGCTTGGGCGCTCGCCCTCTCGATCGCCGCGGTCGCCGGCGCTGCCGAGGCGCAATCCCCGATTCCGGACTCCCGCAGCGGCGGGAAGCTGCTGTTGACCGGCGGGGTTTCGACCATTGAGGGGTCGGGCGGCGGGGGGCTCTCCACCTGGGCCACGATCACCGGCTATGGCGAGGAAGACGGGATCGGCGGCAACGCCCATGTCACGATCGTCGATCTGCCCGACTATCAGTTTCGCACAGCCGGGTTGGCGGTCGGTCTGTGGGACCGGGTCGAGCTGTCGGCGGCGCGGCAGGAGTTCGACACGGGCGACACCGGCGCCCTGCTGGGTCTGGGTCAGGGCTTTACCTTCACCCAGGACGTGATCGGGGTGAAGGTCCGGCTGACCGGCGACGCCGTCTACGATCAGGATACCTGGCTGCCCCAGATCGCGATCGGCCTGCAGCACAAGTCCAACGACCAAGGCGCGATCATCGCCGCCGTCGGCGGGCAGGATGATCAGGGTACGGATTTCTACATCGCAGCATCGAAACTGTCTCTGGCGGAGAGCATGCTGGTCAGCGGCACGGTGCGCTGGACCAACGCCAACCAGACGGGATTGCTGGGCTTCGGCGGTGACGCCAATGACGATCATGAGGCCCAGTTCGAGGGGTCGGTCGGCTGGCTGCTGAGCCGTAATCTGGTGATCGGCGCCGAATATCGGACCAAGCCGGACAATCTGTCCTTCGCCGGCGAGGATGACTGGTTCGACATCTATGCAGCCTGGGCGATCAACAAACATGTGTCGGTGACGGCGGCCTGGGCGGATCTGGGCTCGATCGCCACCTTTGAGGATCAGCGCGGTCTCTACCTCTCCCTTCAGGCGGGCTTCTGATGATCAGCAAACTGACTTTGGCAGCAGCCACCGCGGCGGCGGCCTGCGCCCTTCCCGCCATGGCCCAGGACCCGGCGCATCGCCCGGGGGAGGAGGCGGTCGAACCCTATACGGTCGCCGACGCCAATGCGGGCGTCGCCCCGTTCGAGGGCACGGCCATGCTCGAGGCCTTCAACGGTCGCGAGGGATCGGACCGGATCGTCGACGGGATGCTCGATCGCTCGGTCGCCGATCCCAGAATCGCGGAGATCTTCGTCGCGACCGACATGGTGCGGCTGCGCCGGACCCTGAAGGAGCAGTTCTGCTACATCCTGAACGGCGGCTGCGCCTACACGGGCCGGTCGATGCGGGACGCCCACGACGACATCGGCCTGCAGCCCGCCGACATGGGCGCGCTGGTCGAGCATCTGCAGGACGCCATGGATGCCGAGGGCGTGCCGTTCCGGACGCAGAACCGCTTCCTCGCCAAGCTGGCGCCGATGCGGCGGGACGTCGTCACGCGCTGACACCCGGTCCCGTTCCGCATCGGCTAGAACCGCGAGGTCAGGGTCAGCCTGGCGTTCAACGGCGCGCCGGTGGAGATGTTGAAGTTGTTGTGGGCGTCGGAGAAATACGTCGTGTCGAGCAGGTTCTCGATATTGAGCTGAAGCTGGACGGTGTCGCTGACCCGATAGTAGACGGCGGCGTCGACACGGGTAAAGGCGGGTAGCCGGGTGGTGGTGGCGGAGGTCCGGATAGCCGCAAACTGGCTGGACTGGTGGATTACGCCGAGGCCGAAGCCCAGCCGGCGACTGACGTCGTAGCGGTTCCAGACGCTGAACTGTTGCTTCGGTGTCTGCGCCAGTCGAACCGAGTCATTTCCCTGCAGCCGGGCATCCAGCCATGAATAGCCGCCGCTGATCTGCCAGTTCGACCGCACACGCCCGGTCAGCGCCAGTTCGACCCCCCCGGTGCGGGTTTCGCCGACGTTGATGGTGACCGTCGGGTTCAGCGGGTCCGGTGTCGTGGCATTGGTGCGGTCCAGCCTGAATACGGCCGCGGTGAAATTCAGGTCGGGCCGGATGTCCCATTTGGCCCCGATCTCGTGGTTGGTGAATTCCTCCGGTTCGAGATTCTGCTGGGTCGTGGTCAGGCTGAGGAACTGGTCACCCGAACGCGGCAGGAATGACTGGCTATAGCTGCCATAGATGGAGACGTTCGACCGCGGCTTGTAGATCAGGCCGAGGCGCGGCGAGACTTTCTCGTCCGTACGGGCGAAGCGGCGGTCCGGATTCGGCTGGAGGTCAACACCGTCGATGTCGAAGCGGTCGTAGCGCAGGCCGGCGACGATCTCGAACCGGTCGCCGAGACTGATCTGGTCCTGCACATAGACCGAGACGGCCTCCACATTCGAGACCGTGTCGCGGCTCAGCGCCGGGAAGGTAACCGTCGGAAACACCGGATTGGCGAGGTTGAACGTCGTGTTGGACAGGACGCCGTTGCGCCGTTGGTTGGCCGAGTCCTGAACGCCGTATTCGAGGCCAACCAGGACCTTGTGTTCCATGCCGCCCACGGAGTTCTCCCAGACCAGATTGCCCTGGATCAGCAGGTTTTGCCGGTCGGTGGGATCGGTGTAGGCCGAGAACGGAACCGTGCCATTCTGCGCCGTGGCGGACCCGTTGGCGAAGACGTTGGTATAGAGTTTGTCGTAGTCCCCGTAGAGGACCGTGGCCGAGACTTGGACGTTGTCCGCCAGTGCGCCGTCCAGCCGCAACTTAACGATACTGGCCTCAAGCGTGGTTCGGTTCACGCCCGGCACGCCGAAGAACCGGTCGCGGTAGCCGGTGATGGGGGCTCCGCCCAGGGAGGGGATGCCGCGATCCGTGACGCGGTCATCGTTGACATATTCGTACGATAGTCCGGCCTGCCAACCGGCCCCGAGGTCGATGGCCACATACGGATTCACCGCATATCGCTCGCCCTCGAAGAAGTCCCGGTGATTGTCGAGGTTTTCATAGACGGAGTTGATCCGGAAGGCTGCGCTGTCGCCGAGCGGGGTGTTGATGTCCGCCGAGACGTCCCAGGCGCCGAAGCTGCTGGCGCTTGCCCGCCCGCTCGCCGAAAAGCCTCCGGCGCTGGGCGTTTTCTGCACGCGGTTGATGATGCCGCCTCCGCCGCCCCGCCCGAAGATCAGCGCATAGGGCCCCTTCAGCACCTCGACCCGATCCAGATTGTACAGGCCCCGGAAATACTGGACGTCGTCCCGAACGCCGTCGAGGAAGAAGTCGGCGGTGGTGTTCTGGCCCCGGAGGGTGATCTGGTCGCGATTGCCCTCGCCCTGGCCGACCGTGGTTCCGGGCACATAGCGCAGGACGTCGCCGAGGCTGTGCAGCGCCTGATCGTCGAGTTGCGCCCGCGTCACCACATTGACCGTCTGTGGCACGTCAATCAGCGGGGTGTCGGTCCGGGTCGCGGTGACGGAATCGAGCGCGATATATCCCCGGCTCTGGCCCGTCACGATGATGGGCGCCAGCTGTGTCGCGGGCTCTTCTTCAGCCCATGCCGTGACCGGTGTCGCCATGGCGAGGGAGGCTGAAACCAGAAGGATACGCATCGGGAAGTGACCGCACTGTCATTGAAAGGACGATCTCAATAATGCGACACATTCTCATTAGCAACAGGAAACCGCCGCCTCGCGGAGCGGCCCCCGGGGGGGCTGACTGTCGCGGTCAAAGCGCTCCGTGATCGCTCAGTAGACGTCCCGGCGATAGCGCGCCGACACGGCGAGATCGAGCAATGGTCGCCGCCGAGGACCGCCCTCAGCGCCTCGTGCACACCCTTCGAAATGCCTTCCAAGCTGCCGCAGACGAGGATCGCCGCGCCGCGCTCGACCCGGTCGGACAGGTCCGCAGCGTGTTCCGCGATCGGGCCCCGTCCCGCGGCCCTCAGCTCGGCGGGTTCCGGGTCACCCAGAAGCGCCACGCGGGCGGAGGTCCCTGAGTCGGAAAGGCTGCGCGCAGTCATCCATGCCAGCTCCTCGGCGAGCCCGGTCTGGCTGGCGAAGGCGACCAGCAGCCACAGGCCGACGGCGACAGCCGCTCAGAGCCAGCGAACAGGGTCGTGGGTCACGCGCCCTCGGACAGCATGGCAGTGAAGGCGGGGGTGACAGTCTCGATCATGCCGTCGCCGGTCCGCACCACGATGGCGGCGGCGATGTTCATCGCGGTGGCGAAGGCCGGACCTTCCACGGGGCCCATGACCGTGAGGGCAGTGGCCATGGCGTCTGCGTACATCGCCGTTTCGGCCAGGACGGTGACGGAGGCGACGCCGTTCTCGACCGGTCGGCCGGTCCGCCCATCGATGGTGTGGCTGTAGGTCTGGCCATAGACCTCGTAGTTTCGCACCCAGTCGCCGGAGGTGGCGCAGGCCATATCGAACAGGGCGGCGACGGCGGGCGGACCCGGGGCGCCGGGCGCCTGCTGCAGGTCGGCCCACCAAGGCATGAAATCCGGCTTGACGCCCGCGCCGCGCAACTCGCCGCCTATCTCGACCAGATGATGGGTCGCACCCATGCCGGTCAGGCGCTCGGAGACGCGATCGACGGCGTGCCCCTTGGCGATGCCGGACAGGTCCAGCTTGACGCCGCCCAGCTGCTGCACTGCTCGGGCTTCGCGGTTGAAGCGGACGACGCCCCAGCCCGACAGGGCGCGGGCCGCCTCGATCTCTTCCTCGAAGGGCACGGTCGGACCGGTTCCGAAGCCGTTGAGCGGGCGGGGGCCGGGCGGGCCGAAGCCCCACAGATCGACCAGCGCTCCCAGCGCCGGATCGACGGCGCCGTTGGTGTCGTCGGCCAGATCCATGGCTCTGTTGAGCAGCTCCCAGAACGGCTCCGACACGGCCCAGAAGCCGGGAGGGGCGGCGTTGAGGCGCGAGAGTTCCGACTTCGGATCCCAATGGCTGAACAGGGCGATGATCCGGGCCAGCTCGTCCTCGATGGCCGCCTGGAAGGCGGCGCGGTCAAGGGCTGGCGGCGGGATCAAACGCACAGACCAAGTCGAGCCCATGGTCTCTCCCGCGAAGTCCCAGATGTGGGCGCCCGGCGGCCGGGACGGCTTGCGGCCGTGGGTCGGGATCAGGACGCGGTTCTCCGGACGCGGCGCGGCCTCCCCGCCCACGATCAGCGAGGGCGGAGCGATGCTGGTCGGTCCGTAGCCGGCGCCCGTCATGGCAGGCTGTCTCCGACGCCGTCGCCCTGCAGGCTGCAGGCCTGCTGCCCGAGCCTGAATGACCGCGCGACGTCGAACGCGGTCTTCGGCATCCTCAAGGGCCTTGCTGCGGGAGAGGCGACAGTCACCTTACGGCTTCTGCCGAGTTTGCGAACGATCATCAATGGCCGGTAGCCGGGACTCAGCGCGATAGCCGGACGCCGAGACTGAAGGTGCGGGGCGGGCCGAAGCCGGCGACACCCGTGGCGGTCTCCGAGACTTCTACCTCCGCATCGAACAGGTTGTCGGCGGCGAACCACAGGGTCGCCGAGGGAGACGCCGACCATTCGGCGCGCAGATCGGCCGTCACGGCGGCCTCGAGAACCCGGCTGTTGAGATCGTCCTCGAACCGGCTGCTTTCCCAGCGCAGATCCGCGGCCAGGGAGAGCCGGTCGACAGGGCGCCAGTCCACGCCGGTCGTGGCGCTCCAATCGGGCGCCTGGGCGGGACGCAGTCCGGTCAGCTGAGGGGCGAGGACGCCACCGTCGAGTTGGGCATCCGTGAGCGACAGGGCTGCGCGGACCGACAGCGCGTCGCTGACCTCGAAGCGTCCGTCGATCTCCAGCCCGGTCGCTTCAATAGTCCCGGCGTTCATGCGCTGGCGCAGCACGCCGCCGGCGGGCACGAAACCGGCGCGAGGGAAGACGCCGGGGCCGACGCCGGTCGTGACATTGACGATCGCGTCCTTGATCTCGTTCCAGAACACCGTTGCGGTAAGGGAAGCCCGCTCGCCGGTCCATGCCCAACCGGCCTCCACGCCGGTCAGCTGCTCGGGCTCCAGCGCCGCATTGGCCTCGGTCAGGTCGTTGCCCACGCGGAACGGGCGGTGCAGCTCATTCAGGGTGGCCGGCCGGAAGCCGGTGTAGGCGGCCAGCCGTAACGCTTGGTCCGCCGCGATCTCGCGCCGGACGCCCAAACGGGCGCTGACGACCTCGCCAGAGCGATCCGGATCGGTCTCATCCAGTGTCGGCAGACCTGTGGACAGGTCGGGCTCGAGTCGGCGGCCGCTCTCATTGCGCCACTGGTCGATGCGGAGGCCGCCCGCGATCAGCCACGGGCCGATGGAGGATGACCCCTCGGCATAGGCGCCGACGACCGAGGTTTCGCCGCCAGCGACGCGGTCGCGGGTGAAGGCACCGGCCATGTAGCGGAAGCGTTCGCGGGTCTCGCCCTCGTTGAAGCGGGCGTCGGCGCCGAGTTCCCATTCGGCCCGACCGATGCCCGACACCGTGGTGCGGCGCAGGGCGGCGTTGAGGCCCCAGCCGGTCGCGGGAGTCTCGAACTGGTCGTTGGCAGGCGTGGTCGTCGCGCGGTCGGCGGCGACGGCGACCGAGGTGTTGGCCAGGTCGCTTTCCCGGCGCCAGGCCTGCAGCCGCCAACCGAGCCGATCGGCGCGTGAGCCTGCGACCGCTGTTGCGGAGAGCAGGTTACCGCTGGCGGTCGCCCGGGCGCCGGCGAGGCCGGAACCGCGGTCCTCGTCGAAGGCGGCGGCGCGCAGGGAGATCACGGCGTCGGCGACAGGCAAGTCGGCCCGCAGGACTGCGCTGCGGACCTCAAGGTCGAGCGGCGTGTCGGCGGCGCCCGCGGCGGCGCCCCGGACCGGGACATGTCCGTCGCGGGTTTCGTACAGGCCGGAAGCGACGAACCGGACGGGACCGGCGGTCGCCGTGCCAGAGGCCGACACTCGGCCGCCGCCGTCGGCGATGGAGGCGTCAAGCACAGCGCCGTCGTCCCGTTCCCACAAGCTGATGACGCCGGTCAGGGCGCCGGCGCCGTATGGCCCGGCCCCCGAGCCGCGCACGATATCGAGGCCGGACAGACTTTCGGTCGGGACCTGCGACCAGATCACCCAGCCGCCGAACGGGTCGTTCAGGGGCACTCCGTCCAGGGTGACAAGGGTCCGTCCCGCGCCGGACGGTGCGATGGCGCGCAGACTGATTCCCTGTGTGGTCGGATTGGCGGACAGGCTGGAGGTGCGACGGAACAGGGAGACGGCCGGGACAGAGGCCAGGGCCTCGTCGAGGCGCTGTTCAGCGTGCAGGTCGGCCTCGGCCAGCCGGATGACCGCGAAGGCGGCTTCCCCGGCAGCGGGCGGCAAGCGCGCGGCGGTGACGGTGACCTCAGGGAGTTCGGGCGGGGGGAGCTGGATCATGCAGCGCGATCGCCCAAACGGTCGAGAAGCGCCGTCGCGAATACTGACAGGGTGTCGTCGCGGGCCCCCATGACGATGATCCGGTCGCCCGGGCGAGCCAGGTCGATCAGCCGGTCGCCGCAGGCTTCGCGGGTGGCCAGGGCCTCGGCGTTGCGGCCGGCGGCGCGAATGCCCGAGGCGATGTCCTCGCTGCCGACGGACCGGTCGGTGGTGCCGCCGAAATAGACCGGCTCGGGCATCAGCAGGACGTCGTCCTCGCGCATGAGGCCGGCGAAACCGTCGATGAACTCGGCCTTCATAAGCCGCAGGGGTCCGAAGCCGTGGGGCTGGAACAGGATCAGCAGCCGGCCTTCGAAGGCGTGCAGGGTCTTCAGGGTGGCCGCGATCTTGTCGGGGTTATGGGCGAAGTCGTCGATGACGGTGACGCCGGCGGCGGTCCCGACCACCTCCATGCGGCGGCGGATGCCGGCGAAGGTCTCGAGGGCCGCGACGGCCTGGTCCAGCGGCACGCCGATGGCCCGGACAGCGCCGAGCGCCGCCAGCGCATTGGCGACATTGTGGGCGCCGGGAACATTGAGGACGACCGCGTGTCTCGCCCCGCCCAGCTCCGTCAGGGTGAACCGCATGCCGGTCGGCAAGGGCTCGAGATCATGGGCATTGAGGGTGGCCGATTCCTCGCCGAGGGCGAAGGTGATCACCTTGTCGGCCGGAAGGGACTGGGCCAGCGCCTGGGTCTCGACATTGTCGAGATTGAGCACCGCCCTGGCCGCCCGGCCGGTGAAGCCGCCGAACAGGTCGCGCAATTCCTCCATCGACTTGTGGTCCAGCGAGATATTGGAGACCACGGCGACGGTCGGCTTGTAGCGGGCGATGGAGCCGTCGGACTCGTCGACTTCGGAGACGAACAGGGTGGGGCCGCCGATCAGGGCGCTGGCGAAGGGGTGAGCGGCGTCGGCGAAATTCTTCATCACCGCCCCGTTCATGACGGTCGGCTCGCGGCCCGCCTGATGCAGGATCCAGGCGATCATGCCGGTGATGGTCGACTTGCCGCTGGTGCCGGCCACACCGATCGACGTCGGGGCGGCATTGAACAGCTGGCTGAGCAGCTCGGGACGGGTGATGATACGGGCCCCGGCGCGTTTCGCCGCGCCGATGTCGGGCACGGTGTCCTCGATCGCGCCGGTGGCCACAACCGTCTGGTCCGGCCGCGTCACGCCCGAGCCGTCCTGCGGATGCAGGGTCACGCCTTGCGCCTCAAGCCATGCGAATTTCTCGGGTGTGCGGCCCTGGTCACGGGACCGGTCGGAGCCCTCGATACGGCCTCCGCGCGCCTGGACGATCATCGCCAGCGGGAGCATTCCCGAACCGCCGATGCCGCAGAAGAAATAGTCGTCTTGATTCATGAGGGCGAAACCGGGGAATGTCCGGCGGCCTGACTAGCACGGGCGAGGCTGGAGGCCAGCGGCTGAGCATGAAGATCGGCATCGTCAACGCCAGTTCGCGACTTAACAAGGCGCGCGCCGAGGCTGTCCTGGCCTGGTTCGCGACCAATTTTCCGGACGGCTCGGTCACGGCGAGCTTCCACCCGGCCAGTTTCGGCAAGCACGGACATTTCGGCGGCGACGACGCCAGCCGGGCCAATGCCTTTGTGGAATACGCCAATGATCCGCGGCTGGACGCCGTCTGGTTCGCGCGCGGCGGCTATGGCTCGTGCCGGATCGCCGAGGCGGTGCTGCCCCGTCTGACGGCCGTGGCGCGCAAGAAGCGGTATCTGGGCTATTCGGACGCCGGCAGCATCCTGGCCCTGCTCTACAAGGCCGGATTTCCGCATGTGGCGCACGGGCCGATGGCCTCGGACGCGGTGCGCAACGATCCCACGGCCTGGCGGGCGCTGAACTGGCTGAGGTCGGGCGATCCGACGTCGTGGGAGCCTTCGCTCGCCGAGGACCCGCGCCCGGCGGTCGGCTTCAATCTCAGTATTCTGGACGCGCTGGTCGGGACGGCGCTGGAGCCTGACCTGACCGGCCATGTGCTGATGCTGGAGGATGTGTCCGAGCCAATGTACCGGATCGACCGGATGATGTTTCACCTGACCGGCCAGGCCTCGATCCGAAAGGTGGCGGGCATCCGGATGGGGCGAGTGTCGGATATCGTCGAGAACGACCCCGACTTTGGCCTGACCGCCGAAGAGATCTGCCGTTACTGGTGTGAACGGTCGGGTATTCCATACCTCGGGACCGCGGATATCGGCCATGACCGTCACAACAAGGTGGTCCCCTTCGGCCCCCGTTAGGCGAGCCGGGCTCGCGTGGACGGAGAAGCCGGTCGACGGCCGCGCCTGCGCGACATCAGATGGAGATCCACGGGGTTCCCTGGCGACAGGCCGGAACCCGCGAGGCCCTTGGGGGAGGGTTTCGCAGTGGCGGTCTGGCCGGCGTCGGGGGGCGCCGGCCGGGCCGCGACACCCAAAGCAGCCTGACGCGACGACGGCGACGCTGGCGCGAGGGGCGGGCAAACGCCATCTTCGGCAGGCATGAACCGCCGCTCCCTTCTGATCCGCGCCGCAGGACTGGCCGCCGTCGTCGGCGGAGCCTGGTGGGCGCGTGAGACACTGCTGTGGCCCAAGCCGACGCTGACTTTTGGCGAAGGCGGCGCGACGCCCTGGCTGGCCTATGCGCGGAATGCGCTGGTGCCGACCGTGAGGGTCAGGCTGGGCGATCTCGAAATCGTCGCCCTGATCGATAGCGGAGCCCAGTATTCGGTGATCGACCGGGCGCTGGTGGCGGCGCTGCCGGCGGCGAGCCGGTCGTTGTTCGACATGCCGCTCGTGGCCTATGGCGTCGGCGGCGGGGCGCAGGTGGGGCGCGGGACGACATTGGCTGTCGATCTGCCCGGACTGGCTGTTCGCGGTCTGCGGGCGGCCATCCTCGATCTGGGGCCGCTGGCCTCGGAGGAGGGGCTGCGAACCCCATTGATCCTGGGTCAGGACGTGCTGGGTGAGGCGGTGCTTGCGCTGGACCCGCGCCGGCGGCACGCGCGGCTGGTGCGGCGCGAAGCCTTTGTACGTCCGCCCGATCTGGCCCCGGCCGCCGTGCGCCGTAAGGGCGGGTCGATGGTCACAGAGGTGACGGTGGAGGGCTCGGTGATCGAGGCCGTCGTCGACACAGGGGCCTCAGCCTTGCTGGGCCTGAGTCGCGAGGCGGCGAGCGGCGCTGGCCTGCTGGACGGCAGGCCGCAGGGCAGCGGGGTGAGTCTTGTTCTCGGTGGGGCGCTGCGTTCCACCATCGTCGAGGCGCGCACCGTGACCTTCGCGGGCCACCTGTACCGACGCGTAGCCGTCGGCGTGTTCGACCAGCCGCCCCTGCCGAACTTCCCCGGCGGGCTGGTCGGGATGGAGGCGTTCAACGGCCGTCGCGTGGCCATGGACCTCGGCGCCGGCGCGCTTTTCGTGTCGCGTCCGCTGGACCTGACTGTCAGCTGAACCTTACAGCGTCTGGAAGGTGTCGCAGGCTGCCGGGTCGCCCGATTCATAGCCGCGCCGCAGCCACTCGACCCGCTGGGCGGAGGTGCCGTGGGTAAAGCCTTCGGGCTGGACCTGTCCGCCCTGGCGACGTTGCAGGGTGTCGTCGCCGATGGCCGAGGCCGTTTGCATACCGGCTTCCAGATCGCCCGCCTCCAGAGCGACCTCGCCGTTTGAGGCCGCGGCGGCATTGCGGGCCCAGACGCCGGCGTAGCAGTCGGCCTGCAGCTCGAGAGCGACCGAATAGCGGTTGGCCTCGGCCTGGCCGGAAGCGCGCTGCTGGGCCGTGCGCACCTGTTCCGAAAGGCCCGTCAGGGTCTGGATATGGTGCCCGTATTCATGGGCGATGACATAGGCGCGGGCGAAGTCGGCGCTGGACGCGCCCAGATCGGTTTCGAGCTGCGACCAGAAGGACAGGTCGAGATACACATGTCGGTCCGCCGGGCAGTAGAACGGTCCCATGGCCGCCTGACCGAAACCGCAGCCCGTCGAAGTGCCCTGTTCGTACAGGGTGACGGTCGGCGGTTGATAGCCCTGGATCTTGGTCTTCCAGACATCGTCGATGTTGGATCCGATAACGTCGACGAAGGCGCCCGCCTGATCCGACGGGCTGCCCCGGCGGCCCTCGGAGACGCCGGCGCCGCCGAACTGGCTGGCCAGCTGGGTCGTGGTGGCGGGGTCGATGTCGAAGACGAAATAGCCGATCGCGGCCAGGATCACGACGCCGATTCCGCCCCCGGCCATGGCCCCGCCGCCGACGCCGCGCCGGTCGTCGATGTTGCCGCCGCGCCGTCCACCCTGCCACCGCATGATTGTTCTCCCTCAGGCCTGATGCCCAAGCTAGGCCGGAACGCAGGACGAGGGGAAGGGATGCAGCCTGAAAGGCGAACTCTGTTCGCCGGAGCTAGTCGCGCGGGCGATCCAGCCAGGTGTCGATCTGACCCACCTCCGACGCGGCGGCGGCGCGCCGACCGGAGGCTGACTGGCGTAGCGCCAGCTCTTCCTCGGGCGAGCGCAGGGCGCGGGGCCCCGGCAGCTGAACCGGCTCGGGCAGGCGCGCGGCCTCGATCTGCTGGCGGTTGAGACGGGTCTCGGTCTCCAGCTGGCGGGCAAAGGTGTCGCGCTGGTCGGCCCGGGCGCGGAGGCGGTCCATTTCGAGCCGGTGCTGGTCCGCCTGATAGCGATGCGGGTCGACCGCGGGCGCGCCGGGATGTGGCTGCCAGGTCTGGGCCTGAGCCACTGCCGGCGTCATGGCGAGGGCGATCAGGGCGAGGAACGCGCGGAGTGCGGTCATGGGAGGATGATGACGCCTGCCGCGCCGACCTCCAAGCGTGGCCGTCAGCGGACCGGAGCCAGGGTCCAGACGCGGGTGCGTTTGACGGCATCGTCCTCGAGCTCGCGCGTCGTGGGGACGGCGTATTCGGCCAGCAGGTCAAAGCCGGTCTTCGGAAAGTAGGTCCGCAGGGGGTCGCCGACGAGAACCCGGGTTCCCCGGTCTGCCGCTTGGGTCAGCCAGCCAAGGACACGCCCGGCCATAGGCTGTTCGTAGAAGACGTCACCGGCGCAGATCACATCGGCCTCGGGCGGGCCTGCGTCCAGCAGGTCGGTGTCGGTGAACGCGAGCGTCACGCCGTTGGCCGCGGCGTTGAGCGCAACCGCGGCGGCGCAGAAGGGGTCGATGTCGGCGCACAGCACCGAGGTCGCGCCGGCCTGCACGGCTGCAATGCCCACCAGGCCCGATCCGGCGGCGAGATCCAGCACACGCTTCCCGGCGACCTCGGCCGGATTGTCCAGCAGCCAGCGCGCCAGCCCCTGACCACCAGCCCAGGCGAAGGCCCAGAAGGGCGGAGGCAGGCCCATTTCGCCCAATTCCTCTTCGGTCAGCCGCCAGATCGGCGTGACCTCATCCGCCAGCCACAGAGAAATCTCCGGCGCGTGCGGCACGGGCTGGAGGCGGGTGTTGGCGAGGATGAAGGCCTTGGGGTCCGGGATCACGCCTTGGCCGACGCCTCGGCCAGAACCGCCAGATAGCCGCTCGCCACCTCCATCCGCCCTCCCTGTGGCCTCGCGCGCACCGCCCGGTGCAGGGCCGGGAGCTTCCAGCAGGGGACGTGCATGAAGAGGTGATGCTCGGCGTGGAAATTGACCCAGTAGGGGGCGATGAGGGCGCGCTCCCACCAGGAGGCGCGGGTGGTTCGGGCTGCGCGGAAGGGGTCGCTGGACGAGCCCTCGACGCAGGCGTGCTCGGCGATGTTTCTCAGTCGGGTGACCATCGGGAACCACGTCGCCATCGGCAGCAGCCACAGGACGAAATACGCCCACCAGACCCCCGCGAGGGTCAGGCCTGTAAACAGGGCGGCGTTGGCCAGCAGGAAGGAGGCGACGCTGCGGCCGGTGACGACGGCGCCCTCGGCCATGTCTTCATCGCGCCGGGTTCGGAAGGCGTGAAAGGCATACAAAACTCGCTGTTTGAAGAAGGTCTGGCCGGTCATGTCGCGGATGATCTTGCGGCGCAGGGAGGCGCGGGTGACGGGGAAGGGGGCGGACAGGACCAGATCCGGGTCCTCAGGCTGCTGGGCGTACTTGTGGTGCGCCAGATGATAGGGCCGGTAGGCGGTCAGAGAGGCGCCCACGGGGACCGCGCACAGCCAATGGCCGAGGAAATCGTTCAGCCGCCGGTTCGGCGACAGGCCGCCATGCGCCGCCTCGTGCATGAGGATCGCGAGGCCCAGCTGCCGTGTGCCTATGACGGCGACGGTGAGCGGGATCAGGATCGGCCAGATGACGCTCGCGGCGATAGCCAGGGCAATGACGCCCCAGCAGTGCAGCACCAGCAAAGGGCCTATCCATGGCGACCGAGTCTGGAACGTCGCCCAGGCGGCGGGTGTGAACAGATCGGATGGCCGGATGCGGGGCGCGGCAGGCATGGCGCATGATACGCCGTGAGAGAACCGATCGGAAGCGTGCGCTGTCGGGCGGGCGGCGATAGCGACCGGATGATCGTCATGAGAACCCGACAAAAAGTCAGGTTGACATGACACAGCGAGAATGTAAGGTAAGACTTACATCAAGTCAGGAACGCCTTCCATGCTCGCTCTCGGAAAATCCACCTCTTCCGCCCACAAGCGTTATGTCGTCCGGACGATCGCCTTCATGTCAGGCTATGTCGCGATCAATGTCGCCGCGATCTTCGGAGCCTTTGATGACATCGCCTCGCCGGTCGCTGCCTGGGTCCTTGCCCTTGCGGTCTCCGCGCCGGTGATCGGCCAGATCTGGGCGACGCTGGCGCTGATGCGTGAGTCGGACGAGTTCGTCCGGGCCGTCGTGGCGAAACAGTTCATTCTCGCCTCCGGCCTGGCGATGGCGGTGGCCAGCGTCTGGGGCTTCGGCGAGAGCTATGCTGACGCGCCGCACATTCCGGCCTGGATCATCTATCCGCTGTTCTGGGCCTGCTTCGGCCTGATCGCGCCCTTCGTGAAGTCGTCGAGCTGATGAAGAACCGCCTCAAACTTCTGCGCGTCGAGCGCGGCTGGACCCAGGAACAGCTGGGACAGGCGTTGGGCGTGTCGCGCCAGGCCGTCAATGCCCTGGAGACCGAGAAGCACGATCCCTCGCTGGATCTGGCCTATCGCATCGCCGTGCTGTTCGCGCGGCCGGTGGAAGAGATTTTCGACAATCCCCACGCCTGACAAAGTCAGCCGAACCTTACCTGTCTGGAGACTGAAATGTTCAACGCCTTCTTCAAGGCGCGGCCCCGGCTGCGCGCGGCTCTTTTCGGACTGGCCGTCTGTTCCCCGGCCTTTGTTGTCGGGATCGGCCAGGCGATGGCCCAGGAGGTCCATGCGCCTGCCGCCTTTGTCTCGGACCGTTTGTCGGTTGAGGTGGTCGGGTCGGGTCCCGATGTTGTTCTGATTCCCGGCTTCGGCTCGTCGCGGGAGGTGTGGCGGGCCGAGGCGGAGCGGCTGAAGGCCACGCACCGGGTCCATCTGGTGCAACTGGCCGGCTTCGCGGGGGAGCCGTGGGTGCACGGCGACGGACCGTTCGTGCAGCCGATGGCCGATGAGCTGGCGCGTTACGTTCGGGAGCGGCGACTGGCGCGGCCGACGGTCGTCGGACATTCGATGGGCGGTATGACCGCCGTGCTTCTGGCCCAGCAGCATCCGGAGCTGGTCGGGCGGGTCATGAGCGTCGACAGCCTGCCGTTCTTCAGCGCCCTCTTCGGGCCGCAGGTGACGGCGGAGACGGCGCGTCCGTTCGCCGACCAGGCGGCGGCCGGCATGCTGGCGGCGGATGACGCGGGCTTCCGGGCCAGTCAGGCCCAGGGCGCCGTCGGCCTGGCCCGTGATCCGGCGACGCGGGCGGCCATGGTCGAATGGTCGATGCACTCGGATCGGCAGGCGATGGCGACCGCCATTCGCGAGGTTATGACGACCGATCTGAGACCCGGTCTGGCGGCGATGACGACCCCGGTCTGGGCTGTCTACGCGTCAGACGCGGATGGCGGGGCGCCGGCCGCCATGGCCGACGCCCTATGGGGTCGCGAGTACGCCGCCCTGCCGGGCGTGCGCCTGATCCGGGTCGACGGCAGCCGGCATTTCATCATGGCCGACCAGCCGGGGCGGTTCGCCGAACTGATGGATCAGTTGTTGGCGGAGCCGCTCTGAGGCGCGACCGAGGCGACGTTGCCGGGCAGCTGGCAGCGGCCGAGCCGGTTGTTGTGCGTCACCTCATAGCCTTCGGCCGGAATGTCGAGGCAATCGACCCACTGGAGCGGCGAGGTGTCGGCGACGACGAGTCCGCCGCCCTCGTTGCAGTTGACCTCGACGAACGGGGCGAAGGCGTTGGACCGTGCGACCACCGCCGCGTCGAGGACTTCGCAGACGAACCCGGCGCGACGGATCACGCGTTCAGCGTACTGGAAGGTTTCGGACCGGTTCATCTCCTCACGGAAGCCGCGATCCCCGCCGCGACGCCCACGATTCATTTCACGGCGTGAGCTTTCGATGCGGCTCGGGGTGGTCGCATCCAACCCGAAATTGGCCGAGGATCTGGCCTCCATGCCGTAGGTTTCCGTATGGCCGTTGGGCGTAAAACCCCCCGGCGTCGAATAGGTCTGCGCGAGGGCGGGCGTCGCCGCGAAGGCGACGACCGTGGCGGCCGAGGCGATGAGGATATGGGACAGGCGAAGCATGGGCGACCTCCTCCAACGGGTTTGATCCCTCCGGTTGCGGTGGCCTGGCCGACGTATTCATCGGCGCATGATGGTCAGCGTAGAGCGGAGAACAGAAAAGGGAAAAGCACTGGGATCTTCAACTAAAGGTCCAGACTGACGCAGAACCGCCGAGGGGTCAAACCGGCGCGCGCACCGGTACATGCAACCGAGGGGCGAGAGCGGCTGCGACCGGAGAGGAACGCCGGATCATGGCCCTGCCCTGATGGATCGTGGCCCTGCCCTGATGGATCAGGGCCCGGGCGGTCGGGCGCGTTCGGCGAGGCCGGCATTGCCCGGCAACCGGCAGGCGGTGACGATCCGCTGGCGGCGTCCCGCCTGACCGGTGTCGGGCGCCAGGTCGAGGCAGTCCGTGACCTGAAGCGGGTCGGAATCGGCGATGATGACGCCCCCACCCTCGACGCAGTCGATCTCGATCAGGGGTCCGCCGTCGCGGGTGCGACCGATGACGGCGGCCTCGGCCACGGCGCAGACCAGTCCGGCGCGGGCGACGGCGTCGGCGGCCTGATCCTGCACGGACGCGCCAAGGGGCATGTTGCGGCCCCGGTTCATTTCCTCCCGTGAGCCGGCGAGCCGGCTGGGGGTTTCGGCGACCACGCCGAACTGGGTGGGGCTGTAGATGCGCAGCCCCTCGGGCTCGCGGGCGCTCTGGGGCAGGGCCAGGGCGGGACCGGCGAGGGCGGCGAGCAGCAGGACGGCGAGCGACCGCATCAGATCGTTTCCGGCGCGGGGCGGACGGCCGCAACGGGCGTGACGTCGCCGGCCTTGAGCAACTGGCCGGCGAAGTCGTCGGCATAGGCGACCGCCAGCAGGGAGCGGAAGCCCGTGACGGGGATGGCGATCTCATAGGCCCCCTCGGCATAGGGGCCGACCTGATAGGCTCCGATGAAGAAGATCAGGCCGGCGGCCTTGCCGTTGACGGTTCCGGGAGCGAGGACGAAGGCGGTGTCGGCGGCGCGCGGGCATGAGGCGCCGGGGGGGCCGTTGAGGGGGATCGAGACGCTGTCGGGCACACGGGCGCGCTTCGCGGCGTTGATCGCCGAGCACAGGGCCTGGTCGAGGATGGCCAGATCGGTGTTCTTGCGGAACAGGTCGGCGAGGCCGAGCCGGCGCTTCAGCGCCTTGTCCCAGAGGATGCCGCTGGTCAGGGTGTTCGGATGGGCGCCGCCCGAATAGTCGAAATCGACCCGCTTCAGACTGAACAGCTTGCCGGTCTCGAGGGCGGCGGTGACGGTGATGGTCTTCTCGTATTTGGGCCGGTCGGTGTCGGCCCCGGCCTCGGTCAGTTCGCCCTGGGCGCCCTCGGCGAACTGGCGCAGCAGCCGCACCTCCTCGGCATAGAGGCGGGCGTGGAGATCGGTCTGGGTCCGGATGGCGGCCGGCAGGGTCAGGCTGACGTCGGCCCAGGCGGTCTTTGATTCAAAGGCCATCGGCGCGGCGGCGTCGGCGGGGGTGACTGCCGCCGGCTGGCCCGGCGCCGCAGGCGCATCGGGAGCCGCGGGTTCGCGGTCACGGTTGCAGGCGGACAGGCCGGCAGCGAGGGCGGCGGTCAGCAGCAGGGCGCCCAATCTGGTCTTGAGGGGGGCGGTCATGCGGGTCTCCTTCAGAACGGCCACGATACAGCGCCCAGAATGATGGCGGAAAGCAGAATGAAGCCCGCGTCGCGGTTCGAGCGGAACAGCCGCAGGGCGAGGGCCGGATTGTCCGGGCGCAGGTCGCGGACCTGGCCGAACAGATGCGACGTCCAGATGGCCAGACCGAGCCAGAAGCCGAGTTGGAGCCCGGCCAGGACACCGGCCCAGGCGACCAGAAGGAAGGCCAGCAGATAGAAGGCGAAGACCCCGCTGGCGACCCGGGATCCGAGGCGGCGGGCCGAGGATTTGACCCCGACCATGGCGTCGTCCTCGATGTCCTGCAGGGCGTAGATGGTGTCGTAGCCGAGGGTCCAGAAGACGAGACCGAGGTAGAGGAGGAGGGCGGGGAGCAGCAGCGGCGTCACCGGGTGAACGTCCACGCCCCAGACCGTGGCGCTGAGAGGGATGGGCCAGGCCGCTATCAAAGAATGCGCCGCCGCGAACCCCATGAGGACGCCCCAGTTAAAGGTCAGGCCGAGCCAGGCCTGCGGCCACCAGGTGATCCGCTTCATGAAGGGGTAGGCGGCGACGAGGGCGAGGGAGGCGATGCCGAGCCCGATCGCGGTCAGGTTCAGGGTCAGCAGGATGAGCAGGCTGATCAGGCTGCATCCGACCACGAAGGCCAGCGCCTGTTTGACCGAGATCCGGCCGGACGGGATCGGCCGCATCGCCGTGCGGGCGACCTTTGCGTCGATGTCGCGGTCGACAATGTCGTTGAAGGCGCAGCCCGCCGCACGCATCAGGCAGGCGCCGAGGGCAAAGCCGAGGAACAGCCAGGCGTCATAGAGGTCCGGCGCCTTGCGGTCTTGGGCCAACGCCAGCGCGATCCCCTGCCAGCCCGGCAGGAGCAGCAGCCAGATGCCGATCGGGCGGTCGAACCGGCCGAGCTTCAGCCACGGCTTGAGACTCTCCGGCGCATGACGGTCGACCCAGTTCGTCGGGGCGTCGGGAAGCGGGGCGGAGGTCATGGGTCGGAGATAGCCTGTCGGGGGGTGGGGGTGAAGGGTGGCGGGGGGCGAGTGGTTAGTGGCGAGTGGTTAGTGGCTGGCCGGCGCCTGTGCAGCGGTGCAGACCGCGCCGACCTTCCGCTGGCAGC
>NZ_DDRM01000018.1:0-29371 GCF_002343105.1 Brevundimonas sp. UBA2416
TGGCCGAGCATCTCGAAGAAGGTGTGGTGCCGCGCCGGGTAGCCGACGTTCTCGAGGTCATTGTGCTTGCCGCCGGCGCGGACGCACTTCTGCGAGCTGGCCGCGCGCGGCGCGGCCGGGGTCTCGGCGCCGGTGAAGACGTTCTTGAACGGCACCATGCCGGCGTTGACGAACAGCAGGGTCGGGTCGTTCTGCGGCACCAGCGGAGCGGAATGGACCTTCTCGTGCCCGTCGGCGGCGAAATAGTCGAGGAAGGTCGAGCGGATCTGTTTGAGGCTGGACATGGCGGTGCGCGTTCGGTCGAGGGGAGAAACGGGGAAGGGGCGTCATATAGGGGTTTCAGCCCCAATGCATCACCTGCCCGTGATCGCGGAGGACCGGGCGGCCGTGGGCGGACAGATCGCCGCACGGACGGGCGTCGCGCGCCGCCGGGGTGTAGGGTGTCGACATGTCCGCGCTTGAAGTCTGGTTTGACGGCGACTGCCCCCTGTGCCGGCGCGAGATCGCCGTGATGCGCAGGCTCGACCGGCGCGGCGCCATCCTCTTTACCGATGTGGCGAACGGGCAGGGGAGTTGCCCGATTGACCGGGCCGAACTGCTGGCCCGGTTCCATGCGCGGGAGGACGGGGCGATGCTCTCGGGGGCGGCCGCCTTTGCCGCCATGTGGCGCGCCATCCCCCTGTTGCGACCCCTGGGTCTGGCAGCGCGAAACCGGACGGTGCTGGGGTTGCTGGAGCGGGCCTATGTCGCCTTCCTGCGGGTGCGCCCGGCCCTCACGCGCGCGCTTCGCCGATAAAAAAGGGCCGCCCGGTCCGGGTGGAGACCGGACGGCCCGCTCCGTCCGGCCCGGCCCCGCGGGGGTCGGAGGCGGGTCGCGGGACCCGGCCGGAGAAGGTCTGGATTCAGAAAAACACCGTCCGAACCGTTCACACCGTTCACAGCGGTCGGATCAGCCCTCGAGGTCCTGGCCCTCATCTGGCTCGGGCGTGCCCAGAAGCTCCTCGGCGATCTTGTTCGTCGAGGCGCGCACGGCCTTTTCGATCGAGTCGGCGATGTCCGGATTGGCCTTGAGGAAGGCGCGCACATTCTCCCGGCCCTGGCCGATCCGCTGGCTGTCGTAGGAGAACCAGCTGCCGGATTTCTCGACGATGCCGGCCTTGACGCCCAGGTCGATGATCTCGCCCAGTTTGGAGATGCCCTCGCCGTACATGATGTCGAAGATGACCTCGCGGAACGGCGGGGCGACCTTGTTCTTGACGACCTTGACCCGGGTGGTGTTGCCGACGACCTCGTCGCGGTCCTTGATCGCGCCGGTGCGGCGGATGTCGAGGCGGACCGAGGCGTAGAATTTCAGCGCATTGCCGCCCGTCGTCGTCTCCGGCGAGCCGTACATGACGCCGATCTTGTGGCGGATCTGGTTGATGAACAGGACGATGCACTGCGACTTGTTGATCGAGGCGGTCAGCTTGCGCAGCGCCTGGCTCATCAGGCGGGCCTGCAGGCCGGGCAGGCTGTCGCCCATCTCGCCCTCGATCTCGGCGCGCGGCGTCAGGGCGGCGACGGAGTCGACCACCACGATGTCCACGGCGCCCGACCGCACCAGGGTGTCGACGATCTCGAGCGCCTGTTCGCCCGTGTCGGGCTGGGACACCAGCAGGTCGTCGAGGTTGACGCCCAGCTTCTGGGCGTAGCCCGGATCCAGCGCGTGTTCAGCGTCGACGAAGGCGGCGGTGCCGCCGGCCTTCTGGATCTCGGCCACGGTGTGCAGGGCCAGGGTGGTCTTGCCCGAGCTTTCCGGCCCGAACACCTCGATCACCCGGCCGCGCGGCAGGCCGCCGATTCCCAGCGCCATGTCGAGGCCCAGCGAGCCGGTCGAGACCGAGGGAATGGCTTCGGTCACGCCGTTCTTGCCGAGCTTCATGACCGAGCCCTTGCCGAAGGCGCGATCGATCTGGGCGATCGCCGCCTCCAGGGCCCGCTGTTTGTCGCCGTCGTCCCGCGTCACCAATTTCAGATTCGCCTGAGCTGCCACCTTGCCACTCTCCCTTGCCATGATTCCCGTTGGGTACTCTGGAGGAGAGGCCCGCCTTCGGTCCGATGACCGTGACCCACTCCCTTTGTGAGCGGCACTATGTGCATGGTTTGTTCTGGTTGCCAATATGTTCTTTTCGCCCGGCGCTGCACGGCAGCGGGACGTACGTCCGATTTTGACGCAGGCGGTCCTCGGGGGCGGCAGATGAACTGCATGCCGTGACATACGGCCCTGAACTGTGGACCCGGTGCGTCTGCCCTGGGCCCCGACATTAGAGGTTTGCTCGCCGACAGCCGTCCGGGTTGGGTGCGAGGATTGTGGTAGTGGCGCGGCCCCTTCAGGAGATAGAGGGGACCTAGTGTGATAGCAGCAGAGGCACCTTCGGGTTGCGCAGCATATGCTCCGTCGCCCCGCCCAGAATGAACTCTCGTGCCCGCGATCGGCCATAGGCCCCCATGACGAGAAGGTCCTGGCGGTGCGCGGCGAGAAACTCCTCCAGAACCATACCTATGCGTCGCCCGCCCGCGTCGACCTCTTCGACAACGGCGTTGACGCCGTGCGCCGCGAGATGACGCGCCACCTCCGTCCCCACGCCGGAGTGAGCGGAAGGCTTCTCGTTGGTCACAGTGAGCACCCGAACCTCGCGGGCCGTCTGCATGACAGGCAGGGCATCTGCCATCGCGCGCGCCGCCGTTCGGCTGTGATCCCAGGCAAGCACGATCGTGCCAAGGCCGCCGACAGGCAGGTCCGCGACGCCGGGGCGGAAGGTCAGGACCGGACGACCGGACCCGAAAACAACGGCCTCGACGACGGAGCGCTGACCGTCGAACTGATCGACGACCGGCACGATACAGAGATCCCGCGTGCGCGACCGCTCAGCGACATACGCCCCGACCGCGTAGAGGTCCGCCTTGCCGTGAATAACCTCGCCCAGGACGCCGGCCACCTCGGCCCTGGAGGCGAAAGCCTCGAGCGCCATCTCGCAGAACCGGCGGCTCTTCTGCTCCTCTTCCAGGGCCATTTGGCTGAGACCGATCAGGTAGTCGGCCAGCCGGTTCTTGGGCGCCTGAATATCGACCTCTACGGCGAGCGCAGACAGCACGCCGCCCACCGCGGCTGCGAACCGCACCGCCTGATCAAACGCCTCTGCTGGCGTCGCTTCCGGATAGGTGTCGATCTGAAGGAGAAGATCGCGCATCGCCGTTGTTGATCCTCACGACAGGAGAGTTGGGCGCCACACAGGGCGACGCATGACTTTATTCTGGCTCAGCCGACCCGTTGGCGACGCTCGACGCCGCTGCGGTTGATCCAGAGCGGGCCGTCCGCTCGCCATGGCGCCTCTCCTCTTTCGAAGGGGTGCGCTCTTTGCCGGGGCTTGGGGATCCTGGATAGACTTGGCCCCGGCATCGAGCGCACCCGATGCGGTCCGACATCACGATCACAGAGATCGTCAGAGGGGCCCGGCCCGCCTGGTGAAAGTGAATGTGCTGCTCGGCGCTGCCCAATGATATGTGCTCATACGGTCGATAATCATCGCCAATGGACCCGGCTAGCCGGGCGTCAGTTCGCCCGAAGCGATGCTGAACTTCCAGGCCGTCAGGGAGAGATGACCGGACCTTTCCGCGTCCCGTATCCACGGAAACGTCCTCAGGTTGGTCTGGGACAAACGCAGCACGGCGTCCTCGATCGCCGCCTCGAACGCCTCGCCGGAGCCCTGCTCGGGCATGGGCCACATGACCGGCTCGGCGATGTCCACCCACGGCCCCAGGAAGTCGGGGGCGTTTCGCAGGGGGCCATGGATCATCGCGTGAATGCCGTCGCAGCGCGCATGTCCGAGCAGGACGATGCGTCGGACCTTGAGGATCTTCACCGCATATTCGAGGGCCGCGCTGGTCCCGTGACAGCCCCCGTCGGGCGCATACTCCGGGACCAGGCCCGCCACATTGCGGATGACGAACAATTCGCCCGGCTCGGCGTCGAAGATCGTCTGCGGATCGACCCGGGCGTCGGAACAGGCGATCACGGCGGTGGTCGGCTGTTGGCGCCGTCGGGCGAGTTGGGCATAGCGCTGCGCCTGGCCCGGCCAGACCGAGGCGCGGAAGCGCCGGTAGCCCTGCACCAAGGGATCGTCGGGGTCCGGCTTCATGGCGCGGCCGCGCCCGGCGGGGCCGAACGGGTCCGCCACATCGACCAGAGAATGCCGGTCGCGAGGATCGCAAAAGTGATCCCGAGCGAGAGCTCGGCGGGAAACTTGGCCCAGCCCAGCAGGTCGGAGATGAAGATTTTCGAGCCGATGAAGATCAGGAGAACCGCGAGCGCATATTTGAGATAGGCGAAGCGCGGCAGGATGGCCGCCAGCGCGAAATACAGCGCCCTGAGTCCCAGGATGGCGAAGATGTTCGAGGTGTAGATGATGTAGGGATCGGTCGTGATCGCGAAGATAGCCGGGACTGAATCGACCGCGAAGATCACATCGGCCACCTCGATCAGAACCAGGGCGAGGAAGACCGGCGTCGCGAAGGTCGCGATCCGCCCCGTCTTTGGATGGGGCAACCGTACGAAGAAACGTTCGCCGTGCAGCTGTTCGGTGACCCGCAGCCGCCGCTTGAGAAACCGGAGCAGCGGATTGGCGGCAAGGTCATGCGTCTTGCCGGACATGGCGATCATCTTGATCCCGGTCGCCACGAGGAACAGGGCGAAGATGTAGAGCACCCAGGGGAACTCCGACACCAGGGCCGCGCCGCCGGCGATCATGACAGCCCGCAGAACGATGACGCCCAGGATGCCCCAGAACAGGACCCGGTGCTGGTAGAGCCTCGGAATGGCGAAGTAGGTGAAGATCATCGCGATGACGAAGATGTTGTCGATCGCCAGGGACTTCTCGACCACGAAGCCGGTGAGGTATTCGATCCCCGCCTGCTGGCCGAGACTGAACCAGACCCACCCGCCGAAGCCGAGGCCGAGGGTCAGATAGCCGAGCGACATCAGCAGGCTCTCACGCACGCCGATCTCGCGGTGCTTCTTGTGCAGGACGCCGAGGTCGAGCGCGAGAAGGACGACGACGAGCGTCAGAAAGGTCGCCCACATCCAAACCGGCTTGGTCAGGACGTCCTGGGTCAAAAAATCCATCAAGTCAGGGTTCCAGTTTGGTCCGGCGATCAGACGCGGATGTCAAAGGTGTGCCGGGTGGGACGGCGGGCGGCCGTGTCGTCGATGATCGCGCCCGGGGACTCGACGGGGCGGCCTGTCGGCGAACTCTGATGGGCGGCCACCCGGCATGTCGTCTGCGTGTGCCGGACCGCCACGCCCTGGGCGACCGGCAGGGGAACCGGACTGATCCTCATTGCCGCTCTTCCTCGCCGGAGATCAGGTCATAGCGCGAGGGATCGAGGTCCAGCAGCCGGCAGAGGCGCAGAATGGTTTGGCGCTCCTCGGCGTCGAAGCCGCCGTCCGCCTCCGCGACCGAACAGGCCGTATCGATCAGCAGGTGCGAAGGCCCCGATTGACCCCGGAGAGCCGCGACCGCCGCTTCCGCCGCAGCCTCACCGTCCTCGAGGTCGAGATCAAACCGCCTGTTCAGGGCCTCAAAGCCGAGCGTCACCTCGTGCAACCCGAAGAAGCGAATGCTGGGGGACTGACTCATCCGGTCGATCATCCGCTTGCGTTCCTGGGCGGTGACCCAGCCGTCGGCCTGGGCGACGAGCGCGCAGGCGGCGACGACCGCATCCATCTGGGCGACGTCGCCCATGGTCCAGACGTCATGAGGATCGACCGGGCGGCGTTGCCGCCGGACGGGGTTCGTTGCGGGCATCGGAGCTCCCTTCGTCTCGCCGGCCAGGCGGCGATCACGGGTTGGCTTTGTTGAGGGATCTGGGGCCACGGGCAGCGCGCGCCGCCGGGTTGGTCGACGTCAGCGCGACGTCGACCGGCCTTGACGGTCGTTGAAGGCGACGAGCCGGTCCCTGATCGCGAGCTTCTTCTTCTTGATGCTCGCAACGGCCCGGTCGTCCGGCTGCGGCCGCGTGCGTTCGTCCCTCAGCGCCATCTCCAGCAGGGCGTGAAATCCCCGCAACCGGCGCGCCAACACGATAGACATCGAGCCTCTCCTTCTCTCAAGGGGAGCGCTCGACGGCGAGACCGTCAGTTCGAGGGGACAAACAAGCCGGACCCGTCATCGAGCGCACCCGATGCGGTCCGACATCACGATCACAGTGATCGTCAGAGGGGCCCGGGCCGCCGAGTCAAACTGCCTGCGACGGGGGCCGCCCGCCAATCAGAAGTGATGATGCGGCCTATAAGCGCCCGTCATGCCGGGATGGGACCGCGTTCCAGCGCCCGCAAGACCTCCTGCGCAAGGAGGCCCGCCGGCCCACCGGCGGCCCGGCTGGAAACCAGGGCGATCTCGCTGTCGGCAAGCATCGGCAGCGGCCGCTCCAGCACCGCAAGGTCGCGGGGGGCCATGGCCGCGGGAAGCACGCCGACGCCAAGGCCTGCGCGGAGGGCCGCCATCTGACCGGCGAGACTGGGCGAGGTGAAGGCCGCGCGAAAGGCGATGCCCGCGTCCGCGAGCGCGCCCAGGGCCCGCTTTCGATAGATGTCGGGGGCAGGGGCGATGATCAGCGGCAAGGGCGACGCCTCGATGATCGAGGCGTCGAGCGCCACCCAGACCAGAGGCTCGGTCCAGACCCGCACGCCCAGTTCGGGGCCGACCGGCTCCCGTTTGATCAGCGCCAGATCAAGCATGCCGCGCGACATCTGGTCGAGCAGGTTGGCGGTGTAGTCGCAGGTCACCGACAGCTTGATGCGGGGATGGCTGCGCGCGAACGCCCCGAGGATCCCGGGCAGATGCATCGTCGCAATGTCCTCCGGCGCGCCGAACCGGACCTCTCCCTCGAGGTCCCCGTCCCCCAGTGTCGAGAGGATTTCATCGTTCAGCCGCAACAGTCGGCGGGCCTGCGGCAGCAGCGCCGCGCCCTCGGTCGTCAGGCCGAAGCCCTTGCCGCCCCGATCGAACAACGGCGACCGCAACTGATCCTCGAGCCGGCGGATCTGCAGGCTGACGGCCGGCTGGGTCCGGCCGAGCATGGCCGCCGTGCGGGTGAAACTGCCTGTCTCGACGACCGTCACGAAGGCCCGCAACAGGTCGATGTCCAGATTGACCAGCCGATCGGCCATGCCATTAGCGTCCGTTATAGCCTGCATCACGCCAATAAACTGGATGCCCGCGCCGGTCGAGTTCACTCGGACCGACCTTCAGCGGACCGGTTGACGCATGCCTGACATTTCCACCAGCCTGGCGCTTCTGACGTCGCCGGCCATCCTGTTCTTCTTCGTCGGCGCGGCGGCCGCCTTCGCCCGCTCGGACCTGGCCATTCCCGAGCCGGTCGCCAAGGGTCTGTCGCTCTATCTGATGCTCTGCATCGGCTTCAAGGGCGGGGTGGAGGCGCGCGCGGCGGGCTTCAACGGGGATTTCCTGGCGGCGGGGGCGATCGGCATCGCACTCAGCGCCCTGATGCCGCTGATCGCCTTCGTCATCCTGAAGCGCGTCCGCAGGCTCGACCGTCCGACCCTCTGCGCGCTGGCGGCGACCTACGGCTCCGTTTCGGTCGTGACCTTCGCCGCCGGACAGCAGCACCTCGCCGCCATCGGTCTGGCGTCGGGAGGGTATATGGCCGCCGTCCTCGCCCTGATGGAGACCCCCGCCATCCTGACGGCCCTTGTTCTGCTGAACGGCGCGGGTCGTGGCGAACCGGGGCGCCGGAGGACGATCCTGAAGGAGGTGTTTGTCGGCGCGGCGTCGGTGATGCTGCTGGGCAGCTTCCTGGTCGGCCTGATCTCCGGCGAGGCCGGCATGACCCGGCTGGACCTGTTTGTCGGGCCACTGTTCCAGGGCGCCCTGTGCTTCTTCCTGCTCGACATCGGCCTGACCGCCGCCCGGCGGTTGATGGAAGGGGGGCGCAAGTTGACGCCGGGCGTGATCGGATTCGCCCTCGGCTTTCCCCTGCTCTCGGCAGGCGTTGCGCTGGGGCTGGCCCAGCTTGCCGGGCTGGACGCCGGCAACGCGGCGCTTCTGACCATTCTGGCGGGCTCGGCGTCCTACATCGCCGTTCCCGCGGCCATGCGGCTGGCGGCCCCCGAAGCGGACGCCGGCGTTTTCGTGACGGCGTCGCTGGCGATAACCTTCCCGTTCAACCTGACCCTCGGGATCGCTCTCTACACGGCTGCGGCGGTCTGGCTGTCCACATGAGATGCAAACTGGAGCGGTGTTCCACGGGGTGTCGCCGAAGAACGACGAACCGCGGCTCGCGGTGTGCGGACCAGAAGGGATTGATCCCCAAGCTTCGCCATGCGTTCAGGGCGGATGACAAAACCTTCCAAGCCCGCCGTCCTGTCCATCCGCAACGCCAGACTGGCGGATGTGAACGCCATCTCCGCCCTTGTGGCCAAGGTCTACAAGGACATGCCGGCCTATACGCCGGGGATGCTGCGCGGCCAGATCGCCGCCTTCCCCGACGGCCAGTTCGTGGTCGAATATGCCGATGAGATCGTCGGCTACGCCGCCGGCTTCCGCATCGACGAGAAGACGGCCATGTCGCCGCACACCTGGACCCAGATCACCGGCGGCGGCTATGCGGCGCGGCACGATCCGGTCGGGGACTGGTTCTACGGCATGGAGGTGTGTGTCGATCCCGACCGGCGGCGGCTGCGCATCGGCCAGCGGCTGTATGACGCCCGGCGCGACCTGTGCGAGGCCGAGAACCTGCGCGGCATCGTTTTCGGGGGGCGGATGCCCGGCCTGGCGCGGCGCAAGGCGGCCTATCCGGACGCGCGCGAATATCTGGATGCGGTGACGGCAAGGAAGCTGAACGATCCGGTGATCGGCTTCCACATGCGCGGCGGGTTCGAGCCGATCGGGGTGCTGGAGAACTATCTCATCTCGGACACGGCCTCGATGGGCCATGCGGCGCACATGGTCTGGCGCAATCCCTATTACACCGAGACTCACGGCCGGGGCGCGGCCTTTGCGGTCAAGGAGACGGTGCGGGTGGCGACGGTGCAGTTGCAGGCCCGCAAGGTCGCCAGCTTCGAGGAGTTCATCTCCAACATCGAATATTTCGTCGACGTGACCTCGGACTATCGCTCGGATTTCGTGGTGTTTCCGGAGCTGTTCACGCTTCAGCTGCTGTCGCTGGAGTCCAAGAAGCTGACGCCGGTCGAGTCTATCGAGGCCCTGACCCGCTACACGCCGCGCTTCGTCGAGGCGATGCGCAAGATGGCGGTCGAGTACAATATCAACATCATCGGCGGCTCCCACCCGACCCAGACCGAGGACGGGGACATCCAGAACGTCGCCTATGTCTTCCTGCGCGACGGCTCGGTGCACGAGCAGGAGAAGATCCACCCGACGCCGAACGAGCGCCACTGGTGGAACATCAAGGGCGGCGACCGGGTGCACGCCATCCCCACCGACTGCGGCCCGATCGGGGTGCTGATCTGCTATGACTCCGAGTTCCCGGAACTGGCGCGGCGGCTGGTCGACGAGGGGGCGCGGCTGCTGTTCGTGCCGTTCTGCACCGACAACCGGCAGGGCTATCTGCGGGTCCGCTACTGCTCGCAGGCGCGGGCCATCGAGAACCAGTGCTACGTCATCCTGTCCGGCAATGTCGGCAATCTGCCGAACGTCGAGAACATGGACATCCAGTACGCCCAGTCCTGCATCCTGACGCCGTGCGACTTCCCGTTCGCGCGGGACGGGGTGGCGGCCGAGGCGTCGGAGAACGTCGAGACGGTGACGGTGGCGGACCTGGACCTGTCCGACCTGGCCTGGGCCAAGTCGCAGGGGACGGTGCGGAACCTGCGGGACCGGCGGTTTGACCTGTACAAGACGGTGTGGACCGACGGGGGCTGAGTCCCTTGCGCCGGGCAGAGCTGGTTCATCACGAAGGGCACGAAGGAGTTCACAAAGGACACGAAGGGACCTGCGGGGAGGACACAACCGGGCTCGCCTTCGAGAACTGAATGCGGCGAAGCCGCGATCTGATAACGAGGAGACCACCGCCGTTCGACGTGACCTCGCTCCCTTCGTGTCCTTCGTGCCTTGCCTTCGTGTCCTTCGTGATGAACCTCCCGGCCGCGCGGCGAGCCCCTACGCCGGCCGGCGCCACGCCACGATGCGGACGGTGGAAATCTGGACCGCCTCACCGTGCTGGTTCCGTGTCGTGCTGCGGGTGCGGATCATGCCGCGGTTGGGGCGAGACCGGGACGGCAGGATCTCCAGCACCTCGACGGTGAGAGTCAGGGCGTCGCCCGGCCGGGTCGGGCGCGGCCAGGTGGTCTCGCCACCGGCTCCGACCAGGCCGCCGACCAGCGGGAAGCACTGGACCATCATCCGCATGGTCAGGGCGGCGGTATGCCAGCCGCTGGCGGCGAGGCCCTCGAACAGGGTCTCGCGGGCGGCGTCCTCGTCGAGGTGAAAGGGCTGGGGGTCGAATTCGGCGGCGAAGGCCTTGATCGCCTCGGTAGTGATCGTGACGGGGGCGCTGACGAAGGTCTGACCGACGTGGAGGTCCTCGAGCCAGAGGGATGGGGCGGTCATGGTCAGGCCGTGGTCGCCGAGACCATCGGTTCCAGAACCTGGGCCGCGACCGACAGGCCGGTGCCGAGGATCAGGGCGGCCGCCGCCGCGATCAGAAGGGGCCGGGACAGACCCTGCTCCGTGCTGAGCGGCCGCACCAGCATCAGCACCAGCAGTCCGAGCAGGACCAGGACGCCGGGCATGTCCATGCCGACGCCGAGGAAGACGCCGTGGGCCTGCGCCATGATCCATCCGCCGCCCAGCACGGCGGCGACGGCGACCGGGGCGAGGGAGCCGGGGCGGGTCAGGCCGGGGTCGAGGACGGCGGCGAGGGCGGCGGCGACCGCCGCCAGCAGTCCGGTCCAGACGAACAGGAAGGCGGCCTCGGGCGCGAGGGTCTGGGCTGCAGTGGCGAAGATCAGGATCAGGCCGATCAGGCCCGTCCAGCCGCCCCAGGTCGAGCGGGCGGCGAGGCCGGGGAAGAGCGACAGTCCGACAGCGATGACGGCGGCGCCGATGACGATCGTGTTCAGTCCGCCGAGGACCAGGGCGACGACGGCCGCGACGGCGATTACGCCCCCGACGATGCGACGGTCGAGCCGTGTGCGTCCGCCGAACAGGGCCAGCGCCACGGCCAGCACGGTCAGGGCCGCGCCGGCCTCCATCCACGGCAGCCGGGCCAGCAGGGTGTAGTAGGCGTCGGCGCTCTCGGCGCGGCCTGACAAGGGACCGGCCAGAAGGCGCACAAGCTGGGTCAGGACGAGGCCTGTCGACAGGAACCACAGACCGTCGACGGCGCCTCGCCCGGCGTCGGCGAAGGTCAGGCCGGCATGGGACCGCGCGCGCCAGACAGCGACGCCGAGGCCGAGGAAGGCGAGGCCCAGCAGGCCCCATCCCATGACCGGCGCATGGCCAACGACGACCCGGCCGAACAGGTCTGCGTAGACGATATTGGCGGTGGCGGCGGGCAGGGCGGGCGCGCGCAAGAGCGCGTCGGCCGTCTCGAGCGCCTGCGAGCCAATATGCTGGACGCTGCCCTGATCGAGCGCGTCGGGCGTCGAGACGGGGGCGTGATACTGCTCCGGGCGGCCGATGAAGGCGAGATTGACGCCCTGGACGCCGCGGTCCTTGGGAATGGTGAAGTCGGTGCCGTTGGGCATGGCCTCATAGACGAACACCGCCAGAGAATTGGACGAGACACCGCCGGTCGCGCGCGCGCCGGCGCGGGCGAACAGGGCGATGGTTTCGGCATTGCCGCGGCCGGTCTCGAACATCATGGCCCGGCCGCCGCCGCCGCGCGCCTCCAGATTGACCACGGCGCCGATGCGGTCGCGTAAAGGGTGGCCGCCCCAGAAGGCGCGGGCGCCGTCGAGATTGAGTTCCTCGCCGTCGGTCAGGATGACCACCAGCGTCCGGTCGGCCGGGCCGCGGGCGCGGATGGCGCGCACGGCCTCAAGGATGGCCGCGACCCCGGCGCTGTCGTCGGCTGCGCCGGCGGAGTCCGGCACGGTGTCATAGTGGGCCATCAGGGCGACGGCGGGCAGGCGGGGGTCGCGCCCGGGCAGGACGCCGATGAGGTTGGTCAGTTCGACTCCCGTGGCGGAGCCGCCTTCACGCTCGAGCCGCCGCACGGCCGCCGGCGACAGGGCGCCGGTCTGGGTGGAGGTCTGCAGGCCGAGCGCCGCCATCCGCTGCAGCAGCACGGCCCCGACCCGGGCATGGTCGGCCGAGCCGACGGGGTGCGGCCTCTGCGCGATCTCGCGGACATCGACCATGGCCCGTTCCGCTGAGAAGGCCGTGGCCGGGGCGTCGGCCCCGGCGGGCGCGGGGACCTGCAAGGTCAGCACCGCGATCAGCAGCGCGAGCGCCAACGACCCGACCAGCCAGAGCAACCGCATGTGTCATCCTCCCCGATGAAGCGGCAGGCTAGCGGGCGTTGACGCTCACGTCATCCTCGGCCGCAGCGTTTCGGCCGGAGGTGTGCGGCGCGGGTGCGGGCGGCGCCGGGCGCGCTGCCGCCGGCTCTGGCTGGGAGTTCAAATGAGCCTTGCAGAATTCCGGGTCTCGAGCGACCCAGGCGCGCGGATCGTAGTCGACAACCGCCGAGGCATGGTTCCGACAGTTGTGCCCTCGCGAAGTGACGCCGGGGCAGCGATGACGGCCCTCCGCGGCGCGCCATGCTGCGAGTTGCTCCAGAGTGACCTGAAAGAATGCCGCTAGCGCGACGTCAGCGTCACCTTCGGCCTGCACGATCTCATTAAGGCCGCCCCAGACGCGGGCGACCCGCGCAGGGAACGGAAGTTCGGATTTTCTGGCTCTCACGCGTCTTGTGTCCCCGCAGGGTCGCTGCATCGGAGTCCGGCGATCTGCTCCTGAAAGGCGGCGCGAGCCTTGCGCAGGGTCGTGAACCTGTCTGGTTCGCTCTCACCGGCCCGGGCGAGCAGATAGCGCGACACAGACAGCCCACGCGGCATCGCGTGCCGGACTTCGATCAGCCGCGTTACCGTCGCGGCATCGAGGACGATCTTCCTTGGCGCCATGGAGGTTGGTCAGCGGCCCGGCTAGAGCCGGACGCGCCGCCCCTTTGCGAACCACGCCATGAACAGGCGATAGATCCAGCCACGCCCCTGGCGCGGTTGCTCTGTCCGGGCCGTTCGACCCCGGCCCTTGTAGCGACGCACAATCAATCAGGCCTCCCCAGGCGGTTCCTGCGTATAAACCGCGAAACCTCTGGTTCGTTGCTGTGTCGACAATCGTACGTAGAGTTGAGCGCAGCGCCGTTGCGAACAGCGGGCTCGCGCCTCAGGCCACCCGTCTCAGCGCCGTCGGGGATTTGACGAAAAGACCCTTGCGGCCGGCGACGGGGCGGAAGGCGATGCTGTCGCCCTCAGGCTGCTCGTCGGGACCGAGGAACAGGCAGCCGTCATCGACCAGCCGTCGTTCGAGGTTGTCGAACATCTCGCCGCGCCGGGCCGGGTCGGCGTCGCCGAGGACGTGGCGGCAGAAGATGATGTCGAACCGGTGGGCGTCGGTCGGGGCGTCGATGAGGTTGGCGCGGGCGAAATGGACCATGGCGCGCAGCTCGGCATTGGCGATCCAGGCGTCTTCGGCCTGGTCGAAATGGCGCAGCATGGTCTCGGCCTTGAGGCCGCGCTGGATTTCGAAGCCGGTGTAGGCGCCCGAACGGGCCTTCTCCAGCGCACGCTGCGACAGGTCGGTGGCGACGATCTCGACGGCGACGCCGGCTTCCCGGGCGGCGATGGCCAGGGACCAGGCCTCCTGGCCGGTCGAACAGCCGGCGGACCAGATCTTGACCGGCTGGCCGCCGCGGGCCTTGCCGAGGGCGGGCAGAAGTTCCTTGCCGAAGGTGTCGAAGCTGACGCGGTCGCGCCGGAACCAGGTCTCGGGATTCAGCAGGGCTTCGATCACGGCCCAGCCCAGGCTGGCGACGGGCTTGGCCCACAGCGAACCCAGCATGGCATCGACGGTCTCGAACCCCTCGCGCCGGGCGACCGGCCCCAGCCGGTGCTCGGCCAGTTTCATCCGGTCGCGCGTCAGCCGAAAGCCCGCGCGCGAGACCATCAGTGACTGCAGGCGATCGAAGTCGTCGGGGCTCATGGGGTCAGACGGCCCCCACTTCAGCGAATTTCGAGGTCAGGATCTCGCCGTCGAACGGCTTCATCACATAGTCGTCGGCGCCGGCCGACAGGGCTTCGGCGATACGTTCGGCGCGGGTCTCGATGGTACAGAACAGCACCTTGGGCGCCAGGCCGCCGGGCAGGGCGCGCAGACGGCGCAGGAAGGTCATGCCGTCCATGACCGGCATCGACCAGTCGAGCAGGATGACCTCCGGGATCACCCCGCCGCAGAAGGCAAGGGCTTCGGAGCCGTCCGCCGCCTCATCGACCTCGAAGCCGAGCCCTTCGACGATACGGCGGGCGACCTTCCGGATGATCCGGCTGTCGTCGACGATCAGACAGGTTCTGGGGGTCAAGGTCAGGGTTCCAAATCAGAGGCGCACAACGCCCGCGTGTACATGAGCCCTATCATCGGCCTGAGCCGGTTAATGACTCCTTGGGAAACCGGCTTAAGCGTCAGTTAGGCATGTGGGCGGTCAGCACGACGCGCCCCTCCTCGGCCTGCACATCCAGCGACCCGCCGGCATCATGGGCAGTCAGCCAGAGCCAGTAGGGCTGGATCCATTGGCCGGGCAGGCCCTCGGTCAGCGGCTGACCCGCCAGTCCGGCCACGGCCTCGCCTTTCAGGCGGGCGCGCGCGCCCTCGGCGCGGCCCTCGATGATCAGACCGGCGCCGTCGGTTCGCGTCACAATGGTCGCCACGCCGCCGGACGGCAGGGCGGCCATGGTCAGCCAGGCCAGGTTCACCAGCGCCCGCGACTGGGCCTTGGAATAACTCGTGTCCGCGACAGACCATTCCAGCGTGGCCCGTCCGCCCTCGGTCAGGCCGGAGACCAGTTCGCCCAGCTCGGCGCCCGAAAACCGCTCGGACGAGGTCGCGGCGCCGAAGGCCACGCGGGCGAAGGCGACCAGGGCCACCATCTTCTTCGCACTGGCCTCGATCAGTCCCATGGCGTCGTCGCGCATGTCCTGGGCGGTGGGGTCTTTCAGCAGGTCGAGGCCCGAACTGATCGCGCCGGCCGGGCTGATGAAGTCGTGGCACAGCTTGCCGGCGATCAGGGCGGCCAAAGCCTGGCCATCAGGAAGCGCCTGGCCGTCGGGAAGGGGTGAGGCGGGTGCTGTGTCGGTCATCGGGCCTTGCGCGCAACAGTCGGAAACTGGCCGGACGCTGACCTGATTTGCCGGTTCGCGAAACCGGTCCGATGCTCTAATCGGGCGGCATGAGTAAACGACTGATCGCCGACCTCGCGTCCGGCGCACTGAGCGAGGCCCTGGCCGACCTCGCAGAGGACGCCGCGCGGGTCATCCTGCCTTGGTGGCGCAACGGGGTCGTGGCCGAGACCAAGGCCGATGACAGCCCCGTGACCCGCGCCGATCAGGAGGCCGAGGCCCTGATCCTGACGCGGCTGGCGACCCTGTATCCCGGGATCCAGACCGTAGCCGAGGAGGCTGTCGCCGCCGACGGCGCGCCGGCTTCGGCCAATGACTGGTTCTGGCTGATCGACCCGCTGGACGGCACCCGCGGCTTCGTCGAGGGGCGGGAAGCCTTCACCGTCAACATCGCGCTGATTCACAAGGGATCGCCGGTCGCCGGGGTGGTGACGGCGCCCGCGACCGCCACGACATGGCGCAGCGGGGCGCCGGGCGCCGGCGCGTTTCGCCGCCGGTTCGGCGAGGTGTGGCAGGCCATCAAGGTGCGCAACCGGCCCGCCTCGCCCCTGGCGGTGATGAGCCACTCCATGAACGACGTCGAGGCCGAACGGCTGGCCTCGCGCCACGGTTGCGTCCAGTGGCAGGGCATGGATTCGTCGCTGAAATTCTGCCTGATCGCCGAGGGCCGGTTCGACGCCTATCCGCGCACCGGCCCGACCTCGGAATGGGACACAGCGGCAGGGCAGGCGGTGCTGGAAGCCGCCGGCGGCCGCGTCATGGCCGAAGACGGCCAGCCGTTGCGCTACGGCAAGCCGGGATTCGGCAACGGCGGGTTCGTGGCGTTGGGCGGCTAGGCCGCGGCCGCCCGCACCTGCAGCAGCGCCGCGCGCTGAACCAGAGCCGGAGCGCCCCATTCGCGGGCGGTCTCGATGGCCTCGGCCAGCATCATGCCGACGGCGCGGGGTTCGGTCGTCGTCAGGCGCGCCTTGGCCAGGGCCAGATGCGCCATGCCGATCTGGTCGGCGACCCATTCCAGCGGCTGGGCGCCGGCGGAAGCGGCCAGACCGCGCCGGACGACCGCCTCGAGCCCGGTCAGGCTCTCGACATCGCCCATGGCCTCGGCGAGGGCCGTCTCGGCCGCCAGCCGCCGTTCGCGGGCGAGCGCGCCGAGGATCAGGCCCGGTTCACGGGTCAGGGCTTCGGCCTGGATCAACCGCGCCAGAGGCGTGTCGGCGTCACCGGGGGCGAGCTGCACGGCCACCCAGTCCAGGGGGCTGTGGTCGGGCGTGAACTGGTCGGCGGCGGCGGCGAACAGGGCCTGGCCCTGGGCGGTGGCGGCCTCGTCCTTCGCCAGCCGGGCCAGCGCCATCAGGCCTGCGCCGGCGAGGGCGAGGGCGCGGGCCCGGGTCAGGGGCCGGTAGTCCGGCGAGGCAGATTCGACCAGGACCCGCAGGTCGCGCCCGGCCTGATCCAGCAGTCGTCCGTCGCGCCGCGCCACACCGGCTTCCAGCCCCAGCGCCGCGCGGTCCAGTCTCAGGTCATCGCCGATCGTCGCCGGCAGGGCTCTGGCCCCGTGCAGGGCCGCATCCAGCAGGGCGGCCGCGTCCAGCATGGCCGCCGGCTCGCCGGACAGCCGCGCCCGTCGCGCCGTCAGCCGGGCGTGCAGCGCTGCGGCGGCGGAACGCGTCGCGGGACGGTCGGCCGTCAGCGCCTGCACATCCGCCAGCGCCGCCGTCAGCTTTTCAGGGCCGCCGAACAGGTCGAACCGCAACAGGTGAATCTCGCCGGACTCAATCGCCGCGGCCGCGGTCTGGTCGGGGGTGGTTGTGTGGCGCGCGGCGTCCGAAGCGGCCCCCGCCGCCCTGTCCAGGCTGGTCCGGCTGCCGGTGCGTCGGGCGTGTTCGCGCCAGAGGGCCGAGGCCCGCATCCAGCTGTCAAAGGGGTGGGCGCAGGACACGCGCCCGGCTTCGGTGCAAAGCGACTGTGCCTCGGTCGCGACCAGGTCCGCCCCGACCAGCTCCAGCCAGCCGAGATCCTCGCTCTCGCGCGCCTTTTCGAACAGCTTTCTCAAGTCCCGGCCAAATTCGAACATGGGGGCTGGCGCTCCGGTCGTCCCGCTTCGGGACCAATACGCGTCCCTTGGGTGATGACTAGCAAACGCGACGCCGCGGCGGAGGTTCGGTATGCGGTTCACGTTCGACCCGGCATAGCCGGACAAGAGTGCCGCCTACCCCCGCTCCTTCGTCTTCGTGAAGGCGACCAGCGGGAAACGCTCCATCACATAGCCGGTCTCCCAGCTGGACTTGGCGAGGAAGACCGGGTCGTCGTCGATGTCGCGGGCCATCTGGCCGCGGTATTTGGCCATGAAGTCCTCGAGGTCCGCCTTGGTCCCGCCGATCCAGCGGGCCTCGGCCCAGGGCGACGGCTCGAAGATGACCTCCAGCCCGTATTCCTCGCCCAGGCGGTCGGCCATGACCTCGAACTGCAGCTGGCCGACGGCGCCGACGATGAAGTCACTGCCCATCTCGGGCCGGAACAGCTGGGTCACGCCCTCCTCGGCCAGGCCGTCCAGCGCCTTCTTCAGGTGTTTGGCCTTGAGCGGATCCTTGACGCGTACGCGCTGGAGGATTTCCGGCGCGAAATTCGGCAGGCCGGCGAAGCGGATCAGGCCGCTCTCGGACAGGCTGTCGCCGACGCGCAGGACGCCGTGGTTGGGGATGCCAATGACGTCGCCGGCGTAGGCGTCCTCGGCCAGTTCGCGGTCGCTGGCGAAGAACATGATCGGCGCGTTGACGCTCAGCTGTTTGCCGGTGTTCTGGACCTTCAGCTTCATGCCGCGCTGAAATTTGCCGGAGGCCATGCGGAACATGGCGATGCGGTCGCGGTGGTTGGGGTCCATGTTCGCCTGGACCTTGAAGACGAAGCCGGTGACCTCGGCCGCGCCGGGTTCGACGGTGGTCGCGACCGGCTCGGCGGCGTTGCGGGTTCCGGCGGGGGCGGCCTTGTGCGCCTTCATCACCTTGGGCGGCGGGGCCCATTCGCCGATGGCGGCCAGCAGTTCGTCGATGCCGAAATGGCGAAGGGCCGAGCCCCACAGCACCGGCGTCATATGGCCCTCGAGGAAGGACTGGCGGTCGAAGGCCGGATAGCCGCCCTCGACCAGTTCCTGCGCCTCCAGCAGCGCCTCGTGCTCGCCGGCCTCGAAATACTGCGCCGCCTCGGCCAGCGGCAGGGCGTCGGGGTGAGGCACGTCCTCGGCCGAACCGGCGGGCTTGCGGGCGTAGGGCTGGAAGCGGCCCGTGCCCATCTCGACCATGCCGCGCAGGCGGTTGCCGCTCTGGGCCGGCCACCAGATGGGGGCGGGGTCCAGCTGCAGCCGGCTGGCGATCTCGTCCAGCAGGGCCATCGGGTCCTGGGCCTCGCGGTCCAGCTTGTTGATGAAGGTGATGATCGGGATGTCGCGCAGGCGGCAGACCTCGAACAGCTTCAGCGTCTGCGGCTCGATGCCCTTGGCGGCGTCCAGCACCATGATGGCGCAGTCGGCGGCGGTCAGGGTCCGATAGGTGTCTTCCGAGAAATCCTCGTGCCCGGGGGTGTCGAGCAGGTTGAACATCTTGCCGTCGTGCTCGAAGGTCATGACCGAGGCGGAGACAGAGATGCCGCGCTCCTTCTCGATCTTCATCCAGTCGGACTGGGTGCGCCGGTTCTCGCCGCGCGCGCGCACGGCGCCGGCCGCGCGGATGGCACCGCCGGCCAGCAGGATGTGCTCGGTCAGGGTGGTCTTGCCCGCGTCCGGGTGGGCGATGATGGCGAAGGTCCTGCGGCGCAGGGCCTCCTGTTCGAGAGGAAGTTTCGACATGTTCATTCCGTGCGGCCGCGCGAGTTAGCGCGGACGCCGCCGAAAGTCACCCGCCGACGGACAACCCCTGGGCCACGGGCTCCGGGTCGACGTCCGCAACGGCTCCGGTCGCTGACGCGATGGCGGCGAGCATGGATCGGGCGCGGACGCGGTCGGCGCCGGGGTGGGGCGCGTTGGCGACCGGATCGAGCATCGTCTTCGCCTCACTCCAAAGAGACCTGGCCATATAGGCCTCGGCCAGCCTGAGCCGGTTCTCGTCGGCTTGTGGGGCGAGGGCGGTGGCGACCTCCAGGGTCGATATGTCGTTGGCGGTGGGATAGGCGGACTGCCCGCGCCGCGTGTCGTTCAGGCCGAGATAGATGCGGAAGTCCAGCGGCCTGTGTTCCATGGCCTGGCCCAGATAGGACATGGCGAGGCGTCGCCGGGACGGGGCGCTTTCGGAGTCCGGCTCCGCCCTGACCTGGTCCATCAGGAGCGCGGCGGCGATGCGCAGTGCGTCCGCGTCCGTGGACGTGTCCGACAGGAGCGGTTCCAGCGCCGCCAGACCCGCCGCCGGGTCGCCGTTCAACCGATGCGCCCGGGCGGCGACCAGCATGGCCATGCGTTGGCCCGGCCGCCGCGCCGCCGCGGCGAGGGCCTCGGTGATCAGTTCAGCGCGATATCGGGCCGCGTCGCGGGCCATCTCGGCCCTTACCCCCTCCGAGCGCGGATCATCGGGGTCGTTGTCGGTCGGGACGACCAGGGGGGTGTCGTCCAGACGAAGGTCATACCAGACCAGGGCGCCTTCATCCGCGGCCAGGGTCGAAATCGCGACCTCGGGCATGGGTATCTCGATCTGCGGCGTGAAATAGGTGATGCGCCCCCGAAAGTAGCGGCGAAAGTCGTTCTGGAGTTCGATCGAGGTGCGCCCGGTCGCCGTCTCCATCGCCACGACCGGGTCCGCTCCCCGTATCACCGCGTTGAGATACTGGCTCAACATCCTCTGCCGTTCGGGCGCGCTCATCAGATAGTGGGTGAGCGCCCATGACTGGGCGTAGTAGTCGAACACGCGGGCTCGCCCGGATCGACTGATCCGCCATTGCAGCACGTCGGCCAGGGGCGCCCATTCGTTGGTCCCCAGCTGCGTGAACAGCATCATTCGCCCCGGATCTTCCCGTCCAACCTCGATCTTTTCCGGTTCCAGGACGACGGTGGAATAGTATTCGGCGAAGCCCTCCACGAACCAGGACGGATAGGCTTCGGCCGACATCTGGAACATGAAATGGTGGGCGTACTCGTGGAACAGGGTGCTCAGCGCCTCCGGGTTCGAGATGTTGGTCACCGTGTAGATGCGACCCGCGTCGGCGGAGTAGAAGCCGGCGATGTTCTCCGAACCGCCCGGAAGAATGCGGCGCATGTCGCGCGCCCCGTCCGCCAGATAGATTTCCAGCTTCGGAATCTGGACGTCGCTCTCAATCGGATAATAGGTCCGCAGAAGCGCGTCGAAACGTTCGATCTTGGTGGCGTAGGTGCGCAGGACGCGCTCGGAGACGTCGCCGTAGATGATGAAGTGCTCGGTCTCCGCCTTGCGCCACTCCGCGCGGGCCGGTCCGGCGACGAAGACGGCTGCGGCCATGACGACGGCGGCCAGAAGCTTTATGACGTTCATGGCCCGGCCTCCCCAAACTGCGTGGCGACCGCAGGGTCGGACAACCTGTGCGGGACGTCAATCCTGTCGAGCCCGGACCTCCACATCGTGCCCGGCGCGACGGTGGTGCAACTGGTGTTTGACCCTGCTGGTCCAGGCCTCACGGCGACTCGTCCTCGTCGGCGTCTTCTTCCTCCGACACGGACTCCGCGGCGGCCTCCTCGGCGCGGGCCTGTTCCTCGGTCAGTCCGCGGGCGCGGTCGAGGATCGCCTGGGCGGCTTCCGCAGCCGCGCCGCCATGTGGGCTGTTGGCGAGCGGCTCGATAATCCGGATCGCATCCTCGCGGCGACCCGCGGCGAGATAGGTTTCCGCCATCTCGGCTCGCGCCCGTGGGAGTTGCGGCGCCAGTTGGAGAACCAGTTCGCGCGTTACGATGTCGTTGTCATTGGGGTAGCCGGGCGCGCCCTGCCGTGACTGGGCCAGCAACATGAAGGTACGGTAGTTGGCGTCGTCGAGACGGAATGCCCGCGCCAGCAGGGTGCGTGCTTCTGTCCGCAAGGCGGCCGCCCGCTCCTCGTCCTCAGCGGCGCGTTCGAGCAGGGACGTCGCGAGATATTGAAGGCCGACCACATGGTCCGGGTGGGCCGCGATCAGCCGCCGAAGGACCGCCTCTCCGGCGTCGCGGTCACCGAGATGAATTTCAGCATGGCCCAGAGCGACCATTGCATCCGGATCGTCGGCATGTCGGGCAGCCAGGCGACGGACCTCCCGCAGGGTGGCTTCGCTGTGTTCGGTCGGAACACCGGTCAGGCGCAGATTCATGAGGAGGAAGTCATTGGCCGAGGCCGGCAGGGGCGTTACCGCAACCTCGGCCCGGGGAAAGTTGTTGGCGATCTCGAAATACGGAATCGCGCTCATGTAACGGCGCAGGGTCTGGCGCAGCTGGGCGTTGGAAATGCCGGTCGCGCGCGGCATCGCCTCGATGGGGTCGCCTCCAGCGCCGACGTCTTGCAGATAGGCGTTCAGCTGGACCCGGCGTTCGTCGTTGCCCATGAACCAGTGGGTGAGCAGCCAGGCCAGCGGATAGTAGGTTTCGTTGTTGCGCCGAGCCTGCCCTGATCGCTTGGCCAGCAGGTCGTTCATCGGGAGCCAGCTGGATCCCCGGAGCCAGGAGCCCCGGATATCGTTGTATTTTCCGACCTGAATCCGGTCGTCCCGGATGTCGACGGTCATGAAGTATTCGGCGAAGCCTTCGACAAACCATGCCGGGTAGGTCGAGGCGAAATTCTGCATCATGAAGTGGTGGGCGTACTCGTGCAGAAGCACGTCGTCGCCCATGCCGCCGCGCAAGGCGACGGCGAAGATGTCTTCGTCCCGCGCCGCATAGAATCCGGCGACGTTCTCCCCGGCGTTCGGGTTCACACGCCGTAATCCTCGAGGGTCGACCAGGTAGATCGGCAGCTTGCGGGGCGGCGCGACCGTCGCGTCCAGCCCCATCAGGGTGCGCAACACCCGGTCGAAGGTCTCGAGCTTCCGCGTGAAGGTGATCAGTTCACGAGCGTTGCCGTCGCCATAGACGATGAAACGCTCGCTCTCGGCCTTCAGCCATTCGGCCCTCGCGGGTGTGGCGGAGAGGAGCGTCAGGGCGAGGAGGGCCGTCCCGAACCAGCGGCCGATGTCGGATAGTCTCATGGCTGCACACTCCCCCGGACCAGCCGGCTCACCCTAACCGGGCGGCGGGGCACTGTCCAAGGTTGTGAGCGCCGTCAGGCGGCCATGCGCATCCAGACCGCGCGGTCGGCGGCGAGGGCGTTGAGCTGGCCCCTGGCGGCGCGGGCCTTCAGCTGGCGCATGATGGCGTCGGGCAGGGCGCAGAACTGCGGCTCGACTAGGGTCGGATCGCAGCCCGCGGCAGGGGCGGCGAACAGGGCTGCGTTCACTTCCGGGGACCGGTCGTGGATCAGCCAGGCCAGACGGCGCGCGCGCTGCGGGTCATTGAGGTGCATCAGCGGGTCCTCGGCAAACAGTTCGCAACCGAGTTCCAGTACATAGTCGAGCTCGAGGCTCTCAAAGCGGCGCGCGTCGCCGGGCGTGACCGGGCTGGCCTCGTCCAGATCGAACACCACGTCGTTGAGAAGAAACAGCATCGACAACACCCACCATCGCTCCGGGCTCATTGCGGCCCGTTGAAGCTGACCATAGGCGGCTCCGCTTGAGGTTCCGTGTGCGAACGCAGTTAAGGATTTCGCACTGGGCTGAGTGGCTGGTGACCAGTGGTTAGTGGTTGGCCGCCAGTCGGGGCGAGGCGCGAGTTGCGCCGCCCTTCCGCCGTCAGGGATGCAGCCAACCACTAACCACTAATCACTCGCCGCCGCCCGCCACCTTCTCCGTTATAAAGTGCCGCCCCTCGCGGTCCTCGATCTCGACGACCCAGAGATCCGGGTCGTAGCCGATCTGGCGCTGGATATAGGCGTCGAGCTCGCTCTCGAACTCGCTCTCGACCGGCTGCATCCACAGTCGTTCGCCGTCGGGTCCGAAAGCCTCACTATAGAGTCGGGCGCGGCGGCTGGAAGTGTCGAAGGCCTTGACGATGACGGTGCCGGCGCGGGCGTCGCCTTTGCGCGCGACCGTGGCGAAGGCCCCGCCCAGCTCGGCGCGGCGGATCAGGGCCGAGACCCACAGGTCGCTCGATAGAAGCATTTCGATAACCCTGCTCGGAAACCGGACCGGAACGCGTGATGTGTATGGTGCGGTCTCATGACGATAGGCCAGACCGCCGCGAAGACCAAAGCCGCCCTGGCGGCTGTCGCTGTGCTGGCGGCGCCGAACCTTGCGTGGGCCGGGGCCGCTGACACCTATTATGAGCGCGCTTTCGTGGTCGCCGCGGACGCCCGCTGCAATCTCTTCGCACCTCAGATCGAGGCGGCCCTGACCGCGGCCACGGCCCAGGCGCGTGGGGCCGCCCTGCGCTCGGGCGCAGCCGAATCCGAACTTGTCGCCGCCGCAGGTCGGGCCCGTGCGCGCGCCGCGACCGTATCGTGCGCCGATCCGCAGCTGGCCACCGTTCGCGCGCGTGTCGACGGCGCCTTTGCGGGCTGGCTGCGCACGCCGCGCATGGTCTTTCCCGGCGCTCGCCGTTCGTGGGTCGCGAACCGCGTCAGCTCGGCCGACGCCAACTGGCGGCTGCAGCAGATGTCCGTGGTCGGCGCCTCGCCGGTCGCCTTCGGTTATGCGGGCAAGGGCGATGCGCCGGGGCTGACCGCGGTGGTCAGCTTCGTCGGTCGCTCGCGTCCCTATGCGGCGCGCATCGTGCTGCGCGACCCGGTCCGGGTTTCGCGTCCCTGGCTGGCTGGCGACGGTCTGGTTCCGGTCTCGGCCCGCGCAAGCCTCTGGGCCACGGGCGTCAGCGCCGCTGATCCGACCCTGCTGGCCGAGGAACGCCGCACCGGAGAGGCCTGGCGCTTCCCCGCCGCGACCGCCGCCGCCCTCGAGCGGCTGGACCCCCGCGAGACCTTCGCCATCGAATTCCATTTCCGTGACGGCAGCGTCGCGACGGCGAAGTTCGAGGCGGGCGACTTCACGGCCGGCCGGGCGTTTCTGGCCATGGGCATGCTGTAGGGCGCGTCAGCGACGCGTCAGCCCCCGCCCTTCATCGGCATCTGGATGATCTCGGCCCCGCCCTCCGGAGCGGGCGCGCGGGCGATCAGGGCCACAGGCAGGCGCACCGTCACCGCCGTGCCCTCGCCGAGGGTCGAGTCGATGCTCATGCGGCCGCCGTGCAGTTCGGCGAAGGCGCGAACCAGCGACAGGCCCAGACCGGTGCCCTGACGCCGCTGCTCCATCTCGCCCGCCTGTTCGAAGGGCCGGCCAAGACGACGCACGTCCTCGGGCGCGATGCCGACGCCGGTGTCGGCGACCACGACCTCCAGATAGGGGCCGATGGCCTCGACCGTGACCGTGATCGACCCGCCCTTCGGAGTGAATTTCACCGCATTCGACAGCAGGTTCAGGGCGATCTGTTTCAGGGCGCGCTTGTCGGCCGAAACCTCGACCGGGTCGGCGGGCAGGACGCTGGACAGGCTGACGCCCTTGTCGTCGGCGTTGACGCGGACGAGGGCCATGGCTGCCGACACGACTTCACGCGCGTCGAACCTCTCCAGCGTCAGGGCGTATCGTTCGGCCTCGATCTTGGTGACGTCCAGCACGTCGTTGATCAGATCGAGCAGGTGCCCGCCGGCCTGGTGGATGTTTTCGGCGTATTCGCCGTAGCGGTCGGGCAGGGGTCCGAAGATGCGCTGGCGCATGATGTCCGAGAAGCCGAGCACGGCGTTCAGGGGCGTGCGCAGTTCATGGCTCATATTGGCCAGGAAGCGGGTCTTGCCGGCCTCGCGGCTCTCGGCCTCGGTGCGGGCGATCTCGAGCCCCAGTTCGCGGGCGTACTGGGCGGTGGCGTCAAAGACCTGGGCGATCAGGCGAGGACCGGAGGGGTCGTCCAGCCGCCGCACGATCAGCTGCACCCGCCGGTCCAGCGCCATGCGGGGCGCGAACAGGGCGGCGCCGTCGTGGCCCTTCATGGCGCGCTCGATGGCGTCCAGCAGCCGGGGCCGGTCGGGGGCGTGGACCGCCGCCACCAGTCCACTCTCGAACAGGGGATCGACCGGCAGCGAGACCGGCGGGGCGCCATAGGCGGCCAGAACGCGGCCAGACGGTTCGAGCACCAGGGTCAATCCGGGCTGGGCGGCGAGCAGGGTTTCGACGCGGGAGGTCTCGGCCTCGGCCGCCGTCAGGCGCGCTTCCCGCTGTCGCCACGACAGGCGCACGGCGAGGGCAGCGGCGGCCGCGGTCAGCAGGGCGGAAATGGCCGCCAGAGTGGGAAGGTGGGGCCCCGGATTGACCCAGGCCGAAAGCATGCCCGCCAGAGCCGCGACGCCGACGGCAAAGGCCCCCGCCTGCACGGGTCGGGGCCCGCCGAGGGCGATCCCGGCCGCCAGCGGAAGAAAGACAAAGCCGCTGAGCGGGCCGGTCAGGCCGCCCGAAAGCGCCGCCGCCAGCAGGACCGCCAGGCCCCAGATGGCAAGCAGAACCATCCGCTCGTCCGGGCCGTCCCGCCGCAAGAGACCCAAGCCGCTCAGGCCCGGCACGACCATGGCGAGGACGCCGTAAAACAGCGGGCCGTCGATGCCGCCGATCCATCGTCCGCCCAGCGCCAGCAGGGCCGCCGCTACCGCCCATCCCGCATGCCAGGCAGCCAGCGACGGACGATCGCTCGCCGGAGCGTCGGGCAGGGGCTTCGGGTCGGGGCGGGTGGACTGGATCAAGGGCGGATTGGGGCGGGCCGGACAGGACGCCGCCGGCCTTTTCAGCCTAGCCTTCCGGGTGAGTCGTCCAAAGCCCGCACGCGTTCCAGGCGACTGGCGACAAGCCCGTCCCGGCGGTTTTCCGGGGACAGGACAGGCGGTTGTCGTTAACGCCGGTCCGGCCTATCCAGCGCCCCATGACCGACGCTTCCTCCATCGACGACGTCCTGGCCGAACTGGTCGAGGAGTTCGACCTGCTCGGCGACTGGGAGGGCCGGATCGAATACGTCATCGAACTGGGCAAGGGTCTGGCGCCCCTGACGGACGAGGATCGGACCGAGGCGAACAAGGTCCCGGGCTGCGCGGCGCAGGTCTGGCTGGCCGTGCGCCGCGAGGGCGATCATCTGGTGTTCGCCGCCGACAGCGACAGCGCCCTGTCCAAGGGCAATATCGCCCTGCTGCTGAGACTGTATTCGGGCCGGACTCCGGCGGAGATCCTCGGCTTCGACGCGCGCGCCGCGCTGGATCGGCTCGGCCTGCCCTCGGCGCTGACGCGGCAGCGCGCAAATGGCCTGAACAGTATGGTGGGCCGGATCAGGGACGCCGCCGCGACGGCCTGATACCCGATCTCAGTAGTAGGAGCCGCGCACCGTCATGGTGGGGCGCTCGCCGGGCTGCTCTGTCACCTCGACCGCCAGACCATATTCATCGGGGTAGGCGCTGCGGCGATCCCAGCGCCAAGCGTTGTTCGGCGGGCTGGTCCAGTATCGCGGGTCGCGGAAGGCGCGGCGGCCGAGGTCGGCCAGTTCGCGGGCGCTGGCCCGGCTGGATGAGATCGTGCAACTGGCCTCATAGGCCGGGCGCTGCTCTCGTTCGACAGAGCCTTCCTCGATCTTCACGCGCCAGACGCCGTCACTGGAGACCATGGTGACCTCGGAGGCCCATTCGTCCAGCGGTGCGGTGTCGTTGACCGGGCGACGGAATTGGAGCTCGCGGGCGGCGCGGATCGCGCGCTCGAAGGTCTGGGCGCGGTTGGCGTAGGGCAGGCAGACTTCGGTCAGCAGTCCGGCGGGCACCGCGTCCTGGGCGGTGACGGGGAAGGCTACGAACAACAGGCCGGCGGACAAGCTGAAAACTGCGACTAACTTCACCGTCATCCCCGGACTCGACGGCTTTTGGGAGCCCGTCACCTCAACGCGATAGCGCGCCCCAAGGGGAGCGCGCTTTCAACTTCACCCTACGGCTGAATCCCGTCTGGAAAAAGTTACGAGCCTGTAACGTAAGGCCGTCCGCGTTCCGTCGCGCGTTTGGCGGTTCAGCCGATGCGATAGTGAACCGCCAGGGCGGCCAACCCCTTCTGAAGCAAGATTTTTCCCTCTCGACGGCGCAGACCCAGGTCGCGCTCGGCCGCCTGCAGGGCTGAGGCGCGGATGCAGATGGCTTCGACGATCGGCCGGGCTGAACCACAGGCGGCGAGGGCAGCCTCAACCCGGCGCGCCGCGGCCATGGCAGGATCGCCTGGTTCCGCCTGGACCGCGGATCCGGCGCCCGCGCGCGGCAGGACATCCCAGCGCAGGGTGAGGGATGGCCCGCGCGCCGCCATTTCGACGTCGAGGCCCAGACGCGCGGCGGCCGCGACCTGGGCGGCGAGCAGCCAGGGCTGTCCGTCCGCCGTCTTGCGTCGCGCGAGCCACGCGACGGCTGACTGGCCCAGATTGGCGCGTCGCAAGACAGGCCGCCCGTCACCCTCCATCACCGTCCGGCTGCCCTCGATCATGCCGGGGCGTCCGGGTTCCGGGGAAACGGGACGCTCCGGCGCTGCGGTGCGCGCCACCCAGCCTCCGCCCGGACGTCCCCTCAGGCCGGGGTTTTCGACCAGTTGGCGAAAGCCCGCCTCGTCGAGGACCAGAACGACCCGACTGCGGCGGTCCCCGCCTGACCTCAGGCCGTAGCCCTCCGCCGCGGCCTCGATCCAGCCGCCGCGCCGGGCCAGCAGTCGACGGGCCCGGGCGACGACGCCGGTAATGGCTGCGCCCCCGGTCATGCGGGCAGGTCACAGGCGGGCGCCTCGAGAAGCTGGTTCACGCAAAGCTCCAGCCGCTCCAGCAGGGCGTCGACGGACGGATGATCGCGCCCGTCTTCGGCCCACCGGCACGCCGCCGCCGCCGTCGCCCTGTTCAGGCCGAAGGCATGGGCCACCCGGTCCAGCGGCCAGCCGAAGGTGACATAGGCGGTGTACAGGGCCAGCCAGCGCGCCCGGCAGACCCGCCCCTTGAGGCGCACGGACGCCGTCATCCTCTCCACGCTGATCCCGGTCGCGGCGGCCACCAGCTGCAGCGCCAGCCCCGCACGGATGCGGTCCGCGTCGGCTACGGGCACGCGGTAGGTATCGACCATCTGAAACTCCCATCATCCCGAGGCGCCGGTCATTGATGCCGCCGACGCCGAGAGTGGAATATAATCCTAACGACACGTCGAAAATGGACGCACCAGACGCGCTGCACCGCGGGTTGAAAAAATCTCGCTCGCTTGACTCAGGACTCTCGACGCCGATTCGCAAATCAGCCTACGATTCGCCTCAATGGGGTGGCGTTAACCTTTCTTAAGTTTTTACTCGGTTAACTCTCGAACAAGGTTACCCGGCATTTGATGTCGGGAATTACTGTCAAGCTTTGCCTGGAGGGGCATGAATGCGCGTCCTGCTTATCGAAGATGATCATGCGACTGCGCAGAGCATCGAACTCATGCTCAAGTCCGAAGGGTTCAACGTCTACACGACGGACCTGGGTGAAGAGGGCATCGACCTCGGCAAGATCTATGACTACGACCTGATCCTGCTCGACCTGAACCTGCCCGACATGAACGGGCTTGAGGTTCTGCGTCAGCTGCGCGTCGGCAAGGTCAATACGCCGGTGATGATCCTCTCGGGCTCCTCGGAGATCGAGACCAAGGTAAAGACCTTCGGCGGCGGCGCCGACGACTATATGACCAAGCCCTTCCACAAGGACGAGCTGATCGCGCGCACCCACGCCGTGGTCCGCCGCTCCAAGGGTCACGCCCAGGCCATCATCCACACCGGCGAGATCGCCGTGAACCTGGACGGCAAGACGGTCGAGGTGAACGGTCACCGCGTCCATCTGACGGGCAAGGAATACCAGATGCTGGAGCTGCTCTCGCTCCGCAAGGGCAC
>NZ_DDRM01000018.1:29545-69207 GCF_002343105.1 Brevundimonas sp. UBA2416
GCTGCGCAAGAAGCTGGCGACGGCCGCCGGCGGCAAACACTATATCGAGACCGTCTGGGGCCGCGGCTATGTGCTGCGCGACCCGTCGGAAAGCTCGGTCGCCGCCCCGGCCAGCGCCGCGGCCTGATCGGTCTGACTCTCGAGGCATTGAAGCGCCCGCCGGAGTGATCCGGCGGGCGCTTCTGTCTTCAGGTCAGCTCAGACATCAGCCCTGTGCCGCATAGCCCTTGCCGCCGTTGGACGGCTTCCGGCGACGCGGCCGGCGCTTGATCTCTCCGTCGGGCTTGGCCGAGGCCGTCGCCGGGGCGCTGGTGTGGCGCGGGTCGTTATTGCTGTTGCGCGGACGCTCGCGCGCCAGCGGGTCGAAGGCGCGCTCGGGGATCGGGCGGGCGTCGCGGCCCGGGCCGGCCTTGCGGACGCGGTGCGGTTGCCCGCCGCCTTCCAGCTTGACGCCGTCGCGGCGCGGGTTGCGCGGGCCGCGCTGCTGCTGGCGATCGCCCCGGCCGTCGTCGGGCATCGAGGCCTTGGACTTGACGCCCGAGGCCATGATCGACTGGTCGAGCAGGGCCAGCGACTTGTCGTTGCGGCGGTCGGTGGCCGGGATCTTCTGGCGCGTGACCTTTTCGATGTCGCGCAGCAGCTTCATCTCGTCGCCGGCCACGAAGCTGATGGCTGTGCCGTCGGCGCCGGCGCGGGCCGTACGGCCGATACGGTGCACATAGGCTTCCGGCACATAGGGCAGCTCGAAATTCAGGACGTGCGAGACGCCGTCCACGTCGATGCCGCGGGCGGCGATGTCGGTGGCGACCAGGACGCGCAGCTTGCCGGCCTTGAAGGCGGCCAGGGTGCGTTCACGCTGCGGCTGGCTCTTGTTGCCGTGGATGGCGCCGGCTTCGACGCCGCCGGCTTCCAGATAGGCCGCGACCTTGTCGGCGCCGTGCTTGGTCTTGGTGAAGACCAGGCAGCGCGTGTAGTGCGGATCGGCGAACATCTCGGTCAGCAGGGCGCGCTTGCGGCCCTGTTCGATGTGGATGATCGACTGGCTGATGCGCTGGACCGTGGTGGCCTGCGGCGTCACCGACACCTTGACCGGATCCTTGAGCAGTTCGCCGGCCAGCTTGCCGATCTCGGTCGGCATGGTGGCCGAGAAGAACAGGTTCTGGCGCATGGCCGGGATGCGGCTGACGATCTGGCGGATCGGCTTGACGAAGCCGAGGTCCAGCATCTGGTCGGCCTCGTCGAGGACGAAGATCTCGGTGCAGGACAGGTCCAGGGTCTTCTGCTGCATGTGATCCAGCAGGCGGCCGGGGGTGGCGACCAGCACGTCGAGACCGGCCTGGATGGCGCGTTCCTGCGGGCCGTATTTCACGCCGCCGAAGACGACGGCGACCTTGAAGCCGAGGTGACGGCCATAGGTCTTGAAGCTCTCGGCGATCTGGCTGGCCAGTTCGCGGGTCGGCGACAGGATGAGAACGCGCGCGGTGCGCGGCTTGGGCGCGACGCGGTTGGCGGCCAGACGGTGCAGGATCGGCAGGGCGAAGGCCGCCGTCTTGCCGGTGCCGGTCTGGGCGATGCCCAGCAGGTCCTTGCCGGCCATGACGTCAGGGATGGCCTGGGCCTGGATCGGTGTGGGGGTGGTGTAGCCTTCGGAGGCCAGGGCCTGCAGCAGGGCCGGGTTCAGGCCGAAGGTGTCGAATGTCTTGCTCATGGAGCGGATGTCTTTCGCGTATGCGGCGACGCGCAACAGCCATGGCTCAACGCCGAAAAGGCCGCGCACCGCCAGTCCCGACAGGGCCTCTGAATGAGGCCTTCGGGGTGGATCGGGCGCCGCCCCGCGTGTCCGGGCAGCGAATGAATCTTGAGGGCCGGCCGCTGCTACAGTCAGGTCTTCGAGTTCTGAAGACCCACACGCGCTGGAGCGCACCGGGGCATCGCAATTGTGCGACGCAGCGCAAATGGGCGCTCAATGCGGCCAAGTCAAGGCGGAGGGGGGCGACGGCGGCGGCTGTCAGGGATCGTCAGCCCCGTGCCGGCGGCGAAGGTCCTAGCCTGTCGGACAGACCGCGACCGCGGCATTCAGGAGGAGGGCGTGATGCGTACACTCATGATTTTGGCGGCGACTGGGGTGCTGGCGGCGGCCATGCCGGCCGCGGCCCAGGAAGGACAGGTCATTCAGCTGGGAGACTCCGGCATGACCTGCCCCCAGATAGTCGAGGGCGCCGCCCAGCTGGCGCAAGCGCTCGGGGGAGCGCCTGAAGGCGGCGTCTTCAGCAGCGAACAGGCCATCGGCGCGGCGACAGGTCTGGCCATGCAGGGCGCCCTGATGTCGGGGGCCGGGCGGGCCATCCCCGGTATGGGGCTGCTGGGCAATGCAATGGGAGCCATGGCACGGCGCGATCGTGAACGGCGCGAGGCCGAACGGCTGGTGGCGCAGCAGCGCTGGTACTACCTGAACGGCCTGTACACAGGCCGGAACTGCGATCAGCAGCTGGCCCAGACGACCACGGTAGAACCGCCTGCGCCGGAAACCACGACGCCGGCAGCGCCGCCGCCGACAGACTGACTCCGGGCTCTCGACTTCCCCGACGGCGCCGGGCCAATGTTGCGTTGCAACGTCCGGAGTGCCACCGCCCATGACCGATACCGTTTCCCGATCGACGCTGACGGTTTCGTCCTGTCTTGCGGGGTTTGTCGAAGCCGAAGCCTTGCCAGGGACCGGCATTGAGGCCGGGGCCTTCTGGGCAGGTGTGGCAGACATGTTTGCCCGGTTCGCGCCGGAGAACCGGCGGCTGCTCGGGGTGAGGGACGATCTGCAGGCGCGGATGGACGCCTGGCATCGCGGGCGGAGCGGCGCCCCTCATGACGGCGCGGCCTCCGAGGCCTTCCTGCGCGAGATCGGCTATCTGGTCGAGGAACCGGCGCCGTTCGCCATCGGTACGCGCAATGTGGATGCGGAAGTCGCCACGCTCGCTGGGCCGCAGCTTGTCGTGCCCAGTCTGAACGCCCGGTTCGTCCTCAACGCGGCCAACGCCCGCTGGGGCAGTCTGTATGACGCCCTGTATGGCACGGATGCGCTGGGCGACCTGCCGCCGCCGGGGCCGTTTGACGCCGCCCGTGGAGCGCGGGTTGTGGCGCGGGCCAAGGCCTTCCTCGACGAGGCGGTGCCCCTGGCCGAGGGACGGTGGGCCGATCTGGGCGATCCGCACGGCGGCATCGCGATCCGCGATCCCGGCCAGTACGTCGGACATAGCGAGCGCGGACGGCTGTTCCGGCACAATGGGCTGCATATCGAGGTGGTTTTCGACCGGGATCATCCGATCGGCCGGGACGATCCGTCGGGGATCGCCGATGTGGTGCTGGAGTCAGCCCTTTCGACGATCGTCGATCTGGAAGACTCCGTCGCCGCCGTGGATGCCGCCGACAAGGTTGCGGCGTACCGGAATTGGCTGGGTCTGATGCGCGGCGATCTGGTCGAGACCTTCGACAAGGGCGGTCGGACCCTGACCCGGTCGCTGGCGCCGGACAGGGAATTCACCGCGCCGGACGGAACGACCGTGACCCTGCCGGGCCGGTCGCTGCTGTTCGTGCGGAACGTCGGCCATCTGATGACGACGCCCGCGGTGCAGCTGGCGGATGGTTCGGACGCGCCCGAGGGCATTCTCGACGCCATAGTCACCGCGCTGGTCGCGATGCACGACCTGAAGGGGCAGGGCCGTTTCCGCAACAGCCGGGCCGGCTCGATCTATATCGTCAAACCCAAGATGCACGGGCCGGAGGAGTGCGCCTTCACCAACGCCCTGTTCGACGCGGTCGAGGACCTGCTCGGGCTGGAGCGCCACACAATCAAGGTCGGGGTCATGGACGAGGAGCGGCGCACTTCGGCCAATCTGGCGGCCTGCATTCATGCGGTGAGGGACCGGATCGTCTTCATCAACACCGGCTTCCTCGACCGCACCGGCGACGAGATCCACACGGCGATGCAGGCCGGGCCGGTGGTGCGCAAGGGTGACATCAAGGCCGCGGCCTGGATCGCGGCCTATGAGGCGCGCAACGTCGCCATCGGCCTGGCCTGCGGCCTCGACGGCAAGGCCCAGATCGGCAAGGGCATGTGGGCGGCTCCGGACCGGATGGCGGACATGCTCGACCAGAAAGCGGCCCATCCAAAGACCGGAGCCAACACCGCCTGGACGCCCAGTCCGACAGCCGCGACCCTGCACGCGCTCCACTATCATCAGACCGACGTCTTCGCCCTGAGGGAGGCAATCGCCGCCCGGCCGGTCCCCGGCCTTGGCGACCTGCTGACCCCGCCGCTGGCGAACGGGGCGAACTGGTCCGAGACGGAGATCGCCGAGGAGTTGGACAACAACGCCCAGGGCCTGCTCGGCTATGTGGTGCGCTGGATCGATCAGGGCGTCGGCTGTTCCAAGGTGCCGGACATCCACGATGTCGGCCTGATGGAGGACCGCGCCACGCTGCGGATCTCGTCCCAGCACATGGCGAACTGGCTGTTGCACGGCGTCTGCACGGCGGAACAGGTGGATTCGGCGATGCTGCGCATGGCGGCGAAGGTGGACGCCCAGAACGCCGCTGATCCGCTTTATCACCCCATGGCGCCCGACCCAGCCGCCAGCCTCGCCTTCCAGGCCGCCCGCGCCCTGGTGTTTGACGGAGTCGATCAGCCGAACGGCTATACGGAGCCGTTGCTGCATGCGTTCAGACTGAGGGCGAAGGAGGGGCGAAAGTCGAGGGTCTAGGGTCGAGGAGTGCAACCCGCGCTCTCGTCTCGACCGATCCCTGCTCCCTCGCCCCTCGACCTACTGTCCGCTGCCGGATCGCCACAACTGATTGGTCAGAGGCTCGACCAGATAGCCGAGCGCCGTACGCTTGCGCAGCAGCACCACGACCTCGACCGGCGCGCCGGGGCGCAGGGTCTCGGCGCCGCGGCCCATCTTGGCCAGTTCGCTGGCGGGCACCACGATTTCGGCCCGGAAATAGGTCGCGCCGCTCTGCTCTATGGTGAAGCTGTCGGCCGAAATCCGGGTCACGCGGCCATGGATGATCGGCGGATTGCGTTCGCGCAGGCCTGGGAACCGGACCTCCGTCCTCTGCCCGACGCGCAGGTTGTCGACATCATTGGGCGCGATCTGGGCGACGATGACCTGTGAGGCGTCGCGGGGCACGATCTCCATCAGCGTCTGACCGGCCTGGACCACGCCGCCCTGGGTGAAGATGGTCAGGCCGACGACCTCTCCCGAAACCGGGGCTTGCACCTCGTTGCGCGCGATCTGGGCGCGCAGCTCGTCCATCCGGGGCTTCAGCTCATTCAGCTGGACGTCGATCTGGCGCAGCTGGTCGGCGACGTCCTCATTCATCTTGGTCGAGACGCCAGACATCTGCAGCCGTGTTTCGCCGACGGCTTCACGCGACTGGGCGATCTGGGCCCGCAGAGCCCCCAACTCCCCGTCCAGCTGGGCCGCGGTACGTTCGAGCGCCCGCACCCGTGTCAGCGGAGCATAGCCTTTTTCGGCGAGGCTGCGCATGCCGGCCAGTTCGTCCTGGATCAGCCGCTGCTGCTCGATGTTGGCGACGATCTGCCCTTCGTAGCCTGCAATCTGCTCATTCAACTGGGCGACGCGTTGACCCAGAACCCCGGTTTCGGTCGTTCGGCCGGTCCGGCGCGCGCCGAACTGCTGCTGCTGAATCCGCAGGGACTCGCGCGCGAGCACCTGGTCTTCCGCAGGCAGACCGGCGAACTCGGAAGGCGCTGGAATGCTGCCCAGTCTGTCGCGTTCGGCGATCAGCCGGGCGCGCTGGGCGATCAGGGCATAGTACTGACTGGCGACGCCCCGTTCGGTGGCTTTCAGCTCTCCGCTGGACAGCTGAAGCAGCACCTGGCCGGCGCGAACCGTGTCGCCCTCGGCCACCAGAAGGGCGCTTACGACGCCGCCTTCCCTGTGCTGGACGGCCTGGCGATTTCCGGAAACAGCGACCTGGCCCTGGGCATAGGCGCCGGCGTCCAGCGGAGCCAATGCCGCCCATCCCAGGAAGATGACGAAAAACAGCACGATGATCGTGCCGCCGATCACCAGCTCACGACGAGGATTGTCGAGCACGACGGGGGGGGCGGCCGCCGGCGCCGTGGGCGCGGGACCTTCGAGCGGGGGTTGGGCGGGTGGAGGGGCGACGGCATCGGTCATTGGGTGCGCCGGGGATGGTTCTGGGCCGGTTGCGTCGACGGCTGGGGTTGACCCTGCCGCTGCTGTGGCTGGCCCTGCGGCTGTGGCGCCAGTGGGCCGGCGGGAGAGCCGGGGCGGCCAGCGGTGGCGCGCATCTTCTCGAGCACCTCCTCGCGGGGCCCCTCCAGCTGTACCACGCCGTCACGCATCATCAGCAGCCGGTCGACCCGCGCCAGCACGCCGGCGCGGTGGGCGATGATCACGACCGCCGCGCCCCGGGCCGCCGCGCCCAGGATGGCCTGCATCAGGGCGGCTTCACCCTCCTGGTCGAGGTTTGAGTTGGGCTCGTCCAGCACCAGCAGGACCGGGTCGTTGTAGAGCGCCCGCGCCAGCGCCACGCGCTGCGCCTGCCCGGCCGAGAGGCCCTGTCCATAGGGTCCGAGGATCGTGTCGTAGCCATTGGGCAGGCGCAGAACCAGTTCGTGCGCGCCCGCCGCCATGGCCGCCTTCACCGCGTTTCGGTCGGCCGTTTCCTGATCCACGCCGATCGATGTCGAGAAGCGCGAGATATTGTCCTTGATCGAACCCGCGAACAGGCTGGGGACCTGGGGCAGATAGCCGATCCAGCGCGCCAGTTCGTCGCCCTCACGGGCCTCATACTCCGCGCCGTCCAGCCGCACCGCCCCGGCCTGCGGCTTCAGGGCGCCGGCGATGACGCGGGCGAGGGTCGTCTTGCCCGAGCCGCTCGAGCCTACGATGCCGAGGGTCTCGCCCGGCTTGAGCGCAAAGGTGACGCCGCGCAGTTGGGGCGCCTCGGTGTCCGGGAATTTGACCGAAACCCCCTCGACCTGCAGCCGGCCCTTGGGGTCGGGCAGGGTGGTGCGTTCGCGTTCGACCGAGGCGGTGCCGGCGAACAGGTCCGTCAGGGTTTTCCAGCTGGCCACGGCCTGCACCAGGCTGGGCCAGACGCCGACCAGCAGTTCGATCGGAGCCACGGCACGGCTGAGAAGCACCGAGGCGGCGATGATGGAGCCCGGCGTGATCTCGCCCTTCACCGCCAGATAGGCGGCGAGGCCCAGCGCCGCCGATTGCATCACCAGCCGCAGGAATTTGATCGCGCCGGAATAATGACCGCCCGCCAGCTGGGCGTCGGCGGCGGCGGCCGTGGCCAGCTGACGCTGTTCGACCTGGCGTGCGATGGACGACTGCCGCATGCCGAGCGCGCGCACCACCTCGGCCTGGCTGGCGACGCCCTCCTGTGCGGCATAGGCGTGGTTCTGCGACTGGATGGCCTTGTTGAGGCGGGGGCGGGTGTCGCGCTCGTTCAGCCAGGCGAGGGTGAACAGGATGATCCCCCCGACCAGCGTGAGCACCCCGATGGCGGGGTGAAGCAGGAAGCAGCACAGCAGATAGATCGGGGTCCAGGGCGCGTCGAACAGGGCCAGCATGCCCTGACCGCCGATGGCGCCGCGCACATTGTCGAACTCACGCAGCGCCTGGGTGTTCGGCGATTTGGCCTGCAGATCGACGACCCGCGCCAGCACCTTGCCGGATAACAGCCGGTCCAGCCGCAACCCGGCGCGCAGCATGAGGCGTCCGCGCAACCAGTCGAGGCCCGCCAGGGCCGCGAGGGCGAAGACGGCGACCGCCGTGACCAGGACCAGGGTGGTCAGCCCTCCGGTGGGCACAACCCGGTCATAGACCTGCATCATGTAGAGCGTGGGCGTAAGGTACAGCAGGTTGACCAGGGCCGAGAACACGAAGGCCCAGAGGAAATGGGTCTTGCACGCCCTCAGCGCCTCGGCGAGGGGCTCGGTGCCCGGCTTGCTGGGAAGCAGGTTCTTTAACACGGGGGCGGCTGGTTCCTGCGATCTGGTGCCGGCAGTCTAACGGTTTGAAGCGGCTACAGATAGACGGCGCGTTGTGGCGGAAAATACCTGAGCCCGGGCGGGATGGATGGAACCTTTCCGAACCGTAACTTGCGAACGGTCTCCCGGCTTGACAAGGTTCCTTTACTTCAAGGAGGCTCCCATGCTGTCGATCGAAAACCTGACCCACGTCTATGGCAACGGAACGCGGGCGCTGGACGATGTCAGCCTGAGCATTCCCAAGGGGATGTTCGGCCTGCTGGGGCCGAACGGGGCGGGCAAGTCGACGCTGATGCGGTCGATCGCCACCCTGCAGTCGCCGACATCGGGGTCGATCCGTTTCGGCGACATCGACGTGGTCAAGGACCCCGAGCAGCTGCGCCGGGTGCTCGGCTATCTGCCCCAGGATTTCGGCGTCTATCCGCGCGTCTCGGCCTACGACATGCTGGACCACATGGCGGTGCTGAAGGGCATCTCCAACGGCAAGGACCGCAAGGCGACGGTCGAGGCCCTGTTGCACCAGGTCAATCTGTGGCCCGTGCGCGGCAAGGCGCTGGCCGGATTCTCGGGCGGGATGCGCCAGCGGTTCGGCATCGCCCAGGCCCTGATCGGCAACCCCGAACTGATCATCGTCGATGAGCCGACCGCCGGTCTCGACCCGGAGGAACGCAATCGCTTCCTCAATCTGCTCGCCGAGGTAGGCGAGAATGTCGTGGTCATCCTGTCGACCCATATTGTCGAGGACGTCACCGACCTGTGCCCGCGCATGGCGGTGCTGGCCGGCGGCAAGATCCAGCTGGAGGGCTCGCCGGTCGAGCTGACCCACGCCCTCGAGGGCCGGGTCTGGCGCAAGACCATCGACAAGGCTGATCTGGCGGCCCAGCAGGCCAGCCGCAATGTGATCTCGACCCGGCTCTTCGCCGGTCGCACCGTGATCCACGTCCTGTCCGACACCAATCCGGGCGACGGGTTCGAACTGGCACAGAGCGGGCTGGAGGATGTCTATCTGGCCACCGTCAACGCCTCGCGCCGCGCGGCTTGAGGACCGGATCATGTTCGCCAAGATCGCCAGCTTCGAATTCCGCTACCAGCTGCGCCAGCCGGCCTTCTGGGTCATCGCCATCGTCTTCGGCCTGCTGGCCTTCGGTGCGGTTGCCAGTCCAAACGTTCAGATCGGTTCGGGCGGGATCGTCAACAAGAACGCGCCCTTCGCCCTCGCCTCTGCGCATATCATCTTCAATGTCTTCTTCATGCTGGCGACGACCGCGATCGTCGCCAACGTCGTCGCGCGTGATACCCAGACCGGCTTTGGCCCGATGATCCTGTCAACCCGGATCACCAAGGGGGCCTATCTGTACGGCCGGTTCTTCGGGGCCTTCGCCGCCGTCGCGCTCTGCTACATGAGCATCGCCATCGGCACGCTGCTCGGCACCTTCATGCCATGGGTCGATCCCGAGACGATCGGGCCGCTGCGGCTTGGAGACTATGCCTATGCCTATGGGGTGTTCGGCCTGACGGGCCTGTTCCTGACCTCGGCCCTGTTCTTCATGCTGGCGACGATCACCCGGTCGATGATGGCGACCTATATCGGCGTCGTGGCCGTGCTGATCGCCTATCTGGCCTCGACTGGCGTGCTGGGTTCGCGCCCTGAGTTCGAGACGGCCATGGCCTGGGCCGAGCCGTTCGGTTCGGGCGCCTATGCCCTGGTCACCAAATACTGGACGGCGGCCGAGCGGAACACGCTCAATGCGCCGATCGAAGGCGTGCTGCTGTGGAACCGGGTGATCTGGACCGCGGTCGGCGCTGTCTTCCTCGCCGCCGCATATCTGCTGTACCGACCCTCCCCGCGCGGGGCCAAGCTGAAGAAGCAGGAGCGTCTGAAGGCGCTGGTCGAGAAGGACGTGGTCGTCACGCCCGTCGGCGCCCTGCCGAAGCCCAGCTACGGCTTCGCCAGCGGCATGACCCAGCTGTGGTCACGCGCCGTGTTCGAGACGGTGCTGGTGTTCAAGAGCCCCGCCTATGTGGTGCTCGTCCTGCTGGCCATGGCCTTCGCCGTTGCGACGCTGTTCTTCACCGGCGAGATCTACGGCGCGCCGATCCTGCTGGTGACGCGCGTGGTGATCGCCGGCCTGACCGGGACATTCGGCCTGATCTCAATCGTCATCGCCATCTACTATTCGGGCGAGCTGGTCTGGCGGGACCGGGACCGCAAGGTGCACGAGATCGTCGACGCCTCGTCCACGCCGGACTGGACCTTCCTGGTTCCGAAGACCCTGGCCCTCGCGCTGGTGCTGATCTCGACCCTGATGATCGGCGTGCTGGCCGGCATGGTAACCCAGACGATCAAGGGACACACTGACTATGAGCTGGGCAAATACCTGCTCTGGTACGTCTTCCCGCAGTCGCTCAGCTTCCTCCAGTTGGCTGTGCTCGCGATCTTCGTGCAGGCGCTGTCGCCCAACAAGTTTGTCGGCTGGGCGATCATGGTCGTCTACCTGATCTCCACGATCGTGCTGTCGAACCTTGGCTTCGACCACATCCTGTACCGCTATGGCGCGGGCATCGGCGTGCCGCTGTCGGACATGAACGGCCGGGGCGATTTCGCGGGCTTCGCGGCCTGGCTGGACGCCTACTGGAGCGCCTTCGCGATCATCCTGCTGGTGCTGGCCTACGCCCTGTGGCGGCGCGGGACGGAGCAGCGCCTGTGGCCGCGTCTGAAGCGGATGCCGCATCGGCTGATGGGGCCCGCGGGCCTGATCGGCGGGGCGGCCCTCGCGGCCTTCATCGGCCTGGGCGTCTTCATCTACATGAACACCAACGTCTGGAACGAGTACCGGACGCAGGCCCAGCAGGAGGCCGAACAGGCCGCCTATGAGAAGGCCCTGCTGCGCTACGAGACCACGCCCCAGCCATCGGTGGCCGATGTCCGCCTCGTCATGGATCTGCGCCCGCATCAGCCGAAGCTGACGACACGCGGAACCTATGTGCTGGTCAACAACACCGGCGCGCCCATGCCAGAGGTTCACCTGCGCTGGACCGGCGATCTTGAGATGGTCGACCTGACCGTCGAGGGCGCGAGCGTCGCCCGGGAATGGGAGGAGTTCGAGTACCGGATCTACCGTTTCGCCACGCCGATGCAGCCGGGCGAACGCCGCACTGTCACGTTCGAGTCGGTGCTGGAGCAGCGCGGCTTCAAGGCCAATGGCAATACCACCCGTCTCGTCGACAACGGCACCTTCGTGAACAACATGGAGTTCGCGCCGATGGTCGGCATGGACCGTCAGGGCCTGCTGACAGACCGCACCAAACGCCGCAAATTGGGTCTTCCGGCCGAACTTCGTCCGGCGAAGCTGGAAGACGAATCCGCCCGCGCCCGCAACTATATCGGCGCCGACTGGGTCACGGCCGACATCACCATCAGCACCGAGGCGGACCAGACGGTGATCGCGCCCGGACAGATGGTCTCGGACGTCGTCAACGCCGGCCGCCGGACCAGCCGGTTCGTGACCGAGTCGCCGGTGCTGAACTTTTTCTCGGTGCAGTCGGCCCGCTATGAGCGGACGGCGCGGATGCACAACGGGGTCGAGATGGTCGTCTTCCATGACGCCGCCCATGACCGCAACGTGCCGCGGATGCTCGACGCCCTGTCCGCGTCGCTGGACTATTTCCAGGCCAATTTCAGCCCCTACCAGTTCCGGCAGGCGCGCATCGTGGAGTTCCCGGACTACGCCAGCTTCGCCCAGTCCTATCCCAACACCTTCGCCTGGTCCGAAGGCCTCGGCTTCATCGCCGACCTCAGCGACCCGACCAAGGTCGACTATGTAACCTACGTCGGCGCCCATGAGTTCGCGCACCAATGGTGGGCGCACCAGGTCGTCGGCTCCAACCAGCAGGGCATGACCGTCCTGTCGGAGACCCTGGCCCAGTATTCGGCGCTGATGGTCATGGAGAAGATGTACGGCAAGGACCAGATTCGTCGCTTCCTGAAGCAGGAGCTGGACCGTTACCTGCGCGCGCGCGGGACCGAGCGGCTGGAGGAGATGCCCCTCATGCGCGTCGAGAACCAGGGCTATATCCACTACCAGAAGGGCGGGCTGATCATGTATCTGCTGCGCGACCAGATCGGCGAGGAGGCGGTCAACCGCGCCCTGCGCCGGGTGCTGGCGCAATACGCCTTCCGGGGTGCGCCCTATCCGCGCTCGCTGGACCTGATCGCCGCCATCCGCGCCGAGGCCCCGGCCGACAAACAGGCCCTGATCACCGACCTGTTCGAGAAGATCACCCTGTATGACGTCAAGACGACCGGGGTGACGGCCACCCGCCGCGCCGACGGCCGCTGGGACGTCGCGGTCACAGTCGACGCCCGCAAACTCTATGCGGACGGCGAAGGGGTCGAGACGCCTTCGCCGCTGAACGAGGTGTTCGACGTCGGAATCTTCGCCGCAGAGCCGGGCAAGGCCGGCTTCGACGAGGAGGACGTGGTCCTGCTGGAGCGCCGTCCGATCCGGTCGGGGGTGCAGACCCTGCGCTTCATCACCACGCGGGAGCCGCGGTTCGCGGGCGTCGATCCGTACAACAAATGGATCGACCGGGACTCGAACGACAATGTGCGGGCGGTGGGGTAGGGCGACAGGCGGATGACCGACGAACAGCGCCTGGGTCTCGTCCGGGGTCTGCACACGGCGGTCTATCTGGTGATGGCCACTTCGGTCTTCGTGCTCCTCTACGCCGGGATCAGCGGAGCCAGCGGCCCATGGCTGTGGTGGGCGCTGGCCCTGATCAGCGTTGAGATCGTCGTCTTCGTCGGCAGCGGGATGAAATGTCCCATGACGGCTCTCGTCACCCGGTATGACCGGGCCGGGAACGGCGTCTCCGATACCTTCCTGCCCAAGCGGATCACGCGCCACACGCTGCGGGTCTTCGGACCTTTGATCGTGATCGCCTTCATCCTGCTCGCGATGCGCTGGCTCGGCGGGCTCTGAGGCCTTCGCGCTAGCGCGTCCCGAACAGCCGGTCCCCCGCGTCGCCCAGGCCCGGCACGATATAGCCGTGCTCGTTGAGACGGTCGTCCACGGCGGCGGTCCAGATCGGTACGTCGGGGTGCCAGCCGCGCAGCCGCTCCAGCCCCTCGGGTGAGGCGACGAGGCAGACGAAGCGGAGGTTGGTGACGCCGCGCTCCTTGAGCCGCTCGATGGCGGCGACGGCGGTGTTGCCGGTGGCCAGCATGGGGTCGATGACAATGCACATCCGGTCGGCGACGTCGTCGGGCGCGCGGAAATAGTATTCGACGGCGTCAAGCGTCTCGGGCTCGCGATACAGGCCGATGTGGCCGACCCGGGCGGAGGGGACCAGCTCCAGCATCCCCTCGACCAGCCCCAGGCCGGCGCGGAGGATGGGGACGAACACCAGTTTCTTGCCGGCGATGCGCTGGCCGGTGGTCGGGCCGACGGGGGTCTCGACCGGATAGTCTTCGAGCGGCAGGTCGCGAGTGACCTCATAGCAGAGCAGGGTCGAGATCTCGCGCAGCAGGTCGCGGAAGCGGGCGGTCGAGGTGTCCTTCGCCCGCATGATCGACAGCTTGTGTCGGACCAGCGGGTGGGTGACGACGGTGACGCCGTCCATTTTGAAGGGCTTCGTCGTCATCAGAATACGGTCCCGTCGGAGAGGATGGTCAGGGGCGGTCCGCCACCGGGTCGACGTTCGGCGGCGGCGCGGCGGCCCGCGGCCCAGGTGCCGCCCTCCAGCACGCTGGCCAGCGGCATGGCTTCGGAGGTGACGCCCAGTTCGGCGCGGACCAGAGGCGCGATCTTGTCCAGCAAGGCTACGGTCATGGCGCGCCAGCCGACCACCAGCGGATCGCTGACCGGCCAGGCTTTGGCGGCGTCGGCGGGGTCCTTCAGCGTCAGCACGCCGAGGTCTATGAACAGGCCGCCGTTGCGGTATTCCGCCAGACCCGTCAGGCCGTCGAGGTCGAAGACCTCGACCCCCGCCGTCTGCAGCGGCTCGACCAGCGAATAGCTGAGCCACTGGGACAGTTTGTGGATCGGGACGAGGCCGTCGGTGGCGTCGTCGCGTTTGAGGGCCGGATGCCGCCAGCAGTCGCCGAGATCGACGCCGCCGAGGTTGAGCCGGTCGCGCCAGACGGGACCGAGGGCCTCCAGCAGGACTTCGAGGATGACTGGCGCGGGCAGGCGGTCCTGATCGTCGGCGCGGTCGACCATGGCGTCGAACAGGCCGCCGGGGCGGGGCTCGTCCTCGAGCGCGAACAGGTCGGGCTCGGCAAGGCAGGCCTGGCCGAGGCGGCGCAACAGGGCGGCGCGGCCCTCGAGGCCAACCAGCGGATTCTTGTCCGAGACCTGGAATCCGCGGGCCAGATCATTGGCGGTGAGGAAGGTCAGGGCGACGGCGTCGACGCGCCATGGGTCGTCCTCGGTGATCGAGAAGGCCCCGGCCTCGAACATCCGCAGGGAGGCGATGGCCAGACCTTCGGACCGGGTCAGGGTTCGGCCGGTGCGGGCGTCCTGATAGGACCAGTCCGGACCCGAACCGGCGTCGAGCAGGACGGAGACGATGGCCAGATCGAATTCGGTCCGCGCCCGCGAGGCGGGGTCGAGCCAGTCGCGGGCCTCGGCCACCGGGCTCCACAGATCGACGCCGTCGACGGCGAAATGCCGCCAGCGCGCGTGGAAGGGGACGGCCAGCGTGGGATACTGGTCGCGGATCACGGCGGCGACGTAGCGCGCGGTTTCCGGCAGGCGGTCAAGGTCGACGCGCCAATGGTCGAGACCACCGGCGACGCCGATGGCCAGCATCTCATGGGCCCGTTCGCGGACGGCGGCGGCGTTCAGCAGGCTATGCGCCTGCTCTGTTTCAGAACTGCTCAAGGTCGCGGCCCACCACGCGGGTCAGGTCTTCGGCCGACGGCGGGGCGTCGGGGGTGAAATAGCCGGCCGCCTTCTTGGCCTCCATCTCGACCGAGGCGTCGGGCGGGACGAGGTAATCGGGGATGGGCACCCGCTCGCCGATCTCGATGCCCGAGGCGGTCAGGGCGTCGTGCTTCATGTTGGACATCGAAACGAAGCGGTCGATCCGGGTGATGCCGAGCCAGTGCAGGATGTCGGGCATCAGCTGCTGGAAGCGGGCGTCCTGGACCCCGGCGACGCATTCGGTGCGCTCGAAATAGGTCGCCGCCTGGTCGCCGCCCGGCTGGCGCTTGCGGGCGTTGTAGACGAGGAACTTTGTGACTTCCCCGAGAGCCCGGCCCTCCTTGCGGTTATAGGCGATCAGGCCGGCGCCGCCGTCCTGGGCCTCGCGAACGCATTCCTCGATGCCGTGGGTCAAATAGGGGCGGCAGGTGCAGATGTCGGAGCCGAAGACGTCAGAGCCGTTGCACTCATCATGGACGCGACAGGTCAGGCGGCGGTTCGGGTCGGCGATCGCAGCCGGGTCGCCGAAGATGTAGAGGGTGATGCCGCCAATCGGGGGCAGGAAGACCTTGATGTCCGGCCGGGTGACGAGGTCGGCGTACATGCCGCCGGTCTGTTCGAACAGGGTGCGGCGCAGGGCGGTCTCGGTGACGCCGAAGCGTTCGGCGATGCCCGGCAGATACCAGACCGGGTCGATGGCTGCCTTGGTGACGGCGACGTCGCCGCTCTCATGCACGATCTGGCCGTCGGCCTTCAGCCGGCCCGCGGCGATGGCCTCGCCGATCTCGCCGAGCTGCAGGCGGGCGCGGGTGACCGCGATGGTCGGGCGGATGTCGACGCCGTCGCGGATCTCGTCGGCGAAATCCTCGGCGACGCGTGCGCCCCAGGGATCGAGCGAGACGATCTTCGAGGCGTCGGTCCACTGCGGGAACGGCCCCATCGGCGTGGTCGGGGATGTATTGGTCAGGTCGGGCCGGTTGTTGGCGGCCATGGCGCCCGAGGAGACGGCCAGGGCGCGATAGACCGAATAGGCCCCGCCGTGAGCGCCGATGGCGTTGCGGTCGCTGCCGGCGTTCACCGTGCCGATGACGGGTCCGCGTTCCCTGGCGGTGGCGGCGCCCCATTCGATGGGGAAGCGGCTGACGGTCCCGGCGCCGGGGTGGGAGTTGAGCCGGATGTGGCTCGGACGATTGGACATGTTTCCTCACTCGAACCGGCTTGTTGTTTTTCTTGCGCCGGACTCATCAGGACACACCCGATCGGGAGGCATGTCCAGTGGTTGTGCGTTCCGGCCCCGGTTCTGAAGGGGCGAGAAGGGACGGAAAAATTGCCAGGGATTTTCCGGTGCGGCAGCGCCAGCGGGCGTAGGCGGACTCTGCGGCGTCGGGAGCAGCCTCAGGGGGAGATTCAGGGTGTCAAAGATCATGCCTGCGGGGCGATCACACTGAAGCACATGCCGACGTCAGAAACGGTCGCAGGCCGCAACGCTGTGCCGAACCCCGCCTGCGTCCGGGTCGGAAAGGGAGGATCAGGGGTCGAGAAGGGAGCGTTTATCGGGGGCGGGATGACACGGTCCGGATCGCCGCTGCCTGAGGCATAAGGACACCTGCAAGGTGTTCGGCTTGACCCATGGCCTCGGGCGACGGCTGATCCGCAGATGACTGGCATTCAGGAACAGGCGGCGGTCGTCATCGGCGCATCCGGCGGGATCGGCGCGGCGCTGGCGCGTCGCCTTGAGGCGTCTGGCCCTTTCGCCGTGGTCCACGCCCTGTCGCGGTCGGGCACGGGGTTCGATCTGAAAGACGAGGCCTCCATCGCCGCTGCCGCCGCAAGCATCGCCGAGGGGCCGGCCCCAACGCTGGTGTTCGTCGCCTCCGGGGTGCTGCACCACGGGTTCGAGCCGGAGCGCAGCTGGCGCGCGCTCGATGCGGAGCATCTGCTGCGCGACTACCGGATCAATGCGGTCGGGCCGGCGCTGGTCGCCAAGCATTTCCTGCCCCTGCTGCCGCGAGACCGGCGGGCGGTTTTCACGGCCCTGTCGGCGCGGGTCGGGTCGATCGGCGACAATCGGCTGGGCGGCTGGCACAGCTACCGGGCGTCGAAGGCGGCGCTGAACATGCTGCTGCGCAATCTGGCGGTCGAGCTGGGCCGCACCCATCCGCAGGCGGTGGTCGCGGGCCTGCATCCCGGCACGGTCGACACCGGCCTGAGCGCGCCGTTCCAGAAGGGCGTGAAACCCGAAAAGCTGTTTGCGGCCGACCATTCGGCCGGGCGGCTGCTGGCCGTGATCGACGGCCTGACCCCCGCAGACAGCGGCGGGGTCTTCGCCTGGGACGGCGCGCGCATACCCGAATAAGCCACGCCTGACCGTCGAGTCTTGACTCGGTCGCACAGTATGTCGCATACACTGTGTGTTACACACTATGTGAGATGCAGGGCAACGGCATGAGCCTCGATCCGGACCTTTATGAATCGATGCGGCTGGAGCTGCGGCGCGGGTCGCTGGTGCTGGCGGTGCTCGCCTGTCTGAGGACCGAGCGGTACGGCTACACCCTGCGTCAGGCCCTGGCCGCCGACGGGCTCGAGATGGAGGAATCGACCCTCTATCCGCTGCTGCGCCGGCTGGAGAGCCAGGGCCTGCTGAACAGCGAATGGCGCGAGGAAGAGAAGCGGAAGAAGCGCTTCTACGTCCTGTCGCCGGGCGGCGTGTCGATGCTGGCCGCCCTGACCGACGAGTGGCGGGGGATCAACGCCTCGCTCGACAAGCTTCTCTGAATTTCGGGCTGAAGGGGAAAAGCCATGGACATGATCGACCGCTATCTGAACGCCGTCGCCGCGCAGCTGCCGCAGGATGAACGGGCCGACATCACCGCCGAACTGCGCGACCTGATCCTGAGCCGGTTCGAGGCGAAGGAGGAGGAACTGGGCCGCGCCCTGACCGAGGACGAGCAGGAGGCGATCCTGCGCGAGATCGGTCATCCGCTGGTCGTCGCCGCCCGCTATCGCAAGGGGCCGGACTCGCTGGTCGGGCCGGAGCTGTTTCCCTACTGGCTGTTCGGCGTGAAGGCCGGGCTGATGGTGCTGGCGGCGGTCTTCGCCCTCACCCTGTTCATCCGGGTGATCGGTGGATCGGATAATTTCGGGCAGGACATCGCCCACGCCTTCCACGGCTTCTTCGGCGCCGGCCTGACCCTGATCGGGGCCGCCACCCTGGCGGCGGCCATCTTCGAGCATCAGGGCATCCGGCCGGCCTGGCTCACCAAATGGCGGGTGAAGGACCTCGGCGCCTTCGGTCTGGCCGATCCGGCGGCCTGGGGCGCGTCGATGACAGGAACGGAGGCGGCCAAGGCGACGTGGATGCCCAGGTCGCGGGCGAAGCCGTGGCCCGGCGGGGAGTATCTCTTCTCCTTTCTCGCCACCGGCATGTTCGTGCTGTGGTGGATCGGGGTGCTGCATTTCCCCGGCCTGATGTCGATCCAGCTGCGCGGCGAGGACGCCGTGGTCAGCGGGGCGCCGATCTGGTCGATCCTGTTCGGGCCGATCCTGCTTTATGCCTTTGCCCAGATGGCCGTCGATCTGGCCAGCCTCGTCCGGCCCTATGCCGTCCGGGCGCGGGCCGCGGCCCGGATCGTCGTCGCCGGCGGCGGCCTGTGGCTGACCTGGGCCATCTTCGAGGCGGGCCACTGGTTCACCCTGACGCGCGGCGACGAGACGGCGCGGATCGGGGGCGACTGGTCCATGCTGGACATCGATACGCTCGGCAGGCTGGGCGACGGTGGACGCGACCTGCCCGGGATCGCCTCGACCCTGTCGGTAGTGATGGTCTGGGTGCTGGCCTTCTCGGCGATCAGCCTAGTCTGCAGCGTGATCCTGAACATCTGGCGGGTTGGGCGGGGTAGATAGTTGGGCCGCGGTCAGGAGGCTCCGCCTTCTGACTGCTACGCGCCGCCCTTCGGGTCGACCCGACACGGCCTGGCACGGCCATGTCCGAAAACCGCGAGACTTCCATGGCCGCAGCGATCATTCTGCGGCCATGGAAAACGCCGGCGAACTCGATCAGGAGGCCTGCTACCGCGCTGTTCTGACCCGCGATGCGCGGTTCGACGGGCGGTTCTTCGGCTGCGTGAAGACCACGGGCATCTACTGCCGGCCCGTGTGTCCGGCGCGGACGCCGAAGCGGGAGAATATGTCATTCGTGGTCTCCGCGGCGGCGGCGGAGGAGGCGGGCTTTCGCGCCTGTCTGCGCTGTCGGCCCGAGACGGCGCCCGACATGGGGGCCTGGCGGGGCACCTCGAACACCGTCAGCCGGGCCTTGGCCCTTATCGAGGCGGGGGCGCTGGATGAGGGCGACGTCGATGCGCTGGCCGGACGGCTGGGTGTCGGCGAGCGGCACCTGCGGCGGCTGTTCCGCCAGCACCTCGGCGCCGCCCCGGTCAGCGTGGCCCAGACCCGGCGCGTGCTGCTGGCCAAGGCGCTGATCCACCAGACCGACCTCAGCATGGCGCAGGTGGCGCTGGCGTCGGGCTTCGGCAGCGTGCGGCGCTTCAACGAGACCTTTCAGGCCCTCTACGGCCGACCGCCTTCGGCGCTGCGGCGGCGGGGAGAGCGGGTGCATGAGGGCGGGGTGCGGCTGCGCCTGTCGTTCCGCCCGCCCTATGACTGGGACGCCATGTTCGCGGCCCTGACGGCCCGCGGCGATGGGGTCGAGGGGCGGCGCTGGTCGCGAGCCTTGACGCGGGATGTGGACGGCGCAGACGGCGCGGTCACGGTCGAGCCGGCGGAGGCGGGGCGGGTCTCGGTCTGCGTCGAGGCGGACGACCTGAAGGCTTTGCCGGGCGTGCTGGCGCGGGTGCGGCGGGTCTTCGACCTGTCGGCGGACCCGGAGGCCATCGGGCGCGACCTGTCGGCCGATCTGGCGCTGAAGCGGCTGGTCGCGGCGCGACCGGGGCTGCGGCTGCCCGGCGACTGGATCGATGACGGGGCCGAGGCGCCCAGCGACCGGCTGGATGACGAAACGCTCGCCGACCGCGCCGAAGCCTGGCGTCCATGGCGAGCCTATGGGGCGCTGCATCTCGCACTGGCGGGGATCAGCGGCGCCGACCTGAAGCGGATGGAGAGTGACGATGCGAAACGCGCAGCCTGAAACCCTGACCCTCGACCGGATCGCCACGCCTGTGGGCGAGGTGCTGTTGGTCACCGACGCTGAGGGCGCGGTGCGGGCGCTGGACTTCGCCGACTATGAGGACCGCATGACGCGGCTGCTGACCCGCCATGCGCCGGGCGCGGTGGTTGTCGAAGGCCGGGGGCCGGAGGTGGTGCGGCGTGCAGTCGAGGCCTGGTTCGGCGGCGATCTGACGGCGCTCGACGGACTGACGGTCAGGACCGGCGGAACCGACTTCCAGCGCACGGTCTGGAAGGCGCTACGGGCCATTCCGACGGGCGAGACCCGGACCTATGGCCAGCTGGCGGCGGCCATCGGTTCACCGAAGGCGGTGCGCGCCGCGGGTCTGGCCAACGGCCAGAACCCGATCGCCGTCATCGTACCCTGTCACCGGGTGATCGGGGCGAACGGCACGCTGACCGGCTATGCGGGCGGGCTGGAGCGCAAGCGCTGGCTGCTGGATCACGAGCGCCGGGCCTGAGCGGTCAGAATTTGTAGTTCAGGCCCACCTGGACAATGGGGAACAGCCCGTAGCCCTCGGTCTCTTCGGTGACGCTCTGGCTCTCGTCGCGGAGCCGGGCCTGGAAGGTCGGGTCGTTGGACAGGCTGCCGCCGGTGGAGGTCAGGGCGACCTCGGGCTCATCGCTCCAGGCCACGCCGACGATGGCGCGAATGCCCCAGCGGCTGTTGCGATAGAAGGTGTCATCCCAGCCGATGCCGACGAATGGCGCGACATCGCTCAGTTTCACGGCCCCGTTCAGCGTGCCGACCTGACCGGACGAATAGGTCTGGCCGCCGATCTCGACGGGTCCGTTGGGCGTCGCGGCAAGGGCGATGTCGCGGTCGCCCAGATAGGCTCCGCCCGAGATCAGCAGGCCGTTGGCCAGCGGGTGCATGTCGATGAAGGCGCCGACGGTGTCGAAGGTCAGGTCGCCGGTGTAGTCGACGCCGTCATAGCTTTCGTCGGCGCTGTGGGTCAGGCGGTCCGTTGACCCACGCAGGGTGAAGATCGGGCCGAGCTTGATCTGGACGTCGAGGCCGACGCCGGACGTGCCGGCCGTGGCGCCGACGGCGATGCCGGGCTCCGACGACTGCGCCAACGCCGATCCGGCTGACAGGAGCAGGGCGACGGCGGCGAGGGGGATCAGACGCATGGAAATCTCCGGGAACCCAGCCCTTGCATCCTGTTCCGGTTAAGATCGTGTTTCCCATGATCGGGACGGGCAGCGTTGCTTGAGGTCTTGACCAGATGCGGTCTGCTGTCGTCTTTTGCTGTCGGGATGCTGGGGAGCAAAACCATGAGATTGACGCTGATCGCAGCGCTGTGCGCGTTTGCATGCGCGGGGCCGACGGCCGCCATTGCGCAGGACGAGGACGACTGGGAGTTCCAGCACGAGGCCAGCCTGAACCAGACGGTCGCCGCCGTCCGCTATGACGCGGGCGTGGCCATTGTGGTCCAGTGCCGGGACCGGGCGCTGTCCGCGGCTCTGATCGGCATGCCGGCGGGCGTCGGCGGGCTTGAGGTGCAAGCCCGGCGGGTGGATGGCCGGACGGACCTGCAGACCTGGGCGCCCGGACCGCAGCCGGGAATTCTGATGAGCACCGTGCCCGCTCGCGACATTCGCTTCATGCGCGGGGGCGGCCTCTATTCGGTCCGTACGGCGGACGGCGCTCCGCGCGCGTTGCGGACCAATTTCGACCTGCCGACCCAGTCCGCCAATCTGGACCGGGTTCTGTCTGCCTGTGGCTGGGACCTGACCGACGACCGGGATCAACTGACCCGGGCGGGCCGCGCCGAAATCAGCTTCCGCGATCCGGATGCGCCGCCGCCACGCGAGCGGCCGCGGGGGCGTGGCGCGCGCGCAGGCTTGCCAGAGCCGGCGGCGCCGACGGGTCCGGCGGTTCCGCAGCTGCCGGTTGCCGAACTCCAGATTAGCTGCGTCTTGCAGGATCTGAAGCTGACCGGCTGCCGGTACGACCTGCCGGCGGCCGCGACGGCGCCCGAAGCCGCACGGACGCTGCGGCGGATGGAGGGCGGGCAGATGTACGCACTCAACGGGGCGACGCCGGACGGCAAGGTGGTTTTCACAAGTGTGCCGTCTACCGCCATCATCGACTATCTGTTGACCCTGCCCGCTCGCTAGCCAGGATCTGCCGTGGCGTTCCGGGCTTGCATTTCGCCGCCATCCGCCTAGATTGTTCCTGCTTATGCTAAAAGTGAGCATAAGTCGGTGACAGGCTCCCGCGATTGGGGGTCGTTCTTTGGGTCACCGATTTGCTCAGATAGAGCAAAAGGGATGAGAGATGGCGGACGGCGCGTTCGGAATGTCGAAGGAACTGGCGCGGGAGACCGCCCCGGTCTGGGCCAAGGTCAAGGACCATGTCACGCCCATGGAGTGGCCGGCGCAGGCCGCGCTGATCAGTGAGATCAATGCGCTGAAGAAGACCCGCGACGCGGTCATCCTGGCCCACAACTATATGACGCCCGAGATCTTCCACGGGGTCGGCGACTATGTCGGCGACAGCCTGGGCCTGGCGAAAGAGGCGGCCAGGTCGAAGGCGAAGGTGATCGTCCAGGCGGGCGTGCATTTCATGGCCGAGACCTCGAAGATCCTCAGCCCGGACAAGACGGTGCTGATCCCCGACCTGAAGGCGGGGTGTTCGCTGGCCGCCTCGATCACGGGCGCCGATGTGCGGCTCATCAAGCAGCGCTATCCGGGCCTGCCGGTGGTCACCTATGTCAACACGACCGCTGACGTGAAGGCCGAGACCGACATCTGCTGCACCAGCGCCAACGCCGTTCAGGTTGTGGAATGGGCGGCGAAGGAATGGGGCGTCGACCGGGTCATCCTGATCCCTGACGAGTTCCTGGCGAAGAACGTCGCGGCCCAGACCAATGTCGGCATCATCGCCTGGAAGGGCCGCTGCGAGGTGCATGAGCGGTTCACCGTCGCCGACATCGCGGAGATGCGCGCGGCCTATCCGGACGCCGAAATCCTCGCCCACCCGGAATGCCCGGAGGATGTTATCGCGGCCTCGGACTTCGCCGGCTCGACCGCGGCCATGATCGACCATGTGACGGCCCGCAAGCCGAAGCGGGTGGTGATGATCACCGAGTGCTCGATGGCCTCCAACGTCGCCGGCGACCTGCCCGGGGTCCAGTTCATCGGGCCCTGCAATCTGTGCCCGTACATGAAGCGGATCACGCTGGAGAACATCCGCGACTGCCTGTTGCACATGCAGTTCGAGGTGACTGTCCCCGAGGACATCGCCGAGCGCGCGCGACTGGCCGTGCAACGGATGGTGGACCTGCCGCCGCCGGCGGTCCCGGCGCGCTACGACATGATCAAGGCCCGGCACCATGTTGCGGTGGAGCTGATCTGATGCACTACGTTCCGCCCGTCCGCGCCGTGGCCAGGATCGACAGGCGCAGCCTGCGGCTTCTCGCCCTGCTGGCCTTGTGGCTGCGGTCGGAAAAGGCCACGTCGTCCGGATGACAGAGAATACGACGCCCCGCCCGCCCGGTCCCTGGGATCCGCGGCCTGAACCGGCCGCCACCGCGACGGAGGCTCCGGTGGCCGACCGGGGGCCGCCCCGCACTGCCGAGCCGCCGCTGGACAAGGGTCAGCACCCGGTCTGGGCCGTGGTCTCGACCCTGCTGCTGGGCGGTTTCATCTGGTGGATCAGCGGCAGCTGGGTGATCGCGGTCGCGGCCATCTGGGGCCTGCTGGTGCACGAGTACGGCCATGTTCTGGCGATGAACCGGCTCGGCATGGGGCCGGCCAGGATCTACATCATCCCCTTCCTCGGCGGCGTGGCGAAGAGCCAGCGTCTGCCCAAGAGCGAGTGGGACGGGGTGCTGGTTTCGCTCGCCGGGCCGGGATTCGGCCTGCTGGCCGCCATCCCCTTCTTCGCCGGCTTTATCGCCACGGGCGAGGGCATGTGGCTGCTGGGGGCGGCGGTGATCGCCCTCATCAATCTGGTCAATCTGGCCCCCGCGCCTCCGCTGGACGGCTCCAAGGCGCTGGGGCCCGTGCTGGCGCGCATCCATCCGAACGTCGAACGCGGCGCCATGGTGCTGATCGGCGCGCTGGTGGTGTTCTGGGGCCTGACCACAGGGCGGTTCATTCTGGCCGCCTTTCTCGCCATCGCCCTGATCGGCCACCTGCGCCGCGGTACATGGCGGCCGGAGGGACGGCCGCTGACCGGTCGTGAATCCGCCCAGAGCGTCGGCCTGTTCCTCGCGGCGGCGGTGGCCTGCGTTGGCGTGGGCGTGGCGGCGCTGATGCCGCTCGCGGGAGGTTCACTGCCCGGCGCCCTGACCATGGCCGGCGGCTTTCTCGGGTTCGGCGGTTGAGCCGCACAGTCCATCATGACGGGCCGCTGATCATCGGCGGAGGCCTGGCGGGGCTGTCGGCCGCGCTGGAGGCTGCGCCGCGCAAGGTGCTGGTCGTGACGCCTGCGCCTTTGCTGGAGGCCTGCTCCTCGGCCTGGGCCCAGGGCGGGGTGGCGGCGGCCCTGTCGGCGGATGACGCGCCGGCGCTGCACGCGGCGGATACGGCGGCGGCCGGGGCCGGCCTTGTCGAGCTGGAGGCGACCGACATCCTGACCGGCGACGGCCCCGCGACCGTCGAATGGTTGGCGTCGCTCGGCGCGCCCTTCGACCGCGACGCCGCCGGCGGGTTCGCCGTCAGTCTGGAAGCCGCCCACTCGCACGCCCGCGTGGCGCGGGTCGGCGGCGACGGAGCGGGCAGGGCGATCCTGTCGGCCCTGATCGCTGCGGTGCGCGCCTCGCCGCATATCGAGGTCTGGGAAGATGGGCGGCTGCGCGGTCTGGTGCAGGACGCCGGCGGCCGGGTTCGCGGCGCCCTGATCGAGCGTGGAACGCCCGGTTCGGGGCGGGTGATCGAGGTGCTGGCCCCCGCAGTGGTGCTGGCCACGGGCGGCGCCGGCGGCCTGTTCGCCCACACCACCACGCCCGCCGCCCTGCTGGGCGAAGGGATGGCGGCGGCGTATCGCGCGGGCGCGGAGATTCTCGACCCCGAGTTCGTACAGTTCCATCCGACCGCCATCGACGTCGGTCTGGATCCCATGCCGCTGGCCACCGAGGCCCTGCGCGGCGAAGGCGCCCGACTGATCGACCGGGACGGCCGGTTCCTGCTCGGCGAGGCCGCGAACGCCGACCTGCAGGCTCGCGATGTGGTCGCGCGGGCGGTGCATGCGGCGCGGGCGGAGGGACGCGGGGCGTTTCTCGACTGTCGCAGCGCCATCGGGGCGAAGCTGGCCGAGGAATTCCCGGCGGTGTTCGCGGCCTGCATGCGGGCCGGGCTGGACCCGCGCGAGACGCCGATCCCCGTGGCCGCGGCGGCCCACTATCATATGGGCGGGATCGCCGCCGGACCCGACGGTCGCACCAGTCTGCCGGGCCTGTTCGCCGTCGGCGAATGCGCCGCGACGGGCGTGCACGGCGCCAACCGGCTGGCGTCAAACTCCCTGCTGGAAGCGGCGGCCTTCGGACGGCGCACGGGCCGGGCGGCGGCGGTGGAGACATCGGGCGCCGGCGCGCTCCTGCCATCGACTGTCGCAACAGATCTGGCGCCGGAAAGCCTGCAAACGCTCCGCCAGGCGATGAGCGAGGGCGCGGGCGTCGTGCGGGACGCGTCCGGCCTGACCGAAACGCTGGCCGTCCTTACCCGGCTGGAGGCCCAGGCGCCCGGCGCCCTGCCGCTGGTCGCCGCGCGGCTCATAGCCGAGTCCGCGCTGGCCCGGCGGGAAAGCCGGGGCGGGCACTATCGTTCGGACTATCCCGGCACCGCCCCCGTCGCCGACCATACCCACGTCCACGCCGACCCCGCCCTGGTCGCCGCAGCCTGACCGAGCGCTCGATGACCCGATCCCTCCCTGACATCCTGATTGAACCGGTGGTGCGCATGGCGCTGGCCGAGGATCTGGGCCGGGCCGGAGATGTGACGGCGCAGGCCTGCATCCCTGAGGGCGCGCGGATGCGGGCGGTTTTTGCGGCGCGCAAGGCGGGGGTGCTGGCGGGCATCGACTGCGTGCGTCTGGCCGTGCTGGCGATGGACCCCAACGCATCCATCGCCCTGAAACTGCGCGACGGCGACGCCTTCGAGGCCGGGACGGTCCTGGCCGAGGTCGAGGCCGATGCGCGCGCCTTCCTGGCGGCCGAGCGGACGGCGCTGAACCTGCTGGGCCGGCTGTGCGGGATCGCCACCCTGACACGGGCCTATGTCGAGGCAGTCGCCGGCACGAAGGCGCGGATCGCCGACACCCGCAAGACCACGCCGGGCCTGCGGGCGCTGGAGAAGCATGCGGTGCTGTGCGGCGGCGGGGTGAATCACCGGTTCGGTCTGGATGACGCCATTCTGATCAAGGACAACCATGTCGCCGTCTGCGGCGGGGTGGGCGAGGCCGTCCGCAGCGCGCGGGCCGCCGTGGGCCATCTGATGAAGGTCGAGGTCGAGGTCGACGGTCTGGATCAACTGGACGAGGCGCTGGCCGCCGGGCCGGACGTCATCATGCTCGACAACTTCACCCTGCCGATGCTGCGCGAGGCCGTGTCCCGCACGGCCGGGCGGATCACGCTGGAGGCGTCGGGCGGGGTCAATCTGGAGACGGTGCGCGGCATTGCAGAGACGGGTGTCGACGTCATCTCGGTCGGCGCCCTGACCCATTCCGCCCCGGCGCTGGATGTGGGGCTGGACGTCCGGTCGGACTGATCCCTCGACCGCCGTTCCGGAACACGACACGGGGCGAAGGGTTCTTCGTGCAACGAAGGAAACCCCATGACCCAGGCCGCTCGAGATTCGCAGGAACAGGTCAGTTTCGCCGACGAGGGCGTGGAGGCTGCGGCGAGCGCCGACGGTCGCGACCTCAAGACCGGGGGTCTGTTCGGCGATCTGAAGCAGAACCTGACGAACCATTGGAAGGTCCGGGAGTCGGCGACCCGCAGGCCGGACTGACTCAGGCGGTGGGGGGCGTCTGAATCGGCGCGTCGCCTGTCGAGACCGGCGTAGTCGGCACGGCCGTCGGAGCGGGCGTCGCGGCTGCAGGGCCCGCGGCGCCGGCGTCCGCGCCGCGTTCCTGGGCGACCAGAAGATTGTAGGCGACCGCGCCCGCTTCGCGAACGGTGCCGGTTGGATCCAGGCTGGCCTGGATCAGGCGCGGCCCCACGTCCGCCTCGCTTGAGGGGCGGGCGGCGTAGGAGAAGGCCTCGCGCGAGCCGGAGCGGCCGCCGAAGCGATAGAAGAGATGGTCCCCGACCTGACCCACGCGCACCAGCGAATGACGCCAGCCGGGTGAGACGCCGGTGGTGTGGAAATGGGTCGCGTTGCCGACATTGGCGTAGACCGCGCCGGACAGGGCGGCGGAGGCCACTTCGCGGGCCCGGTTCCAGGCGGCCTGGTTGACCCGGCCGCGCATTGAACCGTCGCAGGTGAAGCTGAACTGGNNCCACATCCACACCGTGAAGCTGGGCGAGAAGCCCTTCCGCCTGATCGGCGACAGCGGCGAATACACCTGCGATGCGCTGATCATCTCCACCGGCGCCACCGCCAAGTACCTCGGCCTGCCCTCGGAAGACGCCTTCAAGGGCCGCGGCCTGTCGGCCTGCGCGCCCTGCGACGGCTTCTTCTTCCGCGACCAGGACGTCGCCGTGATCGGCGGCGGCAACACCGCCGTTGAAGAGGCCCTGTACCTGTCGAACATCTGCCGCAAGGTCACCGTGGTGCATCGTCGCGACAAGTTCCGCGCCGAGAAGATCCTGCAGGAGCGCCTGTTCGCGAACCCCAAGATCGAGGTGATCTGGGACCACGCCATCGACGAGATCGTCGGCGAGACCGACCCGATGGGCGTCACCGGCGCCCGTCTGAAGAACGTCAAGACCGGCGAGACCCGTGACGTGAAGGCCGACGGCGTGTTCATCGCCATCGGCCATGCGCCCTCCTCGGAGCTGTTCAAGGACCAGCTGGAGACCCACCAGGGCGGCTATCTGTCGGTCAAGCCCGGGACGGCCTCGACGGCCATCGCGGGCGTCTACGCCGCCGGCGACGTCACCGACGACGTCTATCGCCAGGCGGTCACCGCCGCCGGCATGGGCTGCATGGCCGCGCTGGAAGCCGTCCGCTTCCTGGCCGAGCAGGACCACGAGGCGGAGAAGCATCCGATCGGCCAGGACCAGGCGCAGAAGATCGGCGCATGGTGATCCGCCCGGCCGCGCCGGAGGATCACGCGGCCATCCGCGCGGTCGTCACGGCGGCCTTCACGGCGGAATTCGGCAAGTCCGACGAGGCCGACCTGGTCGATGCGCTGCGCGCCGACGGCGACGCGCTGCTGGAACTGGTGGCGGAGGACGACGGCGCGGTCGTCGGACACATCCTGTTCAGCCCGCTGGCCACCGACAGCGGCGCCCGTTTCGCCGCCCTGGCCCCGTTGTCGGTCCTGCCTGGACGCCAGAAGGACGGCCTTGGGACCTGGCTGATGGAAACCGGCCACGAGCTGCTGCGCGGCGCCGGCGTCGAGGCGGTGATCGTCCTCGGACATCCGGCCTACTATCCGCGCGTCGGCTATTCCGCGGAGGCGGCGAAGACGGTGACGGCGCCGTTCGAGGGGCCGCATTTCATGGCGCTGGCCCTGAAACCCGGCGCGCTCGATGCCCCTGTGACGGTCAGGTACGCGAAGGCGTTCGGGATCGCGGGTTAGCGGCAGGCTGCCGCCTATCCCGGCATTCGCCGGGTGAGTGGATGAAACAAGGTCAGTTCCGTCGCGTCGCGATCGGCAGGTCGCCACTGTCGGCGGGCGGGGCGGACGGCGCCGTGCGGATCGGCGCGTCGGGGTCCTCCATCGCCTTCAGCCGCGCGTTGATGTCGGCGATCTCCTGGGCCGTCGGCTGACGGCGCGCGGGGGCCAAGGCGCCCTGCACGCGGGGAAGCTCCTGGCCCGGCGGCAGGGCGACGAGGTCCTGGACGGTGTAGGTGCGGGTCTCGCCATCGACGGCCAGCGTCAGGGTGCGGGTCGCCGCCGGACCGGCGACGGTCTCGCCCACCAGCTGTCCGCCCTGAGTCCGCGCGTCCAGCCCCTCGAGGATGGCCAGCGACAGGTTGTTCTCGCCACCGGCGTACTTGCCGGTGAAGGCCGGCGGCAGACCCCACGGGCCCGTCCAGCGATAGAAGATATGTCGGCCGATGGTGTTGATCTTGTACAGGGTCGGCGCCCAGTAGGGGGCGACGTAGTCGGCGTGGTAATGGGTCGCCGTGCCCACCGACTTCAGCACGTAGCCGCCCAACGCCCGCTTGGCCACCGATCGGGCCCGCTCCCACAGCGTCGGATCGGGCGCGCGGGCCAGCGAGCCGTCGCAGGTGAAGCTGAACTGGCAGCCCGTGCGGCGGCCTGCGCCCTGGAAGACCACGCCGCAGACGCTGTTGGGGAAGGCGGCGTGCCGGACGCGGTTCAACACAACCTGGGTCACAGCGCGCATGCCGTCGCGGCCTTCGCCGCGGGCTTCGTAATAGGCGGCCTGGGTCAGGCAATCGAGATCGCGCGAGGCGTCGAGCGTGCTGCCGAGGCGGAAGGGCAGGGCGGCGACCGGGCCGGTCAGGTTTACGCGACGCAGGGTGGCGTCCGTGGGTTGGCCACGCAGCTGTTCCAGACGGGCGGTCAGAAGTTCGGCCTGACGGTCGCGCTGGGCGCCGCCGGCGACGGTATAGGGATCATGCCGGCGGGCGATGGTCAGGGCGCTTTCGTCCAGACCGCCGGCGGCCGCAGCGAGCGCTTCTTCGGTGAAACCCGCAGCCGTCGCGCCTTCGATGCGTTCCGCCTGGGCGCGCACGGTCGTGGCCTTCGCCGCCGTGCCGCCCAGATAGGCGCAGCCGATCGCCAGTCCCACCAATGCGCCGAACGCCGCCGCCGCTGATCCGGGCCGAATCCGGGCCGCACGATCAACAGGAGGGTTCACACGCGCATGCGGGGCTTTCGGCAAGGGCTCAGTCCTGTACGGCAGGGCGCAATGCCGCCCCCGGGTAGTCTCGCAACCGGGCGACCCTCTCCAATCCCTGGAGATCGGCGTCGCGATCCGCTTGCGGTAAATCGACGGTCGGCGAATGGGCCGGTCGTCGAGGACGCGCCTTAAGCCAGCCGTTTGTGGCGCCAATGTGGTTGATTCGCAAGATTGTTGTGCGACGCAACATCGCGGAGTGTTCTGGGTGTATCCGGAAGGTCAGGCCCTGTGGTCGCCTTATAGTCACGCACAGTGAAAGGAGGCGTTTCTGTATTGCCCATCACAAGGACAACACGAAATGAGTTTCACAGGCGGCCTGACTGATTGATAGCAGCCGCGACTGTTGTCTTCGGCATTCGCCGGATGGCGCGATTGACTTGCCGTTGCGAGCCGGAACCGGTGTGGGGCCGATAGCGTTGAAGCTCCGCTATTGGAAGGATTTCGCCATGAAACGCACTGTCATCACCCTTGTCGTCGCGACCGCCGCCCTGGCCGCCGCCGCCTGCGGTCAGACCATCGAGCAGCGGGCCGCGACCGGCGCCATCGCCGGGGCCGTCGTCGCGGGGCCTGTCGGCGCCGCCGTGGGCGGCGCTGCGGGTGCAGCGGTCGGTCAGGCCGAGAAACCGAACTGACACAGTCGGCCATCGAGTGAGCGGGGCGGCGGTCATGAACGCCTCGCGATCTTGATTTTCGAGCCCATATAGGGTTAGCGACGCGCCGGGCTGCGCTGCAAATCGCCCGGCCGCGTTCCAGCGCATCCATAAACGATCAAGGACATCGACGCCCTCCGCATGAGAGATCTGAAACAGACCGGCTTCACCGACCGCCTTACCACCCAGCAGGAGGCCAAGAAGGCCCTGCTCGCCCGGTTCAAGCCCAAGGCCGCCGCCCCCGATCCCGAATTCGACAAGCTGGCCGCCAAGCGCGCCGCCGAGAAGGAGGCGCTGCGTCAGCAGCATGAACTGGCCAAGGCCGAAGCGCGCCGTGAAAAGGCCGAGAAGGAAGCCGCTCGCATGGCGGCCGACCTCGAAGCCCAGGAAGCCGTCGAGGCCGAGAAGCGCGCCGCCCGCAAGGAGCGCAAGGCCCTGACCAAGGAAGAGCAGAAGGCCGCTCGCGACGCCCGCTATGCGGCCCGCAAGGCTCGCACGCGCTGATCTGCCTGCCGGTCGGCCGAAAGGCCGGCCGACGCCGCCTCAGGTGAGCTCGCCCAGAATTCGGGCCAGCTGCTCGCCCGAATAGGGTTTGCGCAGGAACGGCCAGGGCGCATCAGCCAGGGCCGCGTCGACATCCTCGCCGGCATAGCCCGAGGTCAGCACCACACGCATGTCGGGGTAGTCGCGCCCGCATGCCCGCGCCAGTTCGATGCCGGTCATGCCGCCGGGCATCACCACGTCGCTGAGCATCATGTCGAATTTCTCGCGTTTCAGCAGGTCGAGCGCCTGCGGCGCGGTCTCGACGGCGCGCACCTCCAGCCCCAGACCTTCCAGCAGCTCCAGCGCCACGACGGCGACGCTGACGTCGTCCTCGACCAGCAGCAGGCGTCGGCCGGCGGCCATGGGCCGGGCCGCTTCGGGTCCGGCGTCCGCGGCGATGCCGAGGGTTTCGTTCAGGGGCGGAAGGAATAGCTTGATCTCGGTTCCCCGGCCGACGGTGGATGAGATCTGGGCGGCCCCGCCGCTCTGGCGTGCGAAGCCATAGACCTGGCTCAGACCCAGTCCTGTCCCCTTGCCGACGGCCTTGGTGGTGAAGAAGGGCTCGAAGACCCGCGCGATGACCTCGGGCGGCATGCCCGCGCCGTTGTCAGCGACGGTGACGCAGACATAGTCGCCGGCCGCGAGGTCCGTGACCAGGCCCGGCTCAACGGTGCATGACTGGGTCTGGATCGTGATCCGGCCCTTGTCGCCCACGGCGTCGCGGGCGTTGACGACCAGATTCAACAGGGCGGCCTCGAACTGGGAGGGATCGACGTTGACCCGCGCCCCGCCGCGCCGGAGCTTGAGCTTGAACTCGACGGCTTCTCCAACGGCCCGGCGCAACAGAGGCTCGCTCTCGCGGATCTGGACGTTGAGATCGACGGCCTCGGGTCGCAGGGCCTGTCGGCGCGAGAATGCCAGCAGCTGATGGGTCAGGCCCTCGCCTCGCCTCGCCGCCGCCAGGGCCGCCTCTCCCAGCTTCTGTCGTTTGGCGGCGTCATTGGGCGAGCGCAGCATGATGTCCAGCGCGCCTATCACCACGGTCAGCAGGTTGTTGAAATCGTGCGCCACGCCTCCGGTCAGGCGGCCGACCGCCTCCATCCGCTGGGCGTGCATCAGATCGGCTTCGGCCTTGGCCTTCTCCGCCAAGGCTTCGCCGACGCGCTCCTCGAGCAGTTCGTTGATCCGCTTCAGATCCTCTTCGGCGCGCTTGGCGTCGGTGACGTCCAGATTGGCGCCGACATAGCCCTGGAAGGCGCCGGTGGCGTCGAAGCGGGGAATACCCTCGCAGCGAAGCCACCGCGCGCCCAGCCGGGGATGCTGCAGGCGCATGGTTCTCTGGTGGCGCGTCCTTGCCTCAACGGCGCGCACGAAGGCCTCATGTTCCTCTTCCAGCTCAAGCGTCTCGACCGTCCCGCGCCAACTCGACGCCAACGCGTCGTCGCCGACCTCGAAGAAAGCCTTGTAGCTCCGGTTGGCGAAGGCGAGGTCGCCCTTGTCGTCCGTCATCCAGATCTGGACGGGCGCGCTGTTGGCGATCGTGCGGAAGCGGGTCTCGGACTCCGCCAGCCGGTTTTCCGCCTCGACCCGCGCGGTCTCGTCCCGCAGAGTCAGCACCGCCCCGATCCGGCTGCCGTCCGGATTATACACGGGCCGGGCGTTGCCGACGGCGAGCACTTCGGTCCCGTCCGGCCGACGGATGCGCCAACGTGCGTTCAGGATCGACTCGCCCTTCTTCACGGCCCGCGCCAGCGGCAGTTCGTGCGGCGGGTAGGGATGACCGTCCTCGGTGAACAGATGATAGGCGTTGGAGTAGTCTGCGGGGCCGACATCCAGGCGGTCGACACCGTGCAGCCTGACCGCTGCATCATTGACGAAGGTGATCAAACCATCCGGATCGGTCACGATGACGCCTTCGGCCAGTTGGCCGAGGATGGCGTCGCGCTCGGCCGCGGCGGCGACCAGATTGGCGGCCGTCTCCCGGATGTCGGTTACATCGAAGGCCACGCCGACGAAGCCGATCACCTCGTTGTCTCCGCCCAGCCGGGGGCGGGAGAACGACTTGAGCCAGCGGTATTCGCCGTCGTGCCGCAGGTAGCGGGCCTCCATGGAGAAGGGCTGACCCGAGGCCTCGCCGGCGAGCGACTCCTGGATGACGCGCTCATGATCGTCCGGATGGATGACCGCGCGCCAGTCGGCCAGCCGCGCCTCTTCATAGGTTCCGCCGTTGTAGGCGACATAGGCCTGGTTGACGAAGGCGCGGGTGCGGTCCTGATGGGTCACCCAGATCAGGACGGGGGCGGTGTCGGCTATGGCGCGGAAGCGCTCCTCGCTCTCGCGCACTTCGGCCTCGGCGCGCGTGCGCTCGATTTCGGTCCAGGTGCGCAGGGCCACATCCTGCAGCAAGGCGGTCTCCGCCTCGGTCCATTGGCGGACCGTCGAGTGATGGGCGTAGAGAAAGGCGCGAAGGCCGCCGCTCCGTATCACCGGCGCACGCATCAGGGCCCGCGTTTCCAGCCGCGCCAGGACATCCAGCGCATTGCGGGTGCGTGGGTCCTGCTGCACATCGGAGATGTGGACCACGCGCCCCTCGGCCAGGTCGGTGATCAGGTCCGCGCCGAGATCCTCGAGGCTGAACTGCCCATGGGCGCTGACCACGCCCGCAGTCCAGTCGCGGGTCATGAAGACGAGGCCGCGTTCCTGATCGACTTCGCCGTAGCCGACGCGGTCAGCGCCAAGCTCCACACCGAGGGCCCGCTCCACCTCGAGGATGACATCCTCGGACGAGGTCAGGTCCCGCAGCCGGTCCGTCAGGCCGAGAAGGAAGGACTGTCGCCGCTCCTGTCGCTCAAGGGCATCGAGCGCCTCCCGGGTCTCGGTGGTGTCGAACGACATGCCGACGTAGCCGAGGAAGGCGCCGTCTCCGGCGAAGCGCGGATTGACTGATATCCGCATCCAGCGCCAGGCGCCGTCGCCGCGCTGGAATCGCGCCTCGAACCCATATGGCCGGCGTTCGGGACGGGCGGCCGCCATGGCGGCCTCAACGCTCGCCCGATCGTCGGGATGAATCGCGGCCTTCCAGACGTCGCCGAGGATGCGTTCGGCGGGCTGGCCGTAGAACTCGACGAGGGCCGCGTTGACGAACTCGACCTTGGCGTCGGCGTTCGTCATCCAGACGGGCGAGGGTGCGGTGTCGGCCATCAGGCGGAACCGGGTCTCGCTCTCACGCAGCGCCGCCTCGGCTGCGCGGGCTTCCGTGACGTCGACATTGACCCCGATCATTCCGCCGTACGAGCCATCGGGTTCGAGCCGGGGATGGGCGTCGGTGTGAAGCACGCGCCATTGGCCGTCGTGGCGAAGGTATCGGCCCTCGATTTCGAACGGCGCCTGACGCTGACCGGCCTCAGCCGTCGCCGCAAGCACGCGCTCGGCGTCTTCGGGGTGGATCGTAGCGACGAAGTCGAAACCCTCCAGGGATTCGGGGGCGGCCCTGAACTCACGCTGGGCGGCGTTGAGATGTATGCATTTTCCCGTCGCGTCGCTCATCCAGAGCATCACCGGGGCATATTCGCTGATCAGGCGCAGCTGGTGTTCGCGATCGTCGATACGGGCCCTGGAGGTCTGGAGGGCCTCCAGCGAAGCGTCGAGCGCACCGACCATGTCCCGCAGGGCCGAGGCGACTGCCGTAATGAACAGGCCGACGATGATGAAATTGACCGTCGCCACGAGCCCGAGCCGGTCCGCCATCCCGGCTCCGACGGCGCTGAAGCCGACGACCAGCCAACCCCCCAACAGACATGATGCCGTGGCTGTCAGTCCTGCGAGACGGCCCGCCGCCAATGAGGCGATGATCACCGCAGGCAGCAGGATCATGAAGCCGGTCACATTGCCGTAGAAGAAGCCGAGGTTGGCGCGAACGGCCAGCATGACGGCTGCCGCGGCTATCCCGACGAGCACGGACACCCACCACGGACGCGATTTCACCCGCGCCAGCCGGGTCACGGCGGCGCCAATGTTGAACATCCGAACGAAATGCCCCAACGCGCTCATAGACCCCCACTCGCGCGCACGCGATCACAGCGAACGTATTGGATCGGCTTGAGTTCCGGCAAGTACAGCGATTGTGGCCAGGCCCCGACCATCGATTCGTCGGCGACGGCTGAAAGTGCCAAAAGGACGGGGGCTTTCACACCACGAAAGCGTTGAGTCTTGACCGAACCGGGCTTTTCCGCCTGAAAAGCGCCCCGCTTGGCGCGCAATCTGCACGATCGTCGGGCGCCGTCCCGGCTTGGGAGCTGACTATTTGGCCAGGATCGACTGGACCGCGAAGCTGAAGAGGATGCGTCGGCTGCTGGCCGCCGCACCCGTGGTGCTGGCCGCCTTCGGCGTCGCCATGGCCGCCAGCTCGACGCCGCGTCCCGAGATCGACCGTCGCGCCGAGACCATCCGCACCCTCACCGGCGGCGACCTCAGCGCCCGCGGCTTCGCCGCCATCACCGGTCGCATGGATCCGTCCCAGCTGGCCATCGCCCTGCGCCATGATCCCGGCGAACGCCGCGCGGCCCTGTATGGCCTGACGCCCGGCTGGGAGAACCTCACCCTCGCAGGCCGCCCCACGCTGGACTTCGGCGCCACGGGTCTGGACGCGATGAAGCTGAACGCCGCGACGCCGGACGCTTCCCAGTTCCTGCGCGTCGCCGCTCCCTTCGTCTTCAAGCCTGCGACGGCGGAAGATCGCCGCCGGGCCATGCGCTGTCTGACCCAGGGCATCTATTACGAGGCCGCCCTTGAGCCGACCGAGGGCCAGGAGGCCGTGGCCCAGGTCATCCTGAACCGGGTGCGCGACCCAAACTACGCCAACAGCATCTGCGGCGTGGTCTTCGAGGGCGCCGAGCGCACCACCGGCTGCCAGTTCAGCTTCACCTGCGATGGCGCTCTGGCGCAGGCGCCGGTCGCCTGGGCCTGGAACCGGGCCAAGGTCGTTGCCGAGCGGGCGCTGGCCGGCCATGTCGCGGCCCGCGTCGGCACCGCGACCCACTATCACGCCGACTACGTCCACCCCTGGTGGGCGCCGACACTGAACAAGCTGACCCAGATCGGCGCGCACATCTTCTATCGCTGGAAGGGAGTCTATGGAGAGCCGGCGGCCTTCCGGCAGCCCTATGCCGGCCGTGAGCCCCTGATCGACGAGGCGCGCTTCTCGCGTCCGCGCATCCAGCTGGTTTCCGCGACCGAGGCCGAACTGGCCATGGGCGAAGCCGCCGCCAATGGCGAGAGCGTCATGCGCACGGTCGAGATCGACGGTCAGACCCGCGTTGTCGGCGTCGCCTCCCTGGGCGGCCGGCGCCAGGCGACTCCCGCGGAGATCGCCGCCATCAACCAGCGCCTCGCAGCCTTCGAGGCCCCCCCGTCTGCGCCGGACGAGCCGATGCGCGCGCCGCCACCGGGGGTGACGGTGATGGAGGTCGAGGAAGTGGGTCGCCCCGTCTCCTGATCGCGACGGGCCCGCAACGGAATCTCAGCCAGGGCATTCCTTGCCGGACTTGCAGGACAAGCACAGTCGCTGCCCGGACCGGGGACGGCGCGCGCCTCGACTGACGCCGATCCGCAATTCGACCCGACACCCCAGCGCATTGGCGCTCACCGGAAGGCGCCGCTTGACCAATCCGATTGCCAGCGACCCCGACGCAATTGAAGCCGAGCGTCTCCGTGTCCTGCGATCCTTCGACATCCTCGACACCGACCCCGAACAGGCCTTCGACGATGTGATGCTTCTGGCAGCGCGTATCTGCGATGCGCCGATCGGCATGGTCAGCCTCGCGGTGGGCGACCGGCAGTGGTTCAAGGCCCGGGACGATGTAGATATCGCCGCGATCGGCCGGGCCAGCGCGTTCTGCAAACATGCGATGGGACGGCCGGGCGTCACCCAGGTGTTCGATGCGGCGCAGGACCCCCTGTTCGCTGACCATCCGCTGGTGACCGGGCCGTCGGCCTTGCGCTTCTATGCCGGCGCGCCGCTGATCGATGATCAGGGTCTGGCCTTGGGCGCCTTGTGCGTCTTCGACACCCGACCGCGGCCGCAAGGGCTGGATGCGACCCAGCTGATGACGATGGACGTACTGGCCCGGCAGGTCATGGCGCTGCTGGAGCGCCGTCGCGCCCTGCGCGAGCGTCGCCGCAGCGACGAGGCCGCCACCGCCGCCGTCGAGGCCGCGCGTCTGGTGACCGAGAAACTGGCCGAGAGTGATGCCCGCTTCCAGGCCATCGCCGACAGCATGCCGCAGATGGTCTGGTCCTCGCGGCCGGACGGCCATCATGACTACTATAACGCCCGCTGGTACACCTTCACCGGCGCCGCCGAAGGCTCGGCCCTGGGCGACGCCTGGGGCGAGATGATCCATCCGGAGGATCAGGAGCGGGCGCGGACCGCATGGCGGGCTTCGCTGTCCACGGGCGAACCTTATGAGGTGGAGTACCGACTGCTGCACCACACGGGTTCCTATGCATGGACCCTGAGCCGCGCCATGCCGATCCGCGATGCGTCGGGCGCCGTGACCCGCTGGTTCGGGACCGGGACGGATATCGCCGAGATGAAGCGACTGGAGCAGGCCAAGGCGCTGCTGAGCCAGGAGCTGAGTCACCGGATCAAGAACATCTTCGCCGTGATCTCTGCCCTGCTGGCCCTGTCGGCGCGGCAGTATCCCGAGGCCAAGGGCTTCGCCAGGGCCGCCCGGACCCGGATTTCAGCCCTGGCCCGGGCTCATGAGTTCGTGCGGCCGCACACGGAATCCAGCCGGCCCAGTCTCGACGGCACGACCCTGCATGCCTTTCTGCGCGACCTGTTCCTGCCCTATGACGACGAGGCGGGCGAACCGCGCGTGATCGTCAGCGGGGATGACGCGGATTTCGACGATCAGGCCGCGACCCCGGTTGCGCTTCTGTTTCATGAGCTGGCCACAAACGCCGCCAAATACGGTGCCCTGTCCGCCCCGGAGGGACGGGTCATGCTGACGACCCGGCGGCAGGGCGACCGCTATGTCATGACCTGGCAGGAGCGGGATGGTCCCCGGGTGAGGGGCAGGCCCGTCGCCGCCGGCTTCGGTTCATCACTGCTGGCCTTGTCGGTCGAGGGGCAGCTGGGCGGGGACCTGGAGCAGACCTGGGCTGCCGAAGGGCTCATCGTCGTCGCCGATGTGCCGGCCACGGCCCTCGCGCCTCGCCGCGCCGCTCGACAATTGGCTTGAACCGCCACCCCGTCGCTGCGTTGAAGTGGCGTAACTCCGTAGTGAAACAAAACCTTATGACTGCCCGTATCCTGATTATCGAAGACGAAGCCCTGGTCGCAATGGAGCTGCGCTTCGTGCTGGAGGATCTGGGCTATGATGTCGTCGGCACCGCCCCTGACGCCCGGACGGCCCTGGCGTTGGCGTCGCGCGGCGGCGTTGAGCTGGCCCTGGTCGACATCCATCTGACCGACGGCGCCACCGGCGTTGGCCTCGGTCAGGAACTTGGCGAGGGGTTCGGCGTGACCGTCCTGTACATGACCGCCAACCCCGGCATGGTCAGCCACGGGGTTCCGGGAACCATGGGGGTCGTGACCAAACCGACCGACGAAGCCTGCGTTCGCGGCGCCGTCGAATATGCCCTGCACCTGCGCCGGGGCGAACCCGCATCGCCGGTGCCGTACGGCCTTCAGATGTTCAACTGAAGAAGCCGGCCCGCCCTACCAGACGCCAATCTTTTCGGCCTCCTGGCGCGAGATCGGATCGCCGGCGCGGGCGTGATCCTGTTCGGCGAGGAAGCGAACGGCCTCCAGCGCGGCCATACATCCCATGCCGGCCGCAGTGACCGCCTGACGGTAGATGTCGTCGGTCACGTCGCCGGCGGCCCAGACGCCCTCGATGGCCGTGGCGGCCGTGCCCGGCTTCACCACCAGATAGCCGCCCTGTTTGGTCTCCAGCTGGCCGGCGAACAGTTCCGATGACGGGGCGTGGCCGATGGCGATGAAGACCCCGTCGGCGGTGACGTTGTGGGTCTCGCCCGTCTGGACGTTCTTCAGCCGTGCGCCGGTGACATTGACGCCGCCGAAGCTGTTGGTCTCGCCGAGGATCTCGTCGATGGCGTGGTTCCAGACCACCTCGACCTTGGGGTTCGCGAACAGCCGGTCCTGCAGAATGCGTTCGGCGCGGAACTCGTCGCGGCGGTGGACGACCGTGACCTTCGAGGCGAAATTGGTCAGGAACAGCGCCTCCTCGACTGCGGTGTTGCCCCCGCCGACCACGATCACATCCTTGCCGCGATAGAAGAAGCCGTCGCAGGTGGCGCA
>NZ_DDRM01000018.1:69330-80973 GCF_002343105.1 Brevundimonas sp. UBA2416
AGAAGAAGCCGTCGCAGGTGGCGCAGGCCGAGACGCCGAAGCCCTGGTATTTCGCCTCGCTCTCGATCCCCAACCATTTGGCCTGGGCGCCGGTCGAGATGATCACCGTTTCGGCCAGCAGTTCAGTCCCCGAATCCAGCGTCAGGCGGAACGGCCGCTGCGACAGGTCCGCCTTGACGACGATGTCCTCGATCACCTCGGTGCCGACATGCTCGGCCTGGGCGCGCATCTGATCCATCAGCCAGGGGCCCTGGATCACGTCGGCAAAGCCGGGATAGTTCTCGACATCGGTGGTGATGGTCAGCTGGCCGCCGGGCTGAAGGCCGGCGATGACGACCGGGTTCAACAGGGCGCGCGCGGCATAGATGGCGGCGGTCCAGCCGGCGGGGCCGGAGCCGATGATGGCGACGCGAACGGTTCGGGGAGTGCTCATACCCCTATTTAGGCGTTGATTCTGTCCGGCGCGATGGCAGGTTCGCCGGGATTCACAGGTCTGATCGGAGGATGACATGGCGCAATCCAGCTTTCTGGGCATCGGCATAGCCATCGGGGTGGCGGTCGGCACCGCCATGGGCATCGCCCTGGACAATCTGGCGCTCGGCATCGGCATGGGAACCGGTGTCGGGCTGGCGATCGGCGTGGCGCTGGACGCCAGCCGAAACAGCAAGGCGCGCGACCGGTCGGGTTCGGACGGCGGCGGTGGCGGGGCCTATGCTTCAGACAGCGGCGGGCGCGACAAGAGCCCGGACGGCGGGTCGGACAGTGGCTCCGACGGCGGGTCAGGCGGCGGAGATGGCGGCGGCGGGGGCGGCGACTAACCCTTCGTCATCCGCTCCAGAACAGTCCGCGCCGCGCGGTCTGTCTCGGCCAGCGGCGCATAGCTCCAGCTTTCCAGTACGCCATCGAAGGGCCGGGCCGCGCCGCGTTCGCGCAGATCGCCGTGGAGACGGGCGAACTTGTCCGCCGGCTTCAGCGGGATCATCGGCAGGATATGCACGGGCTTGCCCGTCGCGGCGGCTTCGGCGGCCATGTTGGCGCTGTCCTCGGTGACGAGGATGTGGTCGGCGAAATGCAGGTAGGCGAAATAGGGGTTGGGCCCTTCGCCGTCCCAGGTCCACCCCGGCAGGGGTTTCAGCCGCTCCGTCAGGACGGCCTTGGCCGTTTCGGGCGTGCGGCGCGAGAAGGTCAGCATCAGCGAGCCGCCGGCGGCTTCGATGGCGCCGGCGATGCGGTCGGCGAGGTCGGCGGCGTGGGCCTCGGTCAGGTCGAAGGCGCGGGACCGTCCGCCAATCAGGGCGGCGATGCGGGGGTGGGGCAGGCGCTGCAGCCGGTCTGCGAAGTCGGCGGCGCCTTCAGCCAGTCGCGCCTCCGTCACCCGGTGCGGCGATCCGGTGATCGACAGGACATTGGCGCCCTCCACCCGGTCATGGGCTGGAGCGACGACCAGGTCATAGGCGCCGTTGCGCCAGCGCGGGTCCTGGGTCTGGACCACGAAGGTTCTGCCGCCTGACAGCTCGCGCACCCGCGTCGACATCGGCAGTGTCGCGCGGCCGGTGGCGATCCACAGGTCGGGCCATTCCTCACCGGCTGCGGGTTCGGTCGGATCGGACGACAGGTCCAGCATCCACGACGTCTTCAGCGCCGAGGGCAGTTTGTCGAAGGCCGGACGCCAGCGGATGCGGCGCACGCTGATGGCGGCGGGGGTCAGCCGCTGCACGGCCTCGGCCAGGCCGAGGGCCTGGTTCTCCATGCCGATCCGGCCGTCCGAGACGACCCAGATGGAGAGGGGGGCGCTCACGTCGCGGCGGGCGGCGCGATCCAGCACATGGCCTCGACCTTGTTGCCGTCGGGATCGCGCAGGAAGGCGGCGTAATAGCCGGGCGCATATTCGGGGCGCGGGCCGGGCCGGCCGTCGTCCAGACCACCCGCCGCCAGTCCCGCCTCGTGAAAGGCGACGACGGTCGCGGGGTCGGACGCATTGAAGCAGATATGGGCGCCGTTGCCCGGCGCCGCGCGCTTGCCGTCGTGCGGCTGGGCTGCCCAGAATTCGGGGAAGGCCCGGCCATAGCCGATGCCGACGCCGTGTTCGAGAATGCGCCGCGCGCCGAGCACCGCCATGACGGCGTCATAGAAGACGCCGGCGCGCGACAGGTCGGTGACGCCGACCGAAACATGCGACACCAGAGGCGGGCGTGTTCCGGGGGCGTTCGTCACCGGCCTATTTCCACTCGACCTTGAGGATTTCGTAGGCCTTGACGCCGCCGGGGGTGTTGACCTCGACCACGTCGCCGATCTCCTTCGAGATCATCGCCCGGGCGATGGGCGAAGCCACGGAGATCTTGCCCGCCTTCACATCGGCCTCGTGCTCGCCGACGATCTGGTAGCGGGCCTCTTCCTCGGTGTCCTCGTCGACCACGGTGACCGTGGCGCCGAACATAACCTGGTTGCCATTCAGCTTGGACACATCGATGACCTGGGCGCGGCTGATCTTGTCCTCGATGTCGGCGATCTGGCCCTCGATCCAGCCCTGCCGCTCTTTCGCGGCATGATATTCAGCGTTTTCAGACAGATCGCCATGCTCGCGCGCCTCCGAGATGGCCGAGATCACGCTCGGCCGCTCCACGGACTTCAATTGCTTCAGCTGATCGTCGAGGACACGGTAGCCCTCGGCCGTCATCGGCACTTTTTCCATATGTCGTGAGTTTCTTGCTTCGCCCGACTGAAGATTTTGTGACGCCAGAGGTCGCTGGGCGCTTGCGACCGGCCAAAGAGACTAGGGCGCCAAGCCCCAAGGTTCAAGGGGCATGGCGCAACGGTGTTACATGGAACTCTGCGCCGGGCGGCCTCTCCGGCGCGTTCGCACCTGCCGGACGAGGCTCCACGCCAGCCACCCGATGGCTGCCAGCCCCAGCGCCATGAACAGGCTGGAGACGATGAACACCCCGGTCGCGATGAAGGCCAGCACGAAGGCGACGGCGGCGGTCAGGGCGGCGATGACTTGAATGGTTCTCAGGCGCATGACCCCGTTAACGTCCCATTCACGGCGGGGTTGCGGCCGAAGCGCACCGGGCGCGCGGTTCCTGTCCACTGTGGCGCCGGCGCCAGCCAGGGCGCGGGCCTCAGGCGTAGCTGTAGGGGCCGCCCCGTTCCAGCGCCCGCTGATAAGCCGGCCGGGCGTGGATCTTCTGCAGGAAGGCCTTCAGCTTCGGCTTGTCCGGGCCATAGGGAACCCGGCTGCCCGCGGCCTCGAGGGGGAAGCTCATCATGATGTCGGCGGCCGAGAAGGCGTCGCCGGCGAACCATTCGGACCGGGTCAGTTCGGCCTCCCAATAGCCGGTGTGGGCCGCGACCTGCGGATCGATCATATTGGCGTTCATCGCCTTGCTGATGCCGTTGGCCACGCCACGCGCCAGGAAGGGCACGCGTTTGGGCAGGACGGTGAAGATCAGCTTCAGCAGCAGGGGCGTCATGGCCGACCCCTCGGCATAGTGGAGCCAGTAGGTGAACCGCCGGGCCTCGGGCGTGCCGGCCGCGGGCCGCAAACCGGCCGAGGGATACGTCTCGAGCAGATATTCGATGATGGCCCCGGTCTCGGCGATCCGCGCTTCGCCGTCGTCCAGCACCGGCGACTTGCCCAGCGGGTGGATGGCCTTCAGCGCGGCCGGGGCCAGGTTGGTCTTCGCGTCGCGCTGATACCGCTTCACCTCATAGGGCAGGCCCATCTCCTCGAGCAGCCAGAGGACCCGCTGCGAGCGGGAATCGTTCAGGTGGTGGACAGTGATCATGGCGACGGCTCCGCTTGTTCCGCGCAGTTAGCGTGGTTGACGCGGCGTCGGTCCAGCGGATTCAGACGCTACGCCCGCTCCAGCGGCGGCGCGGGTGGACGGGTCGGTCGGTGGCGGTGGGATGTCTGGCCGCCTGACGCTGCTGCCAGAGCTGGAAGGCCAGGGTGGCCAGAGCCAGTTTGCCCGCGTGCCGACCGGCCACGCGCCGTCCGCCCTTGCTGAGCAGCAGGCCGCCGATCAGGGTCGCGAGTTTGGGAATGGGCATGGCGATCTCCGGTTCAGGGCCTGAAACGGACAAGGCCCGGAACGGTTCAGCCGCGCCTCAACCCCTTGGCATCAGCGCCTGCGCAGCGACCACCATGGCCTCAACCCCGGTGACGACCGAGGGCTGGGGGTCGATGCGGAACAGGGGCGAATGGTGGCCCGGAGCCGTGGCGACGTCCGCCGCGGGCGTGCCGCCGACGCTGAAATAGACGCCCTTCACCCCGGTGTCCGGGGTGATGAACCAGGCGAAATCCTCTGCCCCCATGCCGGTGCGGGGGGTGTCCACCAGCCGCTCGGGGCCCATGGCCGCGCCGATGGCGGCGCGCACGCGGGCGGCGGTGGCGGCGTCATTGATGGTCGCGGGGGTGGTCTCGGTCGGCGAGCGGACCACGGTCGGCAGACGGTCCTCGGATACGCCCAGCGCCAGGGCGGTGCCGCGCACGACCCGGTCGATGCCGTCCAGCAGGGCCAGCCGGGTCTCGGGATTGTCGGCCCGCACAGTCAGCTGCAGGTCGACCCGGTCGGAGATGATGTTGTGCTTGATGCCGCCGTGGAAGGACCCGACCGTCACAATGGCCCCCTCCAGCGGATTGATGCTGCGGCTGGGCAGGGTCTGCAGGTTCATCACGATGGCCGAGGCGACTACGATCGGGTCGACCCCCAGATGCGGATAGGCGCCATGGGTGCCGACGCCGTGGACGGCGATGTCCACGCTGTCCGAACTGGACGAGGTGATGCCCAGCGGCAGGTCGATCAGGCCGGTCGCGAGATCGGCCGAGACGTGGAAGGCCAGGGCTATGTCGGGCCTTGGGAAGCGGGTGTAGAGGCCGTCCTGCACCATGGCGCGGGCGCCGAAGATGCGCTCTTCGGCCGGCTGGGCGATCAGCACCAGGGTGCCGGACCAGTCCTGCCGCCGCGCCATCAGCTGCCGCGCCGTCCCGATCAGGGCAGTGATGTGCACGTCGTGGCCGCAGGCATGCATGACGGGCTTTTCGATCCCGTCGCTGTCGACCTGACGCGCGGTCGAGGCATTGGCCAGACCGGAATCCTCGGCCAGCGGCAGGCCGTCCATGTCGGCGCGAATCATGACCGTGGGGCCGTCGCCGTTGCGCAGCACGGCGACCACGCCCGTGCCGCCGACGCCGGTGGTCACGTCATAGCCCAGCGCCGTCAGCTGGGCCGCCATGATGCCGGCGGTGCGGACCTCCATACCCGACAGCTCCGGGTTGCGGTGGAAGTCGTCGAACAGGGCGCCGAGGTTGGCGTCATAGTCCCGCGCGATGGCCTGGCGCAGTTCGACATCGGTCGAGCCGGTCTGGGCCTGCGCCGCCCCGGCCGTGAAAAGCGCCAGCACCGCCGTCGTCGCAAGAAGAAGTCGCATCGTTCCGCCCCCGGTTTGAAGCGCGAACATTGGTCCGGCGGCGGCAGACTGGCAACGGCCAATGCAGTGACCGACCTGTTGAGTTCGGCGGCGGTTTGGCCCTAAGCCATGCCATGACCACGCCCGAACCCCGCCTGACCTCCCTCGCCCACGGCGGCGGCTGCGGCTGCAAGCTGGCCCCGGCGGTGCTGCGGGACATTCTGAAGGGGATGCCGCTGGCAGGACCCTTCGCCGACCTGATGGTCGGGACCGAAACCAGCGACGACGCGGCTGTCTGGCGGCTGAACGATCAGCAGGCGCTGGTGGCGACGACAGACTTCTTCATGCCGGTCGTCGACGACCCGTTCGACTTTGGCCGCATCGCTGCGACCAACGCCCTGTCCGACGTTTACGCCATGGGCGCGACCCCGATCTTCGCCCTGGCGCTGGTCGGCATGCCGGTGAATGTCCTGTCGACGGAGACCATCGGCCGCATCCTGCAGGGCGGCGCCTCTGTCTGCGCGGCGGCGGGCATCCCGGTCGCGGGCGGCCATTCGATCGATAGCGTCGAGCCGATCTACGGGCTGGTGGCGCTCGGTCTGGTGCATCCGGATCAGGTGCTGACCAATCGCGGCGCACAGGTCGGCGACGTGCTGATCCTGACCAAGGCGCTGGGCGTCGGCGTGCTGAGCGCGGCGTTCAAACAGGAGCGGCTGGGTCCGGACGGCTATGCGGCCCTGATCGCCTCGACGACGAAGCTGAACACGGTCGGGGCGAAGTTGGCGGGAATGACAGGGGTTCATGCGGTGACGGACGTCACCGGCTTCGGCCTGCTGGGCCATGCGCTGGAGATGGCGCGCGGGGCGGGGTTGACGGTGGAGCTGACGGATCAGCCGCCGCTGCTGGACGGGGTCGAGGCCCTGGCCACGGGCGGCGTGCGCACGGGGGCCTCGGGCCGCAACTGGGCCAGTTATGGCGAAGGCGTCGACCTGCCGGCGGGACTGGAGGACTGGCGGCGCGACCTGCTGACCGATCCCCAGACCGCGGGCGGCCTTTTGATCGCCGTCGCGGCTGATCAGGTGGACGAGGTTCTGGCGCTGGCGACGGGCGAGGGCTTTGTGCGGGCCGCCGTCGTCGGGCGTGTGGTCGAGGGCCCGCCGCGCGTCCGCGTCGTCGGATGATCCGCCACACGGTCGATCTGTCGCCCGCAGCCCGCGACGGCTTCGATGCGATCATCGACGTGCGCAGTCCGACCGAGTACGCCCTCGACCATATCCCCGGCGCGCTCAACCTGCCGGTGCTCGACGACGCCCAGCGCGCGGCGGTCGGGACCGAATATGTGCAGGGCTCCAAATTCCTCGCCCGCCGCACCGGCGCGGCCATGGTGGCGCGCAACATCGCGTCGCATCTGGAGGGGGCGCTGGCGGACCGCGGCGGCGGGTTCAAGCCGCTGGTCCATTGCTGGCGTGGCGGCCAGCGGTCGGGGGCCATGGTCACGGTGATGGACCAGATCGGCTGGCCGGTGACGGTGCTGGACGGCGGCTACCAGACCTGGCGGCGGCAGGTGAACGCGGCCCTGTACGACGCCCCCCTGCCGCACCGGCTGACCCTGCTGGACGGACCGACCGGGTCGGGCAAGACGGCGCTGCTGAACGCGCTGGCGGCGCGCGGCGTGCAGACCCTGGACCTTGAGGCGCTGGCCGCGCACCGGGGCTCTCTGTTCGGGGCCATGCCGGGCGGTCAGCCTTCCCAGAAGGCCTTCGAGAGCCGGCTGCACGACGTCCTTTCGCGGCTGGATCCCGCCCGGCCTGTCGTGGTCGAGGCCGAGAGCAGCCGGATCGGCGCGCGGGTGGTTCCGCCGTCGCTCTGGTCCGTCATGGCCGCCGCGCCCGTGATCGAGATCGCCGCCCCGGTCGAGGCCCGTGTCGCCCATACGGTCGCGACCTATGCCGACATCGCCGCTGATCCGGGCGCGCTCGACAAGGCCCTGAGCCGGATGCCGCGCCATCATTCCAGGGCGACGACCGCCGAGTGGCGCGCCATGGCCGCCCGGGGCGATATCGCCGATCTGGCCCGGCAGTTGATCGAGGCCCACTACGATCCCGCCTATCTGCGGACCGGCGCCGACCGCGCCCGGCCCGTGCTGGATCGCCTCCTGCTGGCGGATCTTTCGCCGGCCTCGATCGCGGCGGCGGCGGATGGGCTGGCGGCGCGCCTCGACCCGGCCTAGCTTCCCCACATGACCCGCTCCCGCACCGCAGCCCTGTTCTCCTCGCTCAGTCTCTGGGTGCTGCTGGCCCTCGCGGCCGGCCTGCTCGCCGGCGCGGCGGCCCAGACGTACGGCATCCCCGGCGGCACGGGCACGGTGGCCCTCGTCGACGGGCTGGGCCAGCTGTGGCTCAACGCCTTGCGGATGACGATCATCCCGCTGGTGTTCAGCCTGCTGGTGACCGGCATCGCCTCCATCGCCGATGCGGCCGCGACCGGCCGGCTGGCCCTGAAGGCGATCATCGTCTTCGCCCTGCTGCTGATCGGCGCGACGGTCTATGGCGTGTTGGCCTCGCTGGGCCTGCACGCGATCTGGCCGATCGACCCGGCCGGCGCGCAGATGCTGCTGGCGGGCGCGACCACGGACGAGGCGGTGCGCGGCAGCGTCAGCGGGGGCGGCTTCACCGCCTTCCTGACCAGTCTGGCCCCGTCCAACCCGATCCGCGCGGCGGCGGACGACGCCATCCTCGGCATCGTCGTCTTCGCCATCGTCTTCGGCTTCGCGACGACCCGACTGAGCGCCCGTCTGCGCCAGCCGCTGACCGTCTTTTTCGAGGCCGTGGCAGAGACCATGATCGTCATTGTCCACTGGGTGCTTCGCGCCGCGCCGTTCGGCGTCTTCGCCCTGTCGCTCGGGGTAGGCCTCAGGGCCGGCCTCGGCGCGGCGGGGGTGCTGGGCCATTACATCGCCATTGTGGTGCTGGCGCTCGTCGGCCTGATCCTCCTGACCTATGTGGTGGCCGTGGCCTTCGGCCGGGTCACCCTGGGGCGGTTCGCCCGCGCAATCGCCCCGGCCCAGGTCGTGGCCTTCTCGACCCAGTCGTCGCTGGCCTGTCTGCCGGTGATGGTCGAGCGGTCGATCGACCGGCTGGGCGTGTCGCCGGCGACCGCGGGGCTGGTCCTGCCGCTGGCAGTAGCGGTGTTCCGCATCACCTCGACAGTCGCCAACCTGGCCGTCTGCATCTATGTCGCCCACCTGTACGGCATCGCCCTGACGCCCGGCGTGCTGCTGGCCGGCGGCGTCACGGCCCTCGCCATCAGCGTCGGCACCGTCGGCCTGCCGGGTCAGGTCTCGTTCTTTGCCTCCATCGCCCCCATCGCCCTCGTCATGGGTCTGCCGCTCGAGGTCCTGCCCCTGCTGCTGGCGGTCGAGGTCGTGCCCGACATCTTCCGCACGATCGGCAATGTCACCGCCGACATGGCGGCGGCGCGGATCGTCGAAGGGCGGGATGCGGTGGCCGACCCGGAGGCGGCGTCGGGCATTTAGCGCAGCAGCAGCCAGAAGACGGCCGCCACCCCGATCAGGTGGACGACGATCACCATACCCAGCTGCGTCCTGAAGGGCTCCTTGCGTGTCTTGTGGCGCAGCAGGCGCTGCCCCATCCACGCGCCCACGCCGCCGAACAGGGCGCCCAGCAAGAGCGTGCTCTCCCGCACCCGCCAGCCGTGTTCACGCGCCTGGGCCTTGTCGAACCAGAACAGGGCGAAGACCGACAGTTCCGCGAGAGCGAGAAGGATCAGCGCCCGGTCGACGACGGACAGGTCGATCCCGATGTTCAGTGCGCGTAATCCTGGATCGGCCGCACATCCAGGTCGCCGGCCTTGATCGCCCCGATGGCCTGCGACGCGGCCAGCGCCCCCGCCGTCGTCGTATAATAGGGGATCTTCATCATCAGGGCGGTGCGGCGCAGGCTGAAGCTGTCCTGGAGCGACTGCTTGCCCTCGGTGGTGTTGATGACCAGCTGGACCTCGCCGTTCTTCATGGCGTCGACGATGTGCGGGCGGCCTTCCAGCACCTTCTTGACGAAGGCGACGGGCAGGCCCTGCTCGTTCAGGAAGCTGTGCGTGCCGCCGGTGGCCATGACGGTGAAACCCTCGGCGAGCAGGGTCTTCACCGCCTCCACGATGAAGGGTTTGTCGCCGTCCTTGACGCTGACGAAGGCGCAGCCTTTGACCGGCAAGGTCGTGCCGCCGCCGATCTGGGACTTGGCGAAGGCGCGGGCGAAGGCGGGGGCCATGTCAGCCTCGCCGTCGCGCTTCCAGTCCAGACCCATGACCTCGCCGGTCGAGCGCATCTCGGGGCCCAGGATGGTGTCGACGCCTGCGAAGCGGGCGAAGGGGAAGACCGCTTCCTTGACCGCGATATGGTCGTAGGGGATGTCGGTCAGGCCAAAGGATTTCAGCGGCACGCCGGCCATGACCTTGGCGGCGATGGCGGCGATCGGCTGGCCGATGGTCTTGGCGACGAAGGGCGCCGTGCGGCTGGCGCGCGGATTGACCTCCAGCACGAAGATGCGCGGCGCGGCGCTGTGCGGCTCCTCGATGGCGAACTGGACGTTCATCAGGCCGCGCACCTTCAGGGCCCGGGCCATGGCCTCGGTCTGGCGCTTCAGCTCGGCGATGGTGGCGTCGGACAGGGAGTAGGGCGGCATGGAGCAGGCGCTGTCGCCCGAGTGGACGCCGGCCTCCTCGATATGCTCCAGCACCCCGGCGACGAAGACGGTCTCGTCGTCGCACAGGGCGTCAACGTCCACCTCGGTGGCGCGGTTCAGATAGTGGTCGATCAGGACGGGATCGTCGCCCGAGACCCGCATGGCCTCGCCGACATAGCGGTCCAGTTGTTCGCGGTCGTGGACGATGACCATGCCGCGTCCGCCCAGCACATAGGAGGGGCGAAGGACGACCGGATAGCCGACCTCGTCCGCCTTCTGCGCGGCTTCCTCGGCGCTGCGGGCCAGGCCGTTGGGCGGCTGCATCAGGCCGATGTCGTGCAGCATGACCTGGAATCGTTCGCGGTCCTCGGCCAGGTCGATGGAGTCCAGGCTGGTGCCGAGGATCGGCACACCGTCTTCATGCAGCGCATGGGCCAGCTTCAGCGGCGTCTGGCCGCCGAACTGGACGACCACGCCGATGAGGTTGCCGGTCGACCGCTCGACCTCGATCAGCTCCAGGACGTCCTCGGCCGTCAGCGGCTCGAAATACAGGCGGTCGGAGGTGTCATAGTCGGTCGAGACGGTCTCGGGGTTGCAGTTGACCATGATCGACTCGACGCCGATGTCGGCGAAGGCGAAGGCCGCGTGACAGCAGCAGTAGTCGAACTCGATCCCTTGCCCGATGCGGTTCGGACCGCCGCCGAGGATGATCGCCTTCTTGCGGTCCGTCGGGTTGGATTCGCACTGCGGAACCTGGCCCAGGGCGCCGGTCTCATAGGTCGAATACATATAGGCCGTGGCCGAGGCGAACTCGGCGGCGCAGGTGTCGATGCGTTTGAATACCGGGCGGACGTTCAGGCCGCGGCGGGCGGTGCGGACGGCCTTCTCGGTCTGGCCGGTCAGCTGGGCGAGACGGGCGTCGGAGAAGCCCTTGGACTTCAGCTTGCGGAAGTCAGTGGGATCGGTCGGCAGGCCCTGGACCCGGATGTGGCCTTCGGTGCGCACGATGTCGGCGATCTGGCGCAGGAACCACGGCTCATAAGAACAGGCGGCGTTGACCTCTTCCACCGACAGGCCGTGGCGGAAGGCCTGGGCGATCACAAGGATGCGGTCCGGCGTCGGCTGGCCCAGCGCCCGCACCACGGCGGCGCGGGCGGAGGCTTCGTCCTCAACGTCGACGACGCCGTCGATCTCGATCTCGTTGAAGCCGGTCAGGCCGGTTTCGAGGCCACGCAGGGCCTTCTGCATCGACTCCTGGAAGGTCCGGCCGATGGCCATGACCTCGCCGACGGACTTCATCGAGGTCGACAGGGTCGCCTCGGCGCCCGGGTATTTCTCGAAGGCGAAGCGGGGGATCTTGGTGACGACATAGTCGATCGACGGCTCGAACGAGGCCGGCGTGACCATGGTGATGTCGTTGGTCAGTTCGTCCAGGGTGTAGCCGACGGCCAGACGGGCGGCGACCTTGGCGATCGGGAAGCCGGTGGCCTTGGAGGCGAGGGCGGACGACCGCGACACGCGCGGGTTCATCTCG
>NZ_DDRM01000018.1:81053-92572 GCF_002343105.1 Brevundimonas sp. UBA2416
CGGGTTCATCTCGATCACCACCATCCGGCCGTCGGCGGGATTGATCGCCCATTGCACGTTCGATCCGCCGGTCTCGACGCCGATCTCGCGCAGGACGTTGATCGAGCCCGTGCGCATCCGCTGGTATTCTTTATCGGTCAGCGTCAGGGCCGGGGCGACGGTGATGGAGTCGCCGGTGTGCACCCCCATCGGGTCGATGTTCTCGATGGAGCAGACGATGATGCAGTTGTCCGCCTTGTCGCGGACGACCTCCATCTCATACTCCTTCCAGCCCAGGACGCTTTCCTCGACCAGCACCTCGGTGGTCGGCGACAGGTCCAGACCGCGTTCGACGATCTCGCGGTATTCCTCGACATTGTAGGCGATGCCGCCGCCGGTGCCGGCGAGGGTGAAGGACGGGCGGACGATGGCGGGCAGGCCGACGAAGGCCAGGGCGTCCTCGGCCTCGTCGATGTGGTGGATGGCCTTGGAACGCGGGCTTTCCAGGCCGAGCTTGTCCATGGCGTCGCGGAATTTCTGACGATCCTCGGCCTTGTCGATGACGTCGGCCCTGGCCCCGATCATCTCCACGCCCCATTTCTTCAGGGCGCCCGAAGCGTCCAGCGCCAGGGCCGTGTTCAGCGCCGTCTGGCCGCCCATGGTCGGCAGCAGGGCGTCGGGCCGCTCTTTCGCGATGATGCGCTCGACGAACTCCGGCGTGATCGGCTCGATATAGGTGGCGTCGGCCACCTCCGGGTCGGTCATGATGGTGGCGGGGTTGGAGTTGACCAGAATGACCCGGTACCCCTCGGCCTTCAGCGCCTTGCACGCCTGGACGCCCGAATAGTCGAACTCGCACGCCTGCCCGATCACGATCGGCCCGGCACCGATGATCAGGATGGACTGGATGTCTGTGCGTTTGGGCATGGGCTACTCAGTTCGTCACGACCGCGCATTCCCAGCCGTCGTAGTCGAGCTGGAAGGCGGCGGCCCAGGATTGCATCATGGAGGAGACGGGGGTGAAGGAGGCCTCATCCACGGCCATGGTCGTTTCGAGAATGGTGCAGTCGTCCTGACCCCGGGTCAGGAAACCCGCGCGCCGCGCGACCTCGTTCAGATCGTCGTGGTCGCCTTCGCCATAGAAGTAAAACAGCGTGTGCCGCGGGGTGACGCCGGAATCGCCATGCTCGGCGAGCGTCGCCCGAATCATGGCGTCGCGTTCCTCGTGCGGGACCTCGTCTTCAAGCACGGGCTGTCACGCTCCTTGCGCGCGCGAACCCGCCGCGGCTGTGACGCCGCGTGGTTCGGTCGGGTTGTCGGTTAAGCGGCCCGTCTAAAGAGGGGCGGGCAGGAGAGCAAGCGCCGTCTGATCCCGAACGAAAAAGGGCGGCCCTTTCGGGCCGCCCTTTCGCTGTCATCCGGTCTGAAGATCAGAACGGACGGTAGTTCAGGCCGATGAAGAAGCGTTGGCCGTAGGGGTCGAAGTTCGAATACAGGGTCGTGCCCAGGTACGGCGCCTGTTCGGCGTCGAAGGCGTTGACCACCCCGGCGCGGATCGACAGGTCGTCACGGGCGTTCCAGCGGACGGTGAAGTCGTGCCGCGTGAAGTTGCGCGAATCCAGTTCCTCGAAGGCGCGTCCGTCGATGTTGGCGACGGCGTCCCGGATCTGGACGATGTCCTGGGCCGTCTGCCAGTCAGCGGTCCAGTTGATGCTCCAGGTGTCGTTCGGCGCATAGGTCAGCGAGGAGGTGAAGCGGACGCGCGGGTAGAACAGGCTGCTGGCCAGTTCGTCGAAGTCCGCGGGATCGTCAGCGTTCAGGAACTGCTTCTGGTCGATCAGCCACAGGCCGCCGATCGAATAGTCCAGCCGGCCCCAGTTGCGACCGGTGACTTCCTCGAGATCCATCGAATAGCGGGCGGTGAAGTCGAGGCCGCGCGTCTCGAGCGAGGCGTAGTTGACCGAGCCCTCGATGAAGCCGCCGATCGGATCGCCGATCGGGGCGCCGATGCCGAACGGGATGTCCGGGTTGTTGCGGAAGATGGTGGCGCAGGCTGCCGTGTTCAGCGACGGGCCGCTGACGCAGTTGGCCGCCGCCGTCGCGGCCGACACCGCCGAGATCACCTGGTCGATCTTGATCTCGTAGTAGTCGAGCACCAGCGAGAAGTTCGGGATGAACCGGGGACGCAGCACCGTCGAGAAGGTGAAGCTGTCCGACTCTTCCGGGGTCAGGAACGGGTTGCCCCCGAACACGCCGGCGACGCCCGAGGTGTAGTTCGGCGTGAAGTCGTCGGCGTTGGTCGCGGTCGCGCCGGCGAAGTCGAAGCTCAGCCCCTGGGCCTGGGCCAGCGCCGTGCAGTTGGCGACGCGGTTGTCCCGCGTCTCGGCGTCCTGGGCCGCGATGCTCAGCGTGGCGCAGGGGTCGACGATGTTGTTGAGGAAGGTCTGGCCGAACGGAGAGAAATTCTCCGCCAGGTCGGGCACGCGCACCGAGCTGTTGAAGCTGGTCTTGAATGCGATGTCCGCGATCGGACGGTAGACCAGGTTGACGCCAAAGACGTCCACATTGCCGACGGTGCTGTAGTCGGCATAGCGGTAGGAGCCGCTCAGTTCGGCGTATTCGCCCATCCAGCTGTCGCGGAACAGCGGGATCGACAGTTCGGCGAAGACCTCTTCGCTGGTGTACTCGACCTGCGGGAAGTCGGGACCCGAGTTCAGGAACAGCAGGGGACGGCCGGCGGTATCGCGGTCGCGGCCGGTGGCCTCGGTCGCCTCACGCCGGTACTCGGCGCCAAGGGCGAGGCCAATGGAGCCGGCGCCCCAGAAGTCCCACAGATTGCCGGAGACCGAGGCGATGGCCTGCTCCTGCTCGTTCCGCTCGGTCACACCGATGACGGCGTCAATGAACTCGAGAGCTTCGGCGCTCTGGTTGCCCATGCCGAAGACGTTCAGCGGCGCGCACTCCGCGATCGAGCGGCGGCCGTATTCCGTGTCACGCAGGTCGCCCGGGCCGGCGGGGCCCTGATCGAGAGCGCCGGCGGGTGCGCCCTGGGCGGCCAGCAGCTGGACGCGGCAGACGATCTCGCCGGGACGGCCGTTGACGATGCCGGCGGTGTCGAAGACGGCGTCGGCGGCCATGGCGAAGCGCTGGCTGTCGGTGCCCCGCTCGCGGTTTTCAACCTCGACCTCGCCGTAGGTGTAACCGATGTCCCAGTCGATATCGCGGATGAAGCCGATGCCGTCGTTCGAGCCGCGGAAGCCGGCGACGAAGCGGGTCAGTTCACGCGTGTTGTCCTGGGTACGGTCCGGTCCGAACATGCTGTGGCGCGCGTTGCGCAACAGGATCGGGGCCAGGGGCTGACCCGCGGTGGTCTGGGTCGGCTCGGAATAGGGCGTGACCAGATTGGTCGTGATCGCGTCCTTCACGTTTTGCGGCAGATAGGCGTTGTCCGTGTAGCGCAGGTCGAAATTCGCGACGTTGTAGATCGGGTTGGCCGAGCCGGCGCTGTAAGAGTTGACCAGATCGATGTCGTAGAAGGTCGGCTGCGACAGGTCGAAGGTGTCTTCGGTGACGTATTTGGCCTCGGCGTAGAAATCGATGCTGTCGGTTACGGCAAACGTGCCGCCGGCCTGGAAGCGCGCCGATTCCGAACGCGGAACGCGCGAGCCGGTGCTGAACGCGGCGGGATTCTCACCGTCGCCGCCTATGTTGAAGGGGCGGTTGATGCCGGTTTCACCGACGCGCTGGCCGAAATCGGCGAGGCGGGCGGTCGAGCCCTCGTACCAGTAGGTCTTGCCGGGCGTCACCGCGAAGCAACTGGGGCTGTAGGAGAAGCCGAAGGCGGCGCCGGTGCCCGAGAAGCAGTCTTCGTAGGGGACGTTCGGATTGTTGAGCTGGCTCGGCTGCTGAACGTTGGCCAGGGTCGTCTGCCCCCACCGCGGACGATCGATGCGGCCCACGCCGGTGAACAGGCGGGCGTCCACGATCCCGTCCGACCGGGCCGTGGTCGGGTCGGCGTCGACGCCAAGGCGCACCGGAGCGTTGCGCAGCCAGTCGATGTCGAGCGAGGTGACTTCGTCGACCTCTTCGTACTCACCGTGGATGTAGAGATTCAGGCGGTCATCGAAGAGGTTCGTACCGGCGAGAATGGATATCCGGCGGTTCGCTTCGCCGTTCTGGTTGATCATGCCGTAGTTGGCGTCGATCTCGAGGCCTTCGAAATCATCACGCAGGATGAAGTTCAGCACGCCCGAGACGGCGTCAGCGCCGTAGACCGAGGCGGCGCCGCCGGTGACGATCTCGATGTTCTCGATCAGCAGGCGCGGGATGGTGTCAATGTCGACGGACAGCTGCCCGCCGCTCGAACCGACGTGACGGCGGCCATCGACCAGCGTGAGGGTGCGGTTGGAGCCCAGGCTCCGCAGGTTCGGCAGCGAAAGGCCGCCATCGCCCAGGCCGCTGCCGGTCGTGTCGGACGGGACGACAGAGTTGGACAGGGCGGGAATGGTGGCGAGGTAGTCGATGACGGTGGTCTGGCCGGTCGTCAGCAGGTCCTCGCGCTGGACCTGGATCAGCGGCGTCGGCGAGTTGGTCGGGTCGCGGCGGATACGCGAGCCGGTGACGACGACTTCGTCGAGTTCAGCGGAATCATCCTGGGCATCGGCGGCGCCGGGCGCAGTATTGAGAGGCTCCTGGGTCGGCGCAGTCTGGGCCCAGACGGGCGCGGAGGCAGCCATCACACCGGCCAGCACTGTGGAGGCCAGCAGTCGGTTACGCATAACAATCATATTTAGCTCGCTTGTGAGTGACAGACATCCGCTCCCCCAAGCCAGATGACGCCACAAACCCAACACAGATGTGTCGGTCAAGCGTTGCAGTAAATTTTGCGATTATATTGTGGTGTTATTCAAACAGATGGACATCACGCTGCCAAAGCTAATCTCAAATGACGGTACGCGAGCGTTGTTATCCGGAATCAGGTGCTGCGTTGCTCAACCCAGGCCGGCAGGTCCGCGACGCTCTCGAGTGCGCCAAACCGCGCATGGTTCTCGGGCGCGTCGGCCAGTTCGTGGGCCCAGGTGATGGCGTATGGAATGTGGACCGCGAAGGCTCCGGCCTCGAGCGCGGGCAGGACGTCGGACTTCATGGAGTTGCCGGCCATGACCGCCTCGCCCGCGCCCGTGCCATGGCGGGCGAAGACGCGATCGTAGGTCCCGCGATCCTTTTCGGAGACGATCTCGACCGCGGCGAACAGGTCTCCGAGGCCCGAGGCGGCCAGCTTGCGCTCCTGGTCCATCAGATCGCCCTTGGTGATCAGGATCAGCCGGTAGCGCTCGGACAGGGCGGCGAGGGCCTCGTCGACGCCGGGCAGGGTCTCGACCGGATGGGTCAGCATTTCGCGGCCGGCGGCGAGAATCTCGCGGATGGCGCGCGGCGGCGGCGCGCCGTCGCACAGTTCCATGGCGGTCTCGAGCATCGACAGGGTGAAGCCCTTCACCCCGTAGCCGTAGAGGCGAAGATTGCGCCGCTCGACCTCGGCCAGCCGGGCTTCGATCAGGTCGTTGTCGTGGTCCGTCAACAGGTCGACGAACCGGTCGTGCGTAAGCCGGAATATCGTCTCGTTGTGCCAGAGGGTGTCGTCGGCATCGAGGCCGACCGTGGTGATGCTCATCCCGGCGTCTTGGCCTATCCGAGTCAGGGTTCGCAAGTCGTGTCCGCGAATATCGCGCGTGGCTGTGACACGGACCGGGCGCGCCGACGCCAATGGTCGATTTGGCCCTTGAAAGGAACAGAGACCCGTTCGAGGGTGGGTTCCCGCTGGAGCAGGCCCTCATGAATGACTTCATCATTCCCTACCGCCGCTATGTCGACTTCGAAGGCCGGTCGAGCCGCAAGGAATTCTGGTACTTTGTCCTCTTCTACCTGATTGTAAGTGCCGTCCTGACGATCCTTGACCGCACCTTCTTTTCCAGCGCCCTCGGCACAGACGGGAGCGTGATCGACCCGCTGACCAGCATCTTCGGCATCGTCTCCCTGATCCCCAACATCTCGGTCAGCGTGCGGCGACTCCACGACACCGGTCGGTCAGGCTGGTGGGTCCTGCTCTGGCTCATTCCGCTGGTCGGCTGGATCCCGCTGCTGATCTGGTACTGCCAGAAGGGTCATCCGGTCGCCAACGCCTTTGGTGAGGCCCCGGAGGGCAGCCGCGTCGTCTGAGCTTGAAAGCCGTCAATCGTCGGCCAGGGCGTCCTTCAGGAAGGCCAGAACGCGCGGCCACAGGTCGGCGCGGGCGGCGACCAGACCGTCGATGGTGCCGCCGACCGACAGGGCCCGCTCCAGTCCGGGCGTGTCGGCCCGCACGGGCGCTCCGAACACGGCATGGCCGGCGTCGGCGTAGGCCAGATGGGTCACGCCGTGGGCAAAGCCGTGGGTCCGCAGCCGTTGTTCGACCCGGTTCGCCATCTCGGTCGAGGGCCAGAGGGTGTCGGCCTGTCCCGAGACCAGCAGGATCGGCCCGGCGATCTGCTCGACCGGGATTTCAGTCTCGGCAGGGGCGGAGGCGATGCTCCCGGCATAGAGGGCGTGCACACTGATGAAGCCATTGCTCAGGTCATAGGGCACATAGGCCAGCGGGACGCCGCCCGATGTCCAGGACGAGCCGGTCATGCCGCCCTGCATGTCGATACCCTGCCAGACGACATGGGACGGCACGGCGGCCACGACGGCCTTGATGGCGGGGTCGCGGCTGGCGGTCAGCAGGGCCAGTTCGCCGCCCTTGGATACGCCCAGCACGGCGATGGCCTCGCCGGGACCGGGGCGGGCCTCCAGCCATTCGCGGGCGCGGGCGACCGGTTCGATCGGGACCTGATCCAGCCGGGATGACTGGCCGGACTCGCCGAAATAGGAGACGGCGATGGCGTCGAAACCGGCGGCGGCCAGACGCCGCGCCAGGTTGCGCGATCCGCCCAGACCGCCCTCCGATCCGCCCAGTACGATGATCGCGCCGGGCGAGGCCGTGGCCGGATCCGCCGCGAAATAGTCCGCCACCAGACCGGCTTCACGGAGTTCGACGGTGGGCGGAACAGGCGCGGCGGGGGGCGCGGGCGGCGGGGTCTGCGCCGTCGCGGGCGAGGAGAGGGAAAGAACGCCACAGGTCAGTACGGCGGCGATCAAGGAACGGGTCTGGCGCACGGCGAAATCTCCATCAACGAAGTACTTTACAACACAAAGTGCATAGGCCTGTCAACTGCCGGGGGCGCCAGATCGGGACCGGCCATGGTCAATGCCGTTTGACCACGTTTGTCAGTGATCTGTTTGCGCCTTGAGGCGCGAAGTCACGGCGGGGGCTTGTTGGACCGGCGTAGAGGTCACGGTCATGAGTCGTATCGGGGGCGAAGCCCACCTGGCCCAGGGCTCCAGTGAGTCCGCAGACGCGCCCGGTTCGTCGCAGTCGCCCCTTGGCGAGCGCCGGTCCTACGCAGCGCCCTATGAGAGCCTGACCTTCACCCTGGTGACGCGCGCGCGCCGCGAGCTGACGGTGACGCTGGCCGCCCAGCCTGTCTTCGACCTGAGCCGGTCCGTGCCGGTCAGCCGGCGTATCCGACGGACTGTCCGCCACCGGGGCGGCGAGACGGCGCTGGCAGCGCTTGGCCGCCGGACGCTGGAGCCGATGGACCTGAAGCGGATCGATCTGCAAACGCTCAGCCACGGACTCGATCTGCTGCATCTGGGGGCGGACGACAGCGGTGTCCTTCCGGCCTTCTGGCGCACCGTGGCGTCGAGCGGCGGACGGTTCGCCCTGTTGTGCACCGAGCTTCAGCACGGCGCCGCGCCGGGGGCTCTGCTGGTGGAGGTCATGGGCGGCCTGGAGCAGGCCCCGCCTGATGCGATTGACGAGGCGCTCGCCCATTTCGAGACTGCGGCGCTCGGCGTCATTCTGCATATCGCCCCCGACGCCGGGGCGGCCCGGCGGCTGGCGAATGTGCGCGCGCGGTGCCTGGCCATCGACTTCGCCGGCGTCGCCCACGAGACCCCGCGAGAGTGGCTGGATGCCGCGGCCCTGATCGGCGCGGCGCGCGAGGCCTGTCCGCAGGTCATGTTGTTGAACCTGCGTCCCGACCGTGGTCTGGCCGCCCAGGCCGCCGGGGCGACCCACGCGGTCTTCGCCGGCATGGATGCCATCACCATCTGAGACCGGTTGACGGCGCGCGCGGGTCGGGGCCTTGATCCGGCCATGCAGGCCACGCTTCCCGCCCATCTCTACGGCTGTCCCGACGCCTGGGCGCGCGAGCGATCGGCCGTGTTCGGAAAGGCCTGGCTGTTTCTGGGTCATGAGGCGGAAGCGCCCGCGCCCGGCGACTGGATCGCGAGTGATGTCGCCGGCCATCGCCTGCTGGCGGTGCGGGGCAAGGACGGCGCCCTGCGCGCCTTTCACAATGTCTGTCGCCATCGGGCCGGGCCGCTGGTCACCGGCGCGAGCGGGCACTGCGAGGGTGAACTGGTCTGCGCCTATCACGGCTGGCGTTATGCACTGGACGGGCGGCTGAGGGCGGCGACGGGATTCGGCGCGGCGGAGGGGTTCGACCCGCGGGAATTCGGCCTGCTGGCCCTGAGGCTGGAGATCTGGCGCGGGCTGGTCTTCGCCACCATGGACACGGACGCCCGGCCGCTGGCCGACCATGTCGCGCCGCTGGAAGCCCTGCTGGCCGGGCGAGGTCTGGACATCGCCGCACCCGCCCTGCGCCGCTCGCACGATCTGGCCTGCGACTGGAAGACCTATGCCGAGAACTACCTCGAGGGCTACCACATCGGCGCGGTCCATCCGCTCCTCGCGGATGAACTGGGCGGGGCCGAATACCGTGTGCGGGTCGAGGGTGACCTGGTCGTGCAGGAGGCGGTTGGCGTCAACGACGGCCCGCAGGCGGGGGTCTGGGGCTGGCTGTGGCCCAATCTCGGGATCAACGTCTATCGCGACGGGGCCATGATCGAGCGGATGACGCCGGTCGGGCCGGGCCGGACGCGGCTGGACTATCTGTTCCTCAACGACGGCGGGGAGGGGGCACTGGGCGAGGCCCTGACCGCCTCCGACCGGCTGACCGCCGAGGACGCGGCCATCTGTGAGGCGGTGCAGCGCAATCTGTCGGCGGGCGCCTATGACCGCGGCGTGCTCAGCCCCAACCATGAGATTGCGCTGGCGTGGTTCCAGTCACGCATCGCGGAGGTTCACCCATGACCGAGGCCATCGAAGACAAGCAAAAGCTGGGCTGGGGTCTCGCCGCCCTGGTCGTGGCCGGGAATATGATCGGCTCGGGCGTCTATCTGCTGCCCGCCACCCTCGCGCCGGTCGGGTCCTCGAGCGTGGTCGGCTGGGGCGTCGCCGGTCTGGGGGCCGTGACCCTGGCCCTGGTGTTCGCGGCGCTGGGGCGGTTGCAGCCTGATGCGGACGGACTGTCGGGATTCGCCGAGCGGGGGCTGGGGCGGTTCTTCGGCTTCCAGACGGCGCTGGCCTTCTGGACCGCCTGCCTCGTCGGCAATGTCGCCATAGCGGTCGCGGCGACGGGCTACCTCGGCTTCTTTTTTCCGGTTCTGAAGGAGCCGGTCGCCGCCACCTTCTGCAATCTCGGCCTGATCTGGCTGACGACGGGCGCCTATATTCTGGGGGCGCGGGCGGCGTCGCGGTTCGCGGCCCTTGCGCTGATCGTCGGCCTTGTCCCGCTCGTGATCGCGGTGGCGGCCGGAATCTCGGCTTTCAACGGCGAGACCTTCGCGGCGTCGTGGAGCCCGTCGGGAAACAGTCTGGCCGAAAGCGTGCCCGCCTCCCTCGCCCTGATCTTCTGGGCCTTCCTGGGAGTGGAGACCGCGGCGGTCCTGTCGGCCCGCGTGCGGAACCCGGCGCGTGATGTCGGCCGGGCCTCGATCGCCGGGGTGCTGCTGGCCGCTGTCGTCTATGTCGCAGCCAGCGTGGCGGTGTTCGGCGTGATCCCGGCCGGCGTTCTCGCCGAATCCTCCAGCCCCTATGCCGATCTGACGGCGCGGGTGTTCGGAGCCTCGATCGGGGCGGCGGTTGCGGCCTGCGCCGTGATCAAGGCTGTGGGAACATTGAGCGGCTGGGTGATGCTGGGCGGGGAGACCGCCCGGGCCGCCGCACGATCCGGCTACCTGCCGTCGGGGTTCGGTCACGGCGAGCGGACGCCGATCGTCAACCCCCTGCTGGGCGGGGCGATCATGAGCATCGTGGCGGTGCTGTCCGGCCAGCCGACCCTGGGGGGGCAATTCGGCATGCTGGTGGGCGTCACCTCGGTGCTGAGCCTTGTGGTCTACGGCCTCTGTTCCGCCTCCCTGTTCCGGCTGGCCCGCTGGACCCGGGCCCGGTTCATCGCGGCGCTGGGACTGCTGTTCGCCACGGCCGCCGTGGCCGCCGCGGCGCCGGGCTATATCCTGCCGACGGCGATCTTCTTCGTCGTTACCAGCGGAGCCTGGTTCGCCTTCATGCGGGGCAAGCCCGAGAACCCGGTTGACCCGGCGGCGGGGGCTCACTAGCAAACGCGCCGTTTGCTCGCCGGGATTCGGTGATAGAGAGCGCCCCATGACCACCAAACTCCTTCCCGGCGTCACCGGCGTGCTCGCGCTCGCGGACGGCACCATCCTGCAAGGCATCGGCTGCGGCGCCGTCGGTACGGCGCTCGGCGAGGTGGTCTTCAACACCGCCATGACCGGGTATCAGGAGATCCTGACCGACCCGTCCTATATGAGCCAGATCCTGGCCTTCACCTTCCCGCACGTCGGCAACACCGGGACCAATGTCGAGGACGTCGAGCAGATCGGCGGCGGCTCGGACACCTCGGCGCGCGGCGCGATCTTCCGCGACGCCCCGACCGATCCGGCCAACTGGCGCAGCGAGAGCGATTTCGACGACTGGATGAAGCGGCGCGGCGTGGTCGGTCTCTCCGGCGTGGACACGCGCGCCCTGACCGCCCGCATCCGCGACATGGGCGCCCCCCACGCCGTGATCGCCCATGACCCGGCGGGCCAGTTCGACCTTGAGGCCTTGGTCGCGCAGGCTCGCGCCTGGACTGGTCTGGTCGGTCTTGATCTGGCGAAGGACGCCTCGACCCTGCAGTCGTTCGACTGGGACGAGGGCCTCTGGGACTGGCCGGAAGGCCATCCGCGGGTGAATGCGGCCGACAAGTCGGTGGTCGTTGTCGACTATGGCGTGAAGCGCAACATCCTGCGGGCGCTGGCCTCGACCGGCGCGAAGATCACCGTGGTGCCCGCCGACACGACAGCTGAGGCCATTCTGGCGCGCAAGCCGGATGGCGTGGTCCTGTCCAACGGGCCGGGCGATCCGGCGGCGACGGGCGTCTATGCGGTGCCGGAGATTCGCAAACTGGTCGACAGCGGCACGCCCCTGTTCGGCATCTGCCTCGGTCACCAGATGCTGGCCCTGGCGCTGGGGGCGAAGACGATCAAGATGGATCAGGGCCACCACGGGGCCAACCATCCGGTCAAGGATCTTACCACCGGCAAGGTCGAGATCGTGT
>NZ_DDRM01000018.1:92792-92974 GCF_002343105.1 Brevundimonas sp. UBA2416
GTCAGCCTGTTCGACGGCACCAACTGCGGCATCGCCCTGAAGAACCGTCCGGTGTTCAGCGTGCAGCATCACCCGGAGGCGTCGCCGGGACCGACCGACAGCCTGTATCTGTTCCAGCGGTTCGCGGACTCGATGAACGGCTAGCCCGCGAAGCCCGGTCGGACAGCCACGGCTTCCGGTCG
>NZ_DDRM01000018.1:93125-93740 GCF_002343105.1 Brevundimonas sp. UBA2416
CCGGGCTCGCCCCGCCGACCCGCAGACATTTCATCCGCCTGTCGCCCGCCCATGCTAGGGGTGCTGCGTGAACGTCCGCATCCTCTTTCTCATGTGCCTGTTTCTTGCGCTTGGCGGGTGCGCCAGCGGCGCTCGCTCGGCTTTCGATGCCCAGGACCGTGAGGGCGCCCGGCCGATGGGGCTGGTTTCCGCGCCGGGACATCCGATCCGGGTCTACCTCGACGCCAGGGACCGCGCGGCCCTCTTCCAGCAGGCCTTTCGCGAGGGCGTGCCGGTCGGGCCGGACGGACGGCTGGACTTCATCGCCCTGTCCGGCGGCGGCTCCAACGGGGCCTTTACGGCCGGCCTGATGAAGGGCTGGAGCGAGACGGGGGAACGGCCGGACTTCGAGGTTGTCACCGGGGTCTCGACCGGCGCGCTTGCAGCCCCGTTCGTGTTTCTGGGCCCGGCCTATGACGACGAACTGGCGGACGCCTATACCGGCGGCGCGGCCGCCGGGCTGTTGCAGCCCCAGGGGCTCGCCGCCCTTGTCGGCTCCGGAATCTATCGGGCGGAGCCACTGCGCGCCCTTGTCGAACGCTATGTGGACGAGGCCCTGCTGGCGGCCGTGGCGGC
>NZ_DDRM01000018.1:93841-95132 GCF_002343105.1 Brevundimonas sp. UBA2416
GCCCTGCTGGCGGCCGTGGCGGCGGAATACGCCAAGGGCCGCGTCCTGCTGGTGGCCACGACCGACCTGGATTCCCAGCGCGGCGTCAGCTGGGACCTGGGCGCCATAGCGACCCAGGCCTCGCCGGAAGCCCTGGCGCTGTTCCGGAATGTCCTGATCGCATCGGCCAGCATTCCCGGCGCCTTCCCGCCGGTGCTGATACCCTCCGACAACGCGGGTCTGGCCTTCGAGGAGATGCATGTTGACGGGGGCGTGACCACGCCCTTCCTCGCTGTGCCGGAAACCCTCTGGTCCTTCCGCGAGCCCTCGGGGACCCTGCGCGCGGCGCGCTTTTATGTCGTCGTCAACGGCCGGACGAACCCGAGCTTTGCCATCACCCGCGATACCCCGCAGGGCGTGCTGGGCCGCAGTATCGACGTCCTGTTGAGGGCCTCGCTGGTGACGACGCTGGCCGGCAACCGCGCCTTCGCCGACCACAATGACCTGTTCTTCCGATACGCCGCCCTGCCGGACGACTACGAGGTCTCCGCGCTGGACTTCAGCGTGGAATCCATGAGCGCCGTCTATGAGGTCGGCCGCCAGGGCGCGATCACCGGCGCGGCCTGGCGGTAAGGCTGATCGACTCAGGGAAGCGGGGCGAAGCTCTTCTCTTCCCGCAGGGCGCAGGCCTTGCGCACGGCCACCGGCGCGGCGTGAAGCCAGTAGTCGGCGTCTTCGAGCCGGTTGCTCCGCAGCCGCTCGGCGCCGCGCATCCGCCGCAGCGCCGCGTTCTGAAGCAGGCGCGCGTGCAGGGCGCGCGGCGACAGTTCGTGAATGGCGGGGGAACCGGGGACGGCGACGGAGTCGGGGCCTTGGGGCTCCACCGCCGGGCGGGCGATGGTCATGAACATGGGCCGGCTTTCATTCTCGGACGGGTCCGCGGTCTTCGCTGCGGGCCCGCCTGTCTCCGCCCGCTTCCGGGACGGCTATGCGGTTAATCCACAGGTCTGTGGACAGTTCCTGTTCAACAAGAAAACTGTGTACATATTCAGGCGGTTACTGCCGCGCTTTGGCCTTTCTGGTTAACGAAAGGTAAATGCGCCCAAACCGGTGAGTCGCGCGCTATAAGGCGCAGGTGCGCTTCGACGACCGCTTCCTTGAAGAACTGAAGGCCCGCCTTCGGCCGTCCGACATCATCGGGCGGACGGTGAAACTCAAGCGTCAGGGACGCGAATACGTCGGCCTGTCGCCGTTCACGAAAGAGAAGTCGCCGTCCTTCTTCGTCAATGACGACAAGGGCTTCTTCCACGAC
>NZ_DDRM01000018.1:95220-95679 GCF_002343105.1 Brevundimonas sp. UBA2416
CAAGGGCTTCTTCCACGACTTCTCGTCGGGCAAGCACGGCGACGTCATCAGTTTCCTGCAGGAGACCGAGCGGCTCAGCTTCGTCGAGGCGGTGCAGCGGCTGGCGGGGGAGGCGGGCATGGCCCTGCCGGCCGAGGATCCGCAGGCCGCTGAACGCGAGGCGAAGAAGCAGGGCCTGACCGACTGGATGGACCTGGCCCAGAAATGGTTCGCCGCCAATCTGCGCCGCTCGCCGGGCAAGGCGGCGCGGGAATATCTCGAGAAACGCGGCCTGCCCGAAGACCAGTGGGAGCGGTTCGGGCTGGGCTATGCGCCCAACGATCGCGAGGGGCTGAAGGCCGCCCTCGTCCAGCGGGGCGCCAGGCCGGGCGACCTCGTCGAGGCCGGGATGCTGATCGCGCCCGAGGGCGGCGGCCAGCCCTATGACCGGTTCCGCGACCGGCTGATGTTCCCGATCCT
>NZ_DDRM01000018.1:95879-96027 GCF_002343105.1 Brevundimonas sp. UBA2416
CGACCGCGCCAAATATCTGAACGGTCCGGAGAGCCCGCTCTTCCACAAGGGCGCGACCCTTTACGGCCTGCCCGAGGCGCGGCGCATCCTCGGGGCCGAGTCGAAGAGCGATCAGGCCATTGTGGTGGTCGAGGGCTATATGGACGTG
>NZ_DDRM01000040.1:0-4658 GCF_002343105.1 Brevundimonas sp. UBA2416
GGTCGACGTGGGCGATGATGGCGACGTTGCGCAGATTCATTTGACTATCAGACGTGCAAGGCGGCCGGCCCGGTCGAAAGTCTGGGGCGGCGGCTGGGTTCAGGCGACGGTGCGGGGAGCGCGCGCCTCATACAGGGGCGCACGCGGAAACGCCAGTGCGTGACGAACACGCACCGGCGTAACGGCGGTTCTATCGCCGAGGAAAGCGGCGACGAGAGGGCGGCGTCAGACTTTCGCTGACCGGCTCCGCACCCAGCTGTACAGGATCAGCGTCAGCACCACGAAGACCGCGATCCCCGCCGTCATGGCCGGCCAGGTCGAACCCTCGGGCAGCATGGCGAAGGGCGCCTCATTGTCGGTCGAGACGATGACCCCGGCCGTCATGACCAGGAACAGGCTCTCGCCGACGATCAGGCCCGACGCCAGCAGGACCCCCATCCGGCGACCGACGTCGGCGAACCGCGTGGTCTTGATCGCCTTGTCATACAGCCAGCCGCACACCGCCCCGACCACCAGCATGGTGGTCACGGCGGCCGGCAGATAGAAGCCGATGCCCACGGCCAGCGGCGGCAGCTTCATCCTGCCCTTGGTCGCGCCGCTCAGCACGGCGTCCAGAATGATGATGACCACGCCGATCGCCGCGCCGAGACCGATCAGATCCCAGCGCAGATCGCCGCCGATGACGCCGCGCCCCAGGGCCGAGATCAGCGTCGCCTGGGGCGCCGCCAGAGGCTCGTCGGCGATCCCGGCCGGCCCGCCCTCGAAACCGAAGGCCTGGTTCAGCAGGTTCAGGATCAGGGGAATGACCAGGGCGCCCGCGCCGACGCCCACGATCAGGGCCGTCTGCTGGCGCCACGGCGAGGCGTGGATCAGCTGGGCGGTCTTCAGATCCTGAAGGTTGTCGTTGGCGATCACGGCGACGGCGAAGACGATCGCCGTCACGATCAGGGCAAAGGCGATCACCGAAGGGTCGGCGGGCAGGCCGGCCACCGCCAGCACGCCCAGCATCAGCAGCGAGGCGATGACGATGGCCAGGATGCCCACGCCCGACACCGGGCTGTTGGATGACCCGATCAGCCCGGCCATGTAGCCGCAGATGGCGGCCACGGCGAAGCCGATGAAGACGACGTAGATCAGGCCGCCGCCGACCAGCATGGCCGTCGAGCCCGCCAGCGTCGGATTGCCCTGGGCGAACCAGGCCAGCAGCCCGCCGATCCCGATCAGACAGGCGACGGACAGGCCGGCGACGATATTGATCGGAATGTCCTGCTCGGTCCGGTCCAGCACCTCGCCACCCTGACGGCGGCGGTTGTCGGCCAGGGCCGAGGCCAGTCCGCCGATCAGCGGCCCGGCCAGTTTGATCAGGGTCCAGATGGCCGCGACGCCGATGACGCCGGCGCCCATCAGCCGCACCTCGCGGCTCCAGGTCGTCATGGCCAGTTCCTCGGCCGGCGCGCCGGCCTCGATGGTCGAGGCGATGGAGGGGATGCCGTTGGCGGTCATCCAGGCGATGGTCTCGGGGCTGGTCAGGATCGGCACGGCGATCCCCCAGGCCAGCAGCAGGCCGAACAGCTGGGCCAGGCCCACGGCCAGACCGATCAGATGGCCCGCGCCCAGCAGCGCGAACTGCATGCTGAAGCCCATGCCCGTGGCCCCGCCGCCCAGCGTCGCCGGCAATTTGATGAACCGTGTCGCTTCCGCCGCGAACACCCGGCCCGCGACCAGCAGGGCATAGCCCGCCGAGACCACCGCCCCGGTGATCACGACCCACAGGCCCGAGGCGTTCTCGCGCACCGCGCTCTCGGTCTGTTCGGCCCCGCGCGATCCGACGGTCAGCACCTCGGCCGCCGCGCGGCCTTCCGGGTAGGGCAGGCCGCCCTGGACCACCAGCGCCCGGCGCAAGGGAATTGAGAAGGTCACGCCCAGCACGCCGCCGAAGGTGCAGATCAGCACCGACTCCCAGAACGGGAACTCCAGCCACCAACCGACCATGACCAGTCCGGGCAGGACGAAGATGATCGCGCTCATGGCCCCGCCGACCGAGGCCACGGTCTGGACGGTCATATTCTCCCAGATGGTCGAGTCCTTGAACATCCGCAGGATGGCCATGGAGATGACCGCCGCAGGGATGGCCGAGGCGAAGGTCAACCCGACCTTCAGACCCAGATAGGTGTTGGCGGCGGTGAAGACGACGGCCAGCAAACAGCCCAGCACCAGGGCGCGCAGCGTCAGCTCGATCCGTTTGACGCCGCTCACGGGCGCGCTCGCGGGTGTGTCGGTCATATGGGGTTCCCTCTCCCTCGTGGGGCGGAGGTAAGCGGAGAAAGTGGTTAGTGGCTAGTGGTTAGTGATTACAGCGTCTCTGCCGGCGGAAGGGCGGCGCGGGCTGAGCCACGACACCGGTGCTGGCCAGCCACTAGCCACTAACCACTCGCCACTCCCCCCTCCATTGACACCTGCCCTTCCCCGGCGGAGCCTCACCTCAAAAGGGGAGAGACACGATGAAGCGGATCATGACAGCCACGGTGATCGGCCTGCTGTGTCTCGGCGGCGCGGCCGGCGCCCGGGACGCGCGTTCGCCCCTGGCGGACACGGTCGAGGCGCGGCAGGCGGCGATGATGCTGTCGGGCGTGGCCATGGGCTCCATCAAGGCGGCGATCGACGCCGGCCAGCCGATCGCCAGCCAGCGCTTCCCGACCCGCGCCCTGTCGCGCTGGGCCCATGCCGTCCCCGGCGCCTTCCCGGCCGGCAGTGGCTCCGAGGCGGGCGTGCGCACCAACGCCAGGCCTGAAATCTGGAGCGACCGCGCCGGCTTCGACGCGAAGGCCGCCGACTACGCCGCGGCCGCCGACCGGCTCGCCGAACTGGCCGCCGGCGAGGACGCCGCCGCCTTCGCCGCCCAATGGGCCGTGGTGCGGGCGAGCTGCCAAGCGTGCCACGATGGGTACAAGGCGGGGTGAAAAGTGATTAGTGGCTAGTGGTTAGTGATCGCCGCCTCTCTGACGGCGGAAGGGCGGCGCGGACCGCGCTCCCGCACAGGCGGCGGCCAGCCACTAACCACTAGCCACTAGCCACTCCTTCATCCACTGCGCCAGACCCCCTCCCATGCCCGAACTCCCCGAGGTCGAAACCGTCCGTCGCGGCCTTGAGCCCGTCCTGACCGGGGCGCGCCTGACGCGGGTGCGCCAGAACCGGCCGGACCTGCGCTTTCCCTTTCCCGACCGCTTCCCCGAGCGGCTGGAAGGCGCGATCGTCGAACGGATCGACCGCCGCGCCAAATATCTGCTCATGCCGCTGTCGACCGGCGAGTCCTGGGTCAGCCACCTCGGCATGACCGGCCGCTTCACGCTCGACGGCGAACAGCTGGGCGAGTTCGAGGAGGCCGCGCCCATCGCCGGCAAGCATGAGCATATGAGCCTCTGCGCCGTGCGCGGCGCCGTCACGACGCGCGTCGGTTTCGCCGACGCCCGCCGCTTCGGCTTCATGGGACTGATCCCGACCGTGGGGGTCGAGGCCCATCCGTGGTTCGCCGCCCTCGGCCCCGAACCGCTCGGCAACGGCTTCTCCGGCGCGCATCTGGCCGAGGCCTTCTCCGGCAAGAAGCAGAACATCAAGGTCAGCCTGCTGGACCAGCGCGTCGTTGCGGGCCTCGGCAACATCTACGTCTGCGAGGCCCTCTATCGCGCCCGCATCTCGCCCCTGATCGCGGCGGGCAAGGTGTCGAAGCCCCGCCTCGAAACCCTCGCCGCCGTGGTCCGCGATGTCCTCGGCGAGGCCATCATCGCCGGCGGCTCGACCCTGAAGGATTTCGCCAACGCCGACGGCGGCCAGGGCTATTTCCAGCACCGGTTCGACGTCTACGGCCGCGAGGGCCAGCCGTGCCTCGCAGAGGGATGCGCCGGCGTCGTCAAACGCACCGTCCAGGGCGGTCGCTCGACCTTCTGGTGCCCGATCTGCCAGAAAAGATGAGTGGCGAGTGGTTAGTGGCTAGTGATTGCCGCATCTCTGGCGGCGGAAGGGCGACACCAACCGCGCCTCGCCCGGCCCGCCGGCCAACCACTAACCACTAGCCACTACCGTCCCATGACCCACCGCCGCACCCACCTCTGGATCAGCCTGATTGTCGGCCTCGCCGTCTGGGGCGCCTATTTCGGCCATTTCCTGCAGCAGATGCGCCGCGGCGAGACCGGCGGCCTGGCCCTCTGGTTCCTCGGCGCCCTGGCCGTGATCATCCTCGCCGAGACCGTGGCCACCGGCCTGATCGCCTGGCTGTTCCGCCGCCGCGCCCGCGTGCTGGACGAGGGCCCGACGCTCGACGCGGCGCTGAAGGCCAGCCATGTCGCCCTGATGCTGCTGATCGGTCTGGCCCTGTCAGCGGCGGCGGCGCTGGCCTTCGCCTCCCTGTTCGGCTGGAGCCTCGACCTGTCCGGCGCGCGCGGTCAGGTCATCGCCGCCAATGCCCTTCTGGCCATGGTGGTGAGTGCGGAACTGCTGCGGGCCGGTTTGACGCTGGCGCTGATCCCGCGGCGGTAGAGTGGCTAGTGGCTAGTGGCTTGTGGCTAGTGGGTTAGCGGGTAGGCGCCAGGCTCCGGCCGCCGACGAAATCTCTGCCAAATCTGGACGCACCGCTCACCAGCCACTAGCCACTAGCCACTAGC
>NZ_DDRM01000040.1:4766-5011 GCF_002343105.1 Brevundimonas sp. UBA2416
CCACTAGCCACTAGCCACTCCTTCGGAGCCCGCCCCATGGCCGACACCTATTCCACCCTCCTCATCGAACGCCACGCCGACGGCTATGCGCTGGTGACCCTGAACCGGCCCGAGGCGCTCAACGCCCTCAACTCGGCCCTGTTCAAGGACCTGTCGGACTTTCTCGACGCCGTCGAACACGACGACAGCGTCCGCTGCGTGATCCTGACCGGGTCGGGCGACAAGGCCTTCGCCGCCGGCGCCGA